>CAYHNK010000390.1:0-4109 GCA_964357695.1 uncultured Bdellovibrionales bacterium | reverse complement strand
TGGCGCATGGAGAAGTCCTGCGCCATGCGCACGATGGTGTCATAGACCGCTTGATCGCCGTGGGGGTGGAACTTGCCGATGACGTCGCCGACGATGCGCGCGGATTTCTTGTAGGCGCGATTGTAAGTGTTGCCGAGCTCCTGCATGGCAAAGAGCACGCGGCGATGCACCGGTTTGAGGCCATCGCGCACGTCGGGCAAGGCGCGCCCGATGATGACGCTCATGGCGTAGTCGAGATACGACGCGCGCATCTCGTCTTCGATGTCGATCGGCAGCTGGCGGTCGTGGGCGCCGTCGACGGGAGGGGGTACGTCGGTCATGTTGGGCGCCTATAAAGCGCCTGGGCAGGGGAAAGTCAAAGGTTGCAAGGGGTGCTCACACACCGCCGATTTTTTGCGGTGCATTACACGCCGGCGCACAATCATCGCATGCTGGACGGCTGCGCTACGCACCCTGATCGCCGCCTCGTACCCCGCACCGAAACGACGGTCCGGGTCGAAGCGCTCGACGGCGGCGCTTACCTCATTGCTCACGATCTTGGCACAGGCGGCATGCTGGTGACGACGCGTGATGCCCGCTGGCCAGGGCAGCTCGTCCGCGTGCGTTTTCGTGTGCCCGGAGACGAGCGAGCCATCCACGCCACCTGCCGCGTCGTCGACGTGGCGGAGGTGCCGCGCGGCATCGGGCTCGCGCTCCAGTTTGTGGGTCTGGCCGACGAGGCGCGAGAGATCCTGCGCCGCTTTGTGAAGGAGTGTGCTGCCTAGAGCTTCATGGATGCGCCGACGACCGGGCCGATGTAGCTCAACTCGAGCCGCAGCGACCAGGCGTCAGACATCTTCCAGTAGGCACCCGCGGCGCCGTCGAACTGAAAGGCCGAGTAGTTGACGCCCGAGCTCGCGTTGTACGTGCCGGTCGGTCCGCTGCAGCTCTCGCTGTCGCCAAAACCGATGGCGTAGCCCAGCTTGGATGTCGCAAAGACGGTCCATTCCGGCGTCAGGTAGAAATTCCAGCGTACGCCGCCGAGCGGCGAGAGTCGATTCCAGCTCACCGTGCAATCGTAGCCTGCGTAGCCCCAGCTGTAGCGGTCGTGCTCGAGATAGGCGCCGACTTCCAGGAAGAAGGCGTCGTTGATTGGCTTGATGAAACCCTCGGGCACGAGCGACATGCCATACCAGCCACCGACGCCAATGCGCATGGTGCCGAACACGTCGAGGAGACCCACCACATCGACAGTTTGCTCGCTATGGCTCTGTCCGCCTTGCTTGATGATCCACTCCTCGGCGGCGCTCGCCACACCCGGCATCAACGACAGGACAGCAGCGAACACCAACCCCAAGCTCAAAGCTCGCACGACACGCATGATGATGACCTCTTTCGTTGGGTGGCGGCTCTGTGTGTGTGCCGCTCGACCGTCGACGGTCTATAGCACCCCCAGGCGCGTAGCCCAAGAGGTTCGACCCAAGACGTCGGTGACTGAGGTTTTCAGCGATCGGTCAGCAGGCGATGGATGACCGCAATGCATTGATCCATGACACACACGAGGCCACCGCCTGTGGCAATGCGCGCAGCTTCTTCGCTGTAGACACCTTGTTGCAGCCACAGGGCACGCGCGCCGAGGTCGACTGCCGCGCGAGCGAGCGCGGGCGTGTGCTCGGAGCGACGAAAGACGTTGACGATGTCGATGCGCGTCTCGCGGGGAATGCTCGCAAGATCGGTGTAGACCGTCTCACCGAGGATACTGCCGCCCGCCGGATGCACCGGGATGATGCGGTAGCTACGGCCCTGCATCGCGGCGGCGATCTGGTGACTCGTGCGCTCGCGCCGCGGCGAGCAACCGACGACGGCGATCGTGCGTGCAGCTTCAAACAGCTTGAGGAGCGTCTCGTCGGACGGGGGTGCGTAAGGCATGAGGCTCTCGATGCGCCCAAGGCTAGGCGGCAACCTTTTCGGCGTGGGTGCGACGGCTGACGTAGTTGGCGATGAGCTCGACGTACGGACGATCGATGCGCACAAAGCGCAACCCGACGAGCGGAATGACGCTCGCGTCTTTGTAGCTCACCACCTCGGCCTTGGTCTCGATAGGAAACTGCACGCCCGGCAGGCGGAACTCGATGTCCAAGAGCGGCGTGCTCGGCCGGCCCGAGCAGCGCAGCCCGGCGAGCGAGATGTCGGTGGCGACGAGCGGGGAGGCGGCCTCGACGTACACTCGCGAGACGAGCGGCACCCGCACCGCACGGCGCCGATCGAGCGCCCGGCGCGAGGTGGCACGCCACTGCGCCCGCAACACGGCCCGCCGAAACGATCGATCGATCGTTTGTTGCAGCTCCACCGAACGCTCGCCACGGGGCGCGAGCAGCTCATACCAACGGGCGTCGATATAGGTGGGACCGGCGAGCGTACCCAAGAAGGGCGAAATATCGACGTCGATGTCGAAAGCCCAGGGATCGGTTCCTGCCATGGGAAGTCCTCCGGTAGTGCCCTCTTTGCTGCTGTTCCAGGTCGCGCAACCTGGCGGCACGGGCGTTGTGTGATTAATGTGCGGTGACGCGAGCGCCTGGTCAAATTCTCGGCACTTTATGGCGAGCGCTTGATCGAGGCTCTGAATTCTGTTCTGGAGGCGGCTATCGCCCCAACACCATCGGCGCCGCGAGCGCCTGGCTCTTTGCTACGTGGAGGATATCCGGTGTCTCACGACGTCATCATGCCGCAGATGGGCGAGTCGATCGCCGAAGGTACGATCACGACCTGGCTCAAGAAGGTGGGCGACAAAGTGGATCGCGACGAGCCGCTCTTTGAGATCTCGACGGACAAGGTCGATGCCGAGATCCCGTCGCCGGCCACCGGCACACTCATCGAAATCAAGGTGGCCCCCGGGCAGACGGTGGCCATCAACACCGTCGTTGCCGTGATCGCCGACGCCGGAGCACCGGCCATAGCGAGCGCGCAGCCCGCGGCCGTTTCAGCACCCACGCCGGTCGCAGCTCCAGCAGCCGCCAAGGCTGCTCCCAAGGCCGGTGAGCCCGCCCCGAGCTCGCTCGAGGAGCGACGGCAGACCAAAAGCTCGCCGCTTGTGCGCAAGATCGCGTCCGAGCACGGCGTCAACGTCGCCGATATCCCCGGCAGCGGTATCAGTGGTCGGGTGACCAAAAACGACATTGTCGGCTATCTCGCACAGGGAGCGCCCAAGCCCACGAGCCCATCCGCGGCGAGCCCGGCACGCGGCGGCGGCGTCGTCGCGAGCGTCGCAATGCAGGGGCCCACCGAGATCCCCGACGCCTTCCGACCGCGCATTTACGAGGGCGATCGGGTCGAAGACCTCTCGGTCATGCGCACCAAGATCGCCGAGCACATGATCTGGTCGCGTCGCATCTCCGCCCACGTTCAAAGCCTGTGGGACGTGGATTTCTCCCGCGTTGCCAAGCTCCGCGACAAGCACAAGGCGGCCTGGGAAGAGCACCATGGCGTCAAGCTCACCTACAACGCTTTTATCCTCAAGGTGATTGTCGACGCCCTGAAGGCCTTCCCCATCGTCAATGCCTCGATGGATCTCGAGGGGCGCAAGCTCATCTACCATCACCACGTCAACCTCGGCTTTGCGGTGGCCCTCGACTGGGGCCTCATCGTCCCGGTCATCCACGCCGCCGACGAGCTCAACACCCTCGGGCTCGCGCGGCGCGCCATCGATCTCGCGGGGCGCGCGCGCACCAAGAAGCTCAAGCCCGATGAAGTCCAGGCTGGCACCTTCACCATCACCAATCCGGGGCAGTTCGGTCAGATGTTCGGTCTGCCGGTCATCAATCAGCCCCAGGTCGCCATCCTCGGCGTCGGCGCTATCGAGAAGCGCCCCGTGGTCATCGACGACATGCTGGCCATCCGCACGCGCTGCTACATGTCCATCTCGTTCGACCATCGTCTCATCGACGGCGCCGTGGCCGAGCAGTTCATGCACCGCGTGCGTAAAGGGATCGAAGAGTTTGACGAAGCGGATCTCTAGGCGGCACGGAGTCAAGGCGCGTGCGGGCGGGGCAGCGGTCCGGGTCGTCCGGCCTGCTTGCGGTCCTCGCCCTCCGGCTCCCCGGCTTCGCGGGGCCCCTCGGAGGGCTCCGGTC
>CAYHNK010000389.1:0-4121 GCA_964357695.1 uncultured Bdellovibrionales bacterium | reverse complement strand
TCCCCAGGTGAACACCGTCATGTCACTGGCGCGGCGCATGAACGCGGCGACGCGCTGGCGTGCCCGTTCTATCACCGCCGCATTCGCGGGATGGTTGGCGGCGTCGACGGCGGGCCGTGCGGCACTGAAGGTCATGGCACTGCGGTAGGTGACGGGCAAGAGAGCCGCCGTCGCAAGCGTACCACCGCCAAAGCCAATGGAGGCGGCGAGCAGGGTGTCGCCCGTGGCGGCGAGAAAATCCTGCTCCGCGTATGCCGGCACACCCTGGCCGATACCGGTGACGAGGCCCGGCACGCCGCCCATGCGTGCTGCCTGGTAGAGGGTCGCACCCACCTTCGCGGTCCAGTGGCCGCTTTGCGCGTTGGCGAGCCACGGCATGGCCCGCAAGGCCGTCGGCGAAATGAGACTGCCGGCAGGCGTCGCCATGGCGGCGACGTTGACAGCGCCCAGACCCATGCCCGCCCCTTGCGTGCTGCCGGAAAGGACGTCGTTGAGCACAAACTCCGAGCTCGTGAAATCGATGCCATCGGTGGCGTCACCACCCATGGCGCCGAGCGTGCCGCCGAAAGCTCCCCCCGCAATGAGCGCCAGCTTGGGCACCGCGGCAAGACTCGCACCGCTCGTCGGCGCCGCGAGAAAGGTCGCGAGCGCGATGCCAAAAGCCGCGCCGGCGACGATGCCTGCTTGTCGCAGTCCATCGGCCGTGGCGGCGCGCTCGTCGAGGAACGGCCGCAGGGACGTGATGAGCTGCTCGATAGCGGTGCGGATCTCGGCGGTCTCCTCGGGGGACAGCGCCGGGTTGCCGCCAGCATCGGCGCGCGCGCGCACGCGCACCAGCATGTCGCGCACGCCCACTTCGAGCTGCATCAGGCGTTCTTCGAAGAGGCCGCGCTCCATGTCGAATTGGCCGAGTGTGGCGGGAAAGCCGCGCCGCAGCTCTGCCTTCATGTCGGCGAGCAGGACGTCGAGTTGTTGCTCTGTGCCATCCACGTCGGCGCGCACTTGGCGGGGGTGCAGCGTGCGCCAGACGTCCTCGGCGTCGGTGTCGGTCATGGCGTCGAGGAGCCGCTCTTTGAGTGGCTGCGGGTCACTGGTGAGCTTGGCGAACGACTGGTAAGCGGCAGGCAATGCGGCCTTGTCGGCGTCGGATAGCCGTTGCGTCAGTTGGAGCAGGCGCTTTTTGTCGGGGCGGCCGAAGATCCAGAATCCCTTGTCCTGCACCGCGTAGACCATCTCGGCGGCGGGCGACAGCACGACCTCGCCCTGGGCATTCACGGCGAAAAAGTCTTTTGGATAGTGCGCGCCCATCGCCTTGGGATTGCCGCGATCGAGCAGCGCCAAGGCGCGCGAGGGGACCTTCTGCGTGCCGTCCAGCCACGCGCCCGCTTCTTTGGCTACGTGGGCGCGCAGCTTGTCAAAGGTGTCGACGCCGCTCGTGGCGAGCTCCGCGTGCAATGCGGCAAGCTCGTGGTGCCCGATGCGTGCGAGTGCGGTGGTGAGCTCGTCACCTTCGAGTCGCAGCAGGCGACGTGCGAGCAGTCGCGGCGAGCTCGACGGCTCGCCATCCATGACGAGCTCGGCGGTGGCACGTTGCTCGGGGGTGAGCAACGCCAGGATGCGTGCCTTGAGCGGCGACGGCTGGCTCTTCTCGATCTCGACAAAGCCCGGCCGATCTTGTCCATCGCCGACGAGCTCGTCGAGAATGCGCGTGACGCTGTCGCGATTGCGCACCTGCACCGCCGCTGCGAGTCGCGCTGCAACGTAGGCCACCTGCTTGCCGCGCGCCTCCCCCGGTGTCGCGGTGGCGAGGCTCTCGAGGTGGGCGAACGCCGCGAGTTGCGACGCGTTCAGCCGGGCGCGTAAGTGCCCGTCGAGATCCTTGGCGCCGGCTTCGGGCAGCAGGCCACGCGCATGCAACTCGGCGAAAGCCGCACGCACGTCGCCCAGGTCGATGCCGACGTATCGATCGACGAGCAGCATCAGCTCCTCGCCCTTGGCTTCGCTCAGGGCGAACGCGAGCTCGTGTGCCGACGAGATGCGGCCCGCGTTGTCGCGCGGCATGAAGGTGATGGCGCGCAGGCGACGAGCCTCCCCCAACGAGAACTCGCCGTGGAACACATCGCGGAGGCGACCGTGCCCGATGATGTCGCTGATGGGGTCCTCGCCCGTGTGCCCATAGTACTGCTTGAGCTTGGCGTTGATGGCCTCGCGATTGTGCGGCCCGATGCCATAGATGAGCTGCTTGAGGCTGTCGTCGGCCGTGCCAAGGCCACCGAGGATGCGGTCGTGCCACCCCTGCGAGAGAAAGTGCAAGAGATCGTGCGCTTCGAGCGTGCCGCTCTCGTTGTTCAGATACGCCAGCGCGTGCGCCTGGTCGCGGCCCGAGAGCCGCGTCGTGATCATCGTGCGCAGGCTGGCGCCCGGGTGCTGAGCCGCGAAGCTTTGCTCCACGTCGCTGTTCGCATGGACGCGCATCAAGGAGTGCAGCCGCTTGAAGATGAGCTGCGTCCTCTGGTCCGCGTTGAGGTTGGTGTCCTCAGCACGAAGAGGCGCGGGGGTGGGCCGGCCGGAGTGTGCGTTGGGAAGATTGTCGAGCAAACTGTGTAGGTGGCGCACGACGTCGGTATCGGGCGCCCTGTCGGGGGTCGGTACCTGTGACGTGGCACGTGTCGTTTTGGGCGTGGCAAGGCCGGCACCGGCTGTGCTCACCCGGCGCGCGGGATCGCGGTGCGCAATGCCTGCTTGCGCAACGAAATCGCGCACCCGCAGACCGCTCTTGTCGGCGTCGACGATCACGTAAGCGTCGGGAAACGCATCGCGCGTGAGCTCACCGAGGGCCTCTTGCCATAGCTCGTCGTGCGCGACCCACGATTCGGGGCTCGGCAACTGCACCTCAGAACCTTTGGGGATGAGGCGAAAATCAACGACCTGCGGATTGTGGGCGGCGACCGCGGCGAGTACTTGCTCGGTGACCGGGATCTTCAGGCGTCGTAGCTCGGCCTCGACCGTCGATCCGAGCTTGAGAGTGACCGTGGTCCAGTCCTGGTCGGTGAGCTGTCGCCACGCGGAGACCTGCGAGGTCGTATCACGGATGGAGGTCGACATGTGGCACTCCCAAGGTATGTTATTGCTACACCCACGCGCCCTGTGGGCCGCAAACCACACTCTACCGTGGCGGCTGGTGCTTAACAACCTCGAGTCGACAACAGTCCCCTCGTTCAATAGAAGCTCCGCGTCTTCGTCCCCTCGGGCCGAAGCGACAGCTCGGGATCCCAGAGCTTCTCCGCAATGAGGTGCACGACACCATCCTCGGATTGCACGCGGCCGGTCACCCCCATCAAGAGTGCTGTGCGCGCGAGTACCGAGTGACGCTCGAAGGTATCGCGCCAAACGACGAGATTGACGAGCCCGGTCTCGTCCTCGAGGGTGTAGAAGGTCACGCCGGTGGAGGTGCCGGGCTGTTGGCGGCAGATGACGAGGCCCACGTACTTGCTCTTCTTACCGTCCTCCATGGCGTTGAGCTCCACGGCCGTGGGCAGCTTACGGCGCGTCAGCTCCGGGCGGGCGGTGAGCATGGGGTGACCGCGCGTCGAGTGCAAGCTGGCGCGATAGTCCCATAAGACCTCTTCGGCGGGCGAGAGTCTGTCGAAGAGCCCGAGCTGCGCGCGGCGCGGCGATGCGGCGGGTGCGTGTAGCGTGTCGCCCAGCTCAGCGACGAGCTTGCGTAGCTCCCAGATCGCCGTGCGTCGATCGAGCTCAAGACTCTCGAAGGCGCCGGCTTCGGCGAGCTTGAGGAGGGCGGGGAGCGGTAGACTTGTGCGCTGGATGAAGTCCGAGAGATCGCCGACCGAACCAGCAGCTCGGCGACGATCTCCCAACCTCGTCGTATCGAGAGGTCTGCCACCACGACTTGCGCTGCGCCCTCGTGGGGCCCCCGAGCGTCCCCTGGGGTGCAGCGAGGCTCGGAAGCTGTTGCTGTGAGGCGCTCGGCGACCCCACTGCGGGACGACGGCGCATGACTTCGCCTACCGCTTGACGCTACGGAGGAGATCTCGACAGTCGGGAGCGCGGGGACCGGAGCCGTTGGGGAGGCCCCGCGAAGCGGGGGGGACCCAGGCGGC
>CAYHNK010000388.1:0-4128 GCA_964357695.1 uncultured Bdellovibrionales bacterium | reverse complement strand
CTGCCGCGAGGCGTCATGCGGGGGACTCGCGGTGGCGGTGAAGACGAGCTCACCCCAGCCAGACACCGTTTGCGTAAGGTCGAGATCGACCCGCACGTGGACCATATCGAGCACCTCGGCATGGCCAACCACCGCGTTGCCGGCGAGGGCGCACTGCTCGTGCAGCGCGGGCTTCGCCTCCTCGCAACGTCGATCCACCGTGACACGTGGCGGCGTCGGGGACGTGTCGTAGTCCTGGGCTGCATGGCGCACGGGACCGGCACAGCCGACGATTGCCGAAAGGAGCAGAAGAGCGTTGCGAGGCATGATCACTCCATTCGCACGAGAGGCACGATCGGATTGGGCCGGCCCAGTGTGGCAATCTCCAATCGTGCCGAGCGTGAGCTACGCTTCGATCAGGGAACGAGCGCCGCCTCAGTTATGAATTGTACGTCCTCGACCGCGACGTCCGGCCAGAGAAAGAGCGCCGCGTCATCACTGCGCACAGCGACGTCCCCAAGCGGCCGGATGGGGCGGTAGTCCCCCACGGCACCATCGTAGCCGTGCACGAACGGCCAGACCGGATAGGCCTCGATGTCCCCCGAGGCCAGCTCGCGAGCGAGCACGTAGTGATTGAATTGCCCCTCCGTGTAGCTCTGATCATCGACGATGAGCGCCAAGCGCAGGAGACCCGCGCTATCGTAGGCAAACCGCGGCGCAGCAAAGTACTGTGCGCCCGCGGCGATCGCCTGGTTGACCGATGGCGCCCATAGATTCTGGCCCGGGACGCCGGCTTGGGCGACAAGGCGACTGCTAAGGTCGTCGTAGGTCCAGGCACTGCCGCTGTAGGTGGCGCACGTGAGCGGGCCTGTGTTGCCCCCCGCGGCGCCGGACAACGGGACAAAAAGGACCACGGGGGCGTCGAGGGGGCTCAAGCCGGCAGCAACGCCGACGTCGCCGCTCAAGGTGGTACTCAAGGCTTCGCTGGTGCAGGTCTCGCACCCGGGAACGGCGGGATCCTCGCCCGCGCGATTGACCTTCACGACGTGGACGCCGCCGGACCCTGTGCCGTAGACGACCCACGCCTCACCGCCGGCCTGGGCGCCGTTGCTGTCCCCGATGGCGGCGATGGATACAACATCGACGCTGCTGGCGAGCGTGGTCGGGGCAACGAACGTGGCGCCGTTGTACCACGTGGCGACGATCGACGTGACGGCACCACTAACGAGACGGTAGGCGAGAAACGGCTGGCCATTGTCCGCCAGGGCGAGGGTCGGCTGGCTCGCGAAATCTGTCGGAGACGTCACGGCGCCGAGTGAGACAAAGCCGCTGCCGTCGTCGTGCTCGACAAAGAGCTGCGCAGTGGTCTGTCCCCAGGCCGGATCGCGATGGGCCACCCACGTTCCCGAGGCCGCGTAGACGCCCACGGCCTCGGCGCCGACCGCGGCACCGCTCGCCACGATCTGCGAGGTGAAGGCGTTGCCGAATTCGTCGTAGGTCGCGAGCATGAGCCGATTGCTGCCCGCCATCGAAATGAGCGCGGTGGGCGTCGGCGCGCCGCGAACCAACGACAGGGCGTCGATGCGCTCCCCGGTTACTAGCGACGCCGCGGCACTGCCATTGAGCTCGCCGTAGCCCAGTTGCGCGACGTTGTCGCTCTCGACGTACGAAAACCCGATGGCGAGCTGCGCGGTGGCGAGAGTACCAGCACCGAGGACTGCGGTGGCGGTGGACTCGACGCGGGCGCCCAGACCGGCCCAGGTGGCTCCCTCGAGTCCGGCGCCGTCGAAGCGCTGAATGCCCAGAGTTGCCGCGCTCGTCGGACCCGCGAACACGTACCACGCATCGCCATCGCTGGCTTGGGTGGCCGCCGTGTAGCGCAGGTAGGTGAGATTGAGTGCCGCATCGCTCCAATCGGTGCCATTGAAGACCTCAAGCTCGGCGCTCTCCGAGTCGTAGCCGTCGCGGTAGCTGACCAGCGGATTATCCGTCGCGTCGATGAGCAACGTCGGGTAGCGGCGATTGGGCGGCGTGTTGCCGAGGTTGTCCGCGACCGGGAATTCGCCGCCCCACGTGCCACCGTCGCGCACGCGGGTGAGCAGCGCGCGATCCCACCCGCCGCCGTTGCGTATGACCGTCCAATACACCCACAGCCGATCGGTCGAATCAAACGCGAGGCGCACCTCCCAGCCGCTCGTCGCTGACACCTGCTCCGCCTCACCCCACGAGGCGACGCCAAGACGCGTGCGAATGACGGGCGCAGCTTCGTCCTGCCAGAGCTCGCCGCGACGTGGCTGGTAGGCAATGGTGGGGACGCCGGCGCTGTCGGTGGCGATGTCGATGCTGTCTTGAACGACACGCGCCCCCGTTTCGACCAGCTCGGTGCTCCAACTGCCGGTGGTGCCCATGGCCAAGGCGAGATCGCCGTCGGCGGTCGTGTGGGCCAGGTACAACGTGCCCGCGTGATACGTCACCGCCGCGTCGACGGTGGCCTCGGTGCTCACCACCTCGCTCGTAAACGTGCCGGCCGCAGGCCTGTACCAGTGCGTCAGTACCTCCCCGCCGACCACGAGGTGCAAGGTGCCGCCGCCATCGACCACCATGCCGCGACCGCCGAGGACCCCAACCTTCGTCGCGTCGAATGCGACATTTTCCGCCTGCACGCGCCAGGTCATGCTGTAGACGACAGGTCCGGCGTAGTCACGGGTGGCGTGCCCGAGTCCGTCGACACCGAAGTACTCGAGTCGATGCGTGCCAGGACCGACGTTGACACTGAACGTCGCTGGGCAATCGGCGAACGCGGCGTCATCGACGCGACAGCGCACAACGAGCGGCTCGGATGCCACCGGACAACCCCAGTCCTGGATGCTGAACACGAACGAGGCGTCGGTGCTGGCGGTCACCGGTTGCACCGCGGTCTGCAGGGCGACGGTGGGCCCCTCGGTGTCGTTGCACAGCGTCACGTAGCCGTCGCAGTCATCGATCGACACGCCGCCCTGCGGACAGCACATAAAGGTCGGAGGACAGTACGTCCCGATGCAGGCATCGAGGCACGCGGGGTCGCAGCGATCGTTGCCTGCGGCATCGAGGGCACGGACGCGAAAGGCGCCAAGGGTATCGTCGCCGATCTCCGTCCACGGAATACCGCCGAGCGCGTTCGCCGTGAGCTGCACCACCTGCGCGTAAGAGCCGCACGACACTGGGATTGAAGGCACGCCCGCCGAAGTCTGATAGAGCTCGACGATGCTGTAGGGCGCGAGCGTGCCGTCTGGCACCGACACGCGGTCGAGCTGACCGACGGGGTTGCTTTCCAAGACGACGTCGCCGTCACTGAGCAACAGCGTCGGGGCAGTGTAATCAAAGAGCAGCGCCGCCAGCTCGGTGCGTAGCGCAACATTGCCCGAGCCCGCCTCCACGGCGGTGATGACCACGTCCATGCTGCCCTCTGGCTCCACGCCGGCGCTCGTCCAGGTGCAGGTGTAGGTGCTGTCGACGGCATTGTACGTCGAGCAGTCGAAGGTGGCCGGCGGATCTGGCGGGGGTGCGTCATAGCCCGCCAGCACGACGCTCGGCACCGCGGCGAGATCGCTTGTCGCTTGCACCTTGAGCGTGACCACGACGCCCGCGCGGACAAATAGCGGCGCGACGTCGGTCAGAGCGACGAGTGGCGGTGTGATGTCGGTCTGAAAGGTCACAATCGGGCCCGGGTTGCCCAGGGCGTCCGTGGCCCGCAACCAGTAGGACGCCTGACCGCTGTTGGTCGTGGTCTCGTCGGTGAAGTTGTCGCCGACCGCGAGATCGGCGAACGCCCCGCTCACGGCCGCGACACCCGAGGCCACCAGCGTTGTGGCGGCAGCGTTCGCAAAGACATCGACGCTCGCTCCCGCCTCGGTGCAGTCGGCACTGCCGCGCACGGTATCTGGAGTGCCGGGAGGATTGGAGTCGATGAGGAGGAGATTCGTGCGGATCACCGGCCCGGTCGTATCTATCTTGAAATCAGTCGCGGTCTCGGCGTTTGCGCCAAACGAGACCCAGCTAGAGTATTCGCCTGTGGAAATATTCTTGGTTCTTGCCTGCCAGTGGTAGGTGCCATCAGCTAAGGTGAGCGACACTTGGGCGTCGTTCAGTGACGTGCAACTTAAGCAGGCG
>CAYHNK010000387.1:0-4133 GCA_964357695.1 uncultured Bdellovibrionales bacterium | reverse complement strand
TACTATCATCGCGACCACCTCGGCGGCCCGGCCCACGTCACCGACACGCAAGGCAACCTCGTCGCCTACACCGTGTGGCATCCGTACGGGCTCGAGTACGTCAAGCGCGGCCTGCAGCCGAATCACACGTTCACGGGGGCCGAGCGGGAGCCCGAGAGTGAGGTCGGGCTGATCCAGATGGGGGCGCGGTGGTATGCGCCGAAGATCGGGAGATGGGTCTCCGCGGATCCGTTGTTCTTGAGTGACCCGAGCGTGAGTTTGAAGCGGCCGATGGAGGCCAACCTGTACGGGTATGTTGCGGGCAACCCGCTCAATGCGACGGACCCGAGCGGGCTCGGGCCCGAGATGCTCACGGAACTCGATGAGCAAGTGCTCGGCACGGGGCCGGTGACTCTCGATACGTACAAGACGTTGGGCGTTGGCTTACGGGACTGGGAGTATGCCAGCCGACTGCAGTTCCGACAGGGGCTGGGCAATTTCGGCGGGAGCTTGCAGAGCTCGTATTCTAGCCTAGGGCAAGGCGAACTTGGACAAGCGGCGTTCTTTGCCGGGCAGGCGCTCGGCGGGCTCGCGGACGCGGTGGCCGGCGCCCTTTCCCATCCCGCGGTGGCGATTCCGTCGGCGGTAGGAGCGGCGCGAATGCTGCTCAGGTTGCCGGCGTTGGGTGAGTCGCTGGTCGCTGACGCGGGAACGGTGCGTGTGGGGCGCTGGATGAGCCAGGCTGAGGCTGATGCGATGGCTGCAACTGGCCGGGTGCAGGCACCAATGAATGGGGCCGGAGCTGCCCACGTTACCGTTCCACCAAATCCCGCAGCGTTTGATCCGCCGCTGAAGAGTTCAACATTTGTCGAATTCGATGTGCCTGCATCACAGCTACGCCTGCACGACCCGACGCAAGGGTGGGGTAGAGTCTTCGGGCCAGGGTCTCTCGAGGCCAGGTTGGCGGCCCGAAAGGGGCTGCCTGTACCATCGGAAATGCCCCCGGCGCCAAAGCCGATTCCAACCGCCAGTGCCTGGCCAAGGAGGCAGTGATGTTCTCGTTCGAAGCCTTTGTTCTCTGGTTGCGAACGTGGGCGAACCAGATTTCGGGGCGGGAGGCTGCAATAGAAGTATTGGAGAGTTCTTCGACTATACCCAGCGTTCTCTTCAGGTTGTCAGGCAAGTCCGTCGAAGCGGAGTTAGTCGTATGGGCGAACGGGAGGAGTAGTGCGATGGTGTTCGACTTGACGAATGATCAATACGTAGTCGATCGCCACGACGCTATTCTCACGGGTGCTTTCGAGGTGGAACTCTACCACTTCTGTGCTGAAGTCGAGCACCGCGTTGAGGCATAGCTATACGCGTGCGCTCAGATACTGCGGTTTGCACGCAGTTCGCATCCGCGACTCTAGAACGGGAGTGGCAAGGAGGCAGTGACGATGAAGGCAGAAAAGGGAAGCGACGGGCAATGGGCCGTCACCGGTCTAACCGAGGCCGATGCAACATTGATTGCGAGCCTTGACATTGACGAGTTGCGCAGATGGTTCGCCGCACGCGTGAAGACGACCTCAACAGACCAGAAATAGGTGACAACCACTTCGCGCGCGTCGGCGTGACCCAACCCGCGCCACGCGGCCGCGTCGCCCTCAGAAACGTTCTCACCCACCTCGTCGACGGAAGGGCGAAAGGCGTCGCCGCGCGGCTCGTGCAGGCTCGTACCGCCGCCTCGCAACCCCACCGAGACGCCGAAACCGACTCGTTGACGACCTCTGGACCGCCGCGCATCTTCCGCAGCGCACACCGCGACGTCGACGTGGTCGGTCGCCACGTCCTCGCCGCCGCCGAGCACCTCGGCCTGCGACCACTACGTCGCCGCGAGCGCCCGCACGCTCAACCCGTCGTCCGCCGCCACCCACCCCCACGGCAGTGGCGGCCGAAAGCAGTGCGGCGGAAACGGCACCGAGGCGACGCCCTGACGAAAGAGCTGCGAGGCTGTGCGGTACGCATCGAGGAACGCCCGATAGCCGTCGCGAAACCCGAGCCACGCCTCCCGAGTCGACGCGTGACACAGCGGACGCGGCGAGCGCTTGGTGTACAGCGGCACCGAGAGCGGGTCTTGCGCCAGAATCGCCGCCACGCCGAGCACGGGCTTGTCACCGCGCTCGGCCTTCGCTTGTGCCTCGGCGTCGTGTGCGAGCGCCCGCGCGACCTGCTTGCCGCTCTTCTCGGCGACGCGGGCGGCCTCGTTGAAGCCGGCGACATCGAGGTGGTCGAAGTAGCGCACGACGCCATGGGCAAGCTCGGGGAGGCAGGTGAGCCCGGGCCACTCGTGCGCGCGCTCGACCAGGCCTTCTTTCACGCCATGTGCGAGGATGTAGCGGATGCGGTCGATGAGGGCCTCGTCATCGAGGACGGGCTCTGCAGAGAAGCGCCGGTGCCAGAACCGGCCGTGCCATCCGACGAGGTGGCCGACGCGGCGGGCGATGTTGGCCTCGACATAGGCGACGAAGGCGGAGAGGGCGCCGCCGTCGCTGCGGGTGCGGACGAGGGCATGGAAGTGGTTGGCGGCGAAGGTGAAGGCGAAGAGATCGACGTTGAAGAGGACACAGGCGCGGGCGAGGACGGCGCCGATGACGCGGTTGACGGCGGGGTCGGGCCGCAGGAGCAGGCGGCTCTGGAGGCAGCGGTTGGTGATGAAGTAGACGCTGCCAGGCTCGAAGACGCGGATGGGGCGCTCGGAGCTATCAAGGCTCGAGGTCTCGGACGTGCAGGTGACGCACGGGACGCTGCTTGTGCGCGAGGGGAAGGGGAAGCGCGACCGCGTCGTGCCGGTGGGGGCGCGGGCGATGCGGTGGGTGCTGCTCTACCTGCGTGATGCCCGGCCGACGTTCTCGGCACATCGGCCAGAAAGCCGGCGGCTGTTTCTCGGGGCGCGAGGCGAGGAGCTTTCGGCCGAGTATCTCGGGCACAAGGTGCGGCGCTTGATTGAAGCGGCGGGCTTGGATGTGCGCGGGGCGTGTCACTTGCTGCGGCATTCGGTGGCGACGTCGATGTAGGAGAACGGCGCGGACGTGCGGTTCATTCAAGAGCTGCTCGGGCACGCGGACCTGAGGACGACGCAGGTCTACACGCAGGTGTCGATTCTGCGGCTCAAGGCGGTGCACGCGGCGACGCATCCGGTGGAGCGGGGGGTGGGGCGTGCTCGCGGTGCGCGAGACGATGAGTCGGACGGGGATGGTAACGAGGAGAAGGCGGGCGAGGGTGGGGCAGCTCGAGGCTAGCCGAATGGCGCGAGGAGGGTTACGATGCAAGTGATGAGCGACGCGGCAAAGAAACGCATTTACGAGGTAGTGGAGACGCTTCCGGCGACCAAGCTGCGGGCGGCCCAGATGTTGCTCGAAGAGCTTCGTGACGACGACAGCGGCGCCGACGAGCTCGACGACGCGGAGGCCGAGGCGCTGCATGCCACGATCGAGCGCGGGCTCGAGCAGATGCGCGCGGGGCTCGGGCGTCCGGCGAATGAGATCATTGCCAAGCTGCGCCAGCGCCGATGACGTTGCAGGTAGAGACGCTTCCTCTTGCTGACGAGCATCTTGAGGAGATCCAAGCCTGGTGGTTTGAGAAGCGGCGGGATGTGCCCTTCATGGTGCTGGACGAGTACGCCCGCATCATCGCGCTGATTGGCGAGCGACCAGAGATTGGGCGACCGTATGTGCGTCGCGGTGTGCGCAACGTGCGTTGGGTGTTGATGCACGGCAGCGAGCACAAGGTCTACTACCACGACGAGCCCGGCAGTGACGTGGTGAGCGTCATCGCGGTCTGGGGTGGAGCGCGCAAGGGCGGCCCGCCCATCGTGCTGCCGAAGTAGCACGAGCCCGCGTCACGAAGCATCACGCATCGCGCGTCACGCCGCGTGCAGCGCCGGCGGTACGTGCTGACGACGTGCCACCCACTTCCACGCCATCCCGTGTCCCAATCTGCGACACACGCCGCCGAGTGACGTGCCTGGCTCGCCCCGTCATCTTCTCCTGCTGAATTAGCGCATCGAGCATCTCGATGACGAGCTTCTGCTTGGCGCGCGGTAGGTGACCGATGACCGGCAGCCGGGGGCAGATTGCCGGCAGCCGTTCTCCGCAAGCCGTTGGGCGTTGGCC
>CAYHNK010000386.1:0-4147 GCA_964357695.1 uncultured Bdellovibrionales bacterium | reverse complement strand
GACGCGGGCCCGCAGCTCAAAGCCATCACGTTGCCCTCTCACGCCGAAGCCGTCTTGCGTGAGCTTGCGGCGGTCCCCGGCGTCCTTCGCATCATCACCTCCGAGCTTGGCGGCGGCGCCGTGCTGGTCTAAGGAGTCGACGTGAGCACCGTCGTCCGCGCTCCCGGCAAGCTACTTCTCCTCGGTGAGTACGCGGTCCTCGAAGGGGCACCCGCCATCGTCGCCGCGGTCGACCGTCACGTGGAAGTGCGCATGCACGCGCGCCCACAGCAACCCTCGCTGCTGCGCGCCCCGGATATCGGCATCACCGAGCTGCCCTTCGACCTCGGCCCCGGCGGTGAGATGCACTTGTCGCGTGGCACCGACCCTGCGCTCGTCACGCGCTTGCGGATGGTTCGCTGCGCGCTGGCCGCGGCGGGCAGGGTCCTCGCTGAGCATCGCGTACCGTTGCGCCCGCTGTGCATCGAGCTCGATAGCGACGAGCTCAACCGCCCCGACGAGCACGTCAAGCTCGGTCTCGGGTCGAGCGCCGCGGTCGTGACTGCCCTCGTGCAGGCCGTCCTCGTGCACGCTGGGCTGGGCGCCGCGCAGGGCATGCTGCGCGCGCTCGTCTTCAACACCGCCCTAGGGGCCCACCGCGCCGCGCAGAGTCGTCTTGGCTCGGGCGTCGACGTCGCCGCCAGCGTCTTTGGTGGGGTGCTGCGTTACCAGCTCTTGCCCACGCCCGAGGCCGTGCTCACCGACCCGCTGGCGTTTCCCGAGGGATTGCACATGCTCGTCGTCTGGTCGGGCGAGAGTGCCTCGACGCCGGTGATGCTCAGCCAGGTCTCGCGGCTGCGCGACACGGATCCGGCGCGCTACCACGACATCATGCATCACCTCGGGCAGCTCGCCGCCGCCGGTGCGCAGGCATTCGCCGAGGGCGCGGTGCCGCGGTTTCTCGAAATCGTCGACTCCTACCGCCTCGGGCTCGACATGCTGGGACAGGCGAGCGGTGCACCGATTGTGAGTCCAGCGCACGTCGAGCTCGCGGCCCTCGCGGCCCGTTTTGACGCCGCGTACAAGCCCTCGGGCGCTGGTGGGGGCGACCTCGGACTTGCCTTTGCGCGCAACGAAGATTCGCTTGAGCGCCTCGCCAAAGCTGTCTATAGGGCCGGCTACCACCAGGCCCATCTCGACATCGAGCGCCACGGCGTCCAGCTCGCACCGCGCAGGAGAATCGACCATGGATCGTGCGCGCATCCCTGAGTTCTACAAGCGGTCGATCGCCGAGCGCCTCGAGCTTTTGCGCGAGCGGGGCTTTGTCAACGAGGAAGACTTCGACGTGCTCAAGCACGGGCTCGCGACGCTGCGTCCGGACGAAGCCGACCGCATGGTGGAGAACGTCATCGGCGTCTTCGGCCTGCCGCTCGGGCTCGGGATGAACTTCCTCGTCAACGGCAAGGACTACGTCGTACCGCTCGTCGTCGAAGAGCCGTCCGTCGTCGCGGCACTCAGCTCGGCTGCGAAAACCGTACGCAGCGCGGGCGGCTTCGAGAGTCACTGCGACGAATCGCTGCTGATTGGGCAGATCCAGGTCGTCGATATGCAGCACCCGGCCAAAGCGCAGCACGCAGTGCTCGCCCACGCCGACGAGATCTTGAATCTCGCCAATAGCTTTCATCCGCGTCTCGTCGCTCGCGGCGGCGGCGCTCGCGAGGTCGAAGCGTTTCTCCACCCCATGCGCGGCGAGCGGGGCGACATGCTGGTTGTGCACCTGCTCGTCGACACGCAGGACGCCATGGGCGCCAACCTGGTCAACAGCATGTGCGAGGGTGTGGCGTCACTCATCGAAAAGATCACCGAGGGTCGCGTGTTCTTGCGCATCCTCTCGAATCTCACCGATCGCTCGATCGTGCACACGAGCGCCGTCATTGCGCCGACCGCGCTCGCCACCGGTCGTTCCACCGGCGAGGACGTGCGCGACGGCATCATTCTCGCCAACGAGTTCGCGAGCATCGACCCCTACCGCGCGGCGACGCACAACAAGGGCATTCTCAATGGCGTCGACGCCGTGGCCATCGCCACGGGCAACGACTGGCGGGCCATCGAGGCCGCGGCGCACGCCTACGCCGGTCGTGGACAGGCGTATACCGCGCTCACGCGCTGGTACGAGGATGACGCCGGCAATCTCGTGGGTAAGCTCGAAATTCCCATCAAGGTCGGTATCGTCGGCGGCTCACTGGAGTCCAATCGCGCCGTACGCATCTGCCAGCGCATCCTCGGCGTCGCCTCGGCGCGCGAGCTCGCGGAGCTCATGGGCGCGGTGGGGCTCGCACAGAACTTCTCCGCCGTGCGCGCCCTCGTGACAGACGGTATTCAACGCGGTCACATGACCCTGCATGCTCGCAGTGTCGTCGTCTCCGCAGGAGCACCCCCCGAGATGTTCGATACCGTGCTCGAAAAGCTCATCGAGAGTGGCGAAATCAAGACCTGGAAGGCGCGCGAGATCATCGACACCCTCAGCGGTCCGACCTCGATGCAGACACCCGCGCGCGCCCGGCACGTGCCGGCCGACCCCGATCACGGCTTTGGCAACGGCAAGGTCATCCTGCTCGGCGAGCACGCGGTCGTCTACGGCAGCCACGCGATTGCCGCGCCTATTCCGCTCGCCATCGAAGCGAAGGCCCGCGACGCCGAGGATGGCATCACGGTGGTCGTGCCGCGCTGGGGCATCGAGGAGAAGCTGCACCAAAGCGGCGTTCAGGACGACTACCTACACCGTGCGCTCGACCTCATCTTGACGAGCTTGGATCTGCGCGGCGCCAACATGTGCATCGAGGTCTACCCGCAGGTACCGCGCGCCGCAGGACTCGGCGGCTCGGC
Source organism: uncultured Bdellovibrionales bacterium (assembly GCA_964357695.1). Classification (GTDB taxonomy): domain Bacteria; phylum Myxococcota; class XYA12-FULL-58-9; order XYA12-FULL-58-9; family CAYHNK01; genus CAYHNK01. Next base: position 1,282 of record CAYHNK010000386.1, on the reverse strand, counting down.
GGCTGTGGCCGTGGCGGTCATCCGCGCCATCGCCCGGCACTTTCGCATTCCGCTCGGCGACGAGGACACCAACCGCATTGCCTTTGACTGCGAACGGCTCGCCCACGAACGGCCAAGCGGCGTCGACAACACGGTCGCCACCTACGGTCGCATGATCCTCTACCAGCGCGGCGACCCACCCAAGCTCGAGACGCTCACCAGCCCCAAGCCCATCCCGCTCGTCATTGGTCTCACCGGCATCGAGAGCCTTACGGCCGCGATGGTGGGCAAGGTCTACCGCGCCTGGGAGCGCAACCGCAGTCTCTACGATCGGGTCTTTAGCGAAATCGACGCGCTCACCATGCAGGCGCTCGACGCCATCCGCGCCTATGATCTCGAGACCCTTGGCGCGCTCATGAACATCAACCAGGGGTTGCTCAACGCACTCCAGGTCTCGAGCTGGGAGCTCGAAGAGCTCATCCAGATCTCGCGCAAGGCCGGTGCCCTGGGCGCCAAGCTCACGGGCGGCGGCGGCGGCGGCGCCATGATTGCCCTGTGCCCCGAGCACCCGGAGCGGGTCGTCGAGGCCATCGAGAAGGCCGGGTATCAGGCTATTGTGACCAGCGTCGGGTGAGCGCACCGAACGCGCCAACGTTTGCGGGTACTTGCCATGCATGCAATTTGCATGTACTTTGAATGCATGCCTACACTGCAGATCCGAGAGTTCCCCCCCGCCGCGTATGCCCGCCTCAAAGCACGAGCCGCTGCGGAGCACCGTAGCCTTACGCAGGAAGCCGCCCACTTGCTCGAACGCACGCTCGACACGGGCGATGACGCACGAGCGCGACGACAGCGCATCGTGCACGCGGCGCGTGCGAACCCTATACCGCTCGGCCGCGGCGTCCCATCACCAGAGGATCTCGTCCGCGAGGACCGCGAGCGATGAACCTGGTGCTCGATGCCAGTGCTGGCGTGGCCGTCGCCCATGGCGGCGACCCGCAGCTGAGCTCGTACCTGGAGCGCGCGACGTGGGTGGGAGTACCGGCGCTGTACGACTTCGAAGCGACGAACGTGGTGTGGAAGTACGCGCGACTCGGCGTCTGGACCGAGGAGCAATGCAGTGACGTGCTCGAGCGCGTCCTCGGGCTCCCCGACGCGCGCACGTCCGGACGTAATCTGGCAGCGGAAGCTCTGGCGCTGGCGCGCCATCACCGTCATTCAGCCTACGACATGTTCTACGTGGTGCTCGCGCGCCGACACGATGCGCTGCCACTTCATCTTGAGGATGTCGATCGAGTACATC
>CAYHNK010000385.1:0-4153 GCA_964357695.1 uncultured Bdellovibrionales bacterium | reverse complement strand
GTGGCGACCGCCACCGCGATGGCCAGCTCGAAGTTGTTCGAGGCCGCGGTGAAAGACAGCGTCGTTGCCTGGCCGTAGGTTGCGCCGACCTTCTTCGACATGAAGAAGGACAAAAAGAACATCACCACGAAGTAGATGAGCAGCGGGATGGCAATGCGCACGACATCGAGGGGCAGCTCGACGATCTTCTCACCCTTGAGGGAGAACATCACCACGATGGTGAAGAGTAGCGCGACGAGGGTGATCGGGCTCACCTTCGGCATGAATACAGTTTCGTACCAAGCTTTGCCCTTGACCTGGATCAGCATGAACCGCGTGATGAGTCCGGCGACAAACGGGATGCCGAGATAGATGAGCACGCTGCGTGCAATCTCGCCGATGGTGATGGTGACCGCGACGCCCTCGAGGCCGAACCAGGTCGGCAGGACGGTGATAAACACGTAGGCGTAGACGGAGTAGAGCAGCACCTGGAAGATCGAGTTGAAGGCGACGAGGCCGGCGCAGTACTCGCAGTCGCCTTGGGCGAGATCATTCCAGACGATGACCATGGCGATGCAGCGGGCGAGGCCAATCATGATCAGGCCGACCATGTACTCAGGCTTGTCGTGCAGGAAGACAACGGCGAGGCCGAACATCAGGATCGGGCCGACGATCCAGTTCTGCACGAGCGAGAGGGCGAGCACCTTGGTGTTGCGAAAGACCGGGCCCATCTCCTCGTAGCGCACCTTGGCGAGCGGTGGGTACATCATCAGGATGAGCCCGATGGCGATGGGGAGGTTGGTGGTGCCGACGTTGAATTGATTGATGAAGGGCACGACGCTCGGGACCAGGTATCCTGCGCCCACGCCGACCGCCATGGCGGCGAAGATCCAGAGCGTCAGGTAGCGGTCGAGAAAGGACAGACTCTTCGCGACCCCGACGGGGCGATTTGGCGTACTTGCACTCATGCGCGCGGGCCTCCCGTCGCGCAGGAGCTGTCGGTCGAGCACACCGCACCACGGTTCTTGGCCTCCATCCACTCGTGCAGCGTCGTGAGCAGTGAGGCGGTATCCGGCCGGCTCTTGAGGGTTGCCTTGAGCAGATCCAGGTGTGCGCGCGCGAGCGCGTCTGACGCGGGCCGCAGCGCATAGTACGACCACAGTCCGTCTTTGCGATCAGTGACGAGGTTCGCGTGGCGTAGCGTCGAGAGGTGGCGGGACGCCTTCGACTGGGTGATGGCCAGTGCCGCCATGATGTCGCAGACGCACAGCTCGCGGTGGTTTAGGAGCAGCCACAGCATCTTGAGCCGCGTCTCGTCGGCGAGGATTTTGAAGAATTGGGCTGCGTCACGCACAGTCGTCTCCATTCAACTTACATTCGTATAGCCGGTTATACGGGATCTGTAAAGCACACGTTGGCATGTCGCGGACGTGTCCCACTTGACATGTCTTATGGATGTCCATATTATGCAAGCAAGTACTTGCTTCATGGAGGCGATGATGACCACTAGAAAACCGACCGTGCAACGACGTCGCGAGATCGCCGACGCCGCCATCAAGATCATCGGCGAGCGGGGACTGCGGGAGTTCACCGCCGCCAATCTGGCCGAGGAAGTTGGCATCAAGGATGGCACTATCTTTCGACATTTCAAGGATATGAACGACGTTGTCCGAGGCGTTCTCGACCGCCTCGAAGAGCTGCTCGCCGCCGCGCCCGAGGCGGCGGGAGATCCCATCGAGCGATTGCGGGGGTTCGTCATGGGGCGGTTGCACGCGGTCGCAGCGCAGCCGGGGATCCAATCGCTGCTCTTTTCGGATCAGATCTCCCACGCGTTGGGGGAGGAAGGGCCACGACGGGTCGCCGCTCTGAGAAACCGCAGTCGGGCGTTCATCCGCTCGTGCCTCGGCGAGGCAGCCGTCAAGGGCCTCATCCGCCAGGACATCGACATCGAGGGCGCGGTGCTGATCGTCGCGGGCATGGCGACGGGCTTTCTATTCGCGGCCAAGGACGGGGCGCTCGTCGCCTCGGTCGACGAGATGGCAGTGCGGTGCTGGCAAACTCTTCAGGCGATGTTCGAGCCCAAGCAGGTGGCACGATGACACGCACGATCACACCGAGGACCAAGCTCGTTGCTCTCGCAGGTGGAGGGGCGCTGTTCGTCGCGGCCTTCGTCTGGCTGCTGACGACGCACGGGCCACTCGCCCCCGTGGGGGTCGAAAGCGGCACCGTCGTCCGTGCCGACTTGCGCCCGAGTGTCTTTGGCATCGGCACGGTGGACGCACGCCTCGCCTACGCGGTCGGTCCCATCGTCCCCGGGCGGGTTCTGCGCGTGCTGGTGGATCAGGGAGAGGCGGTGAAGGCCGGGCAACTCTTGGCGGAAATGGACCCGGTGGACATGGACCGCCGCGTGCAGGCGGCCAAGAGCTCCGGGTTGCGCTCGCGTCAGGCGGTGCAGGCGGCGGAGGCGCAGGTCGCTGAAGCCGAAAGCCGCGCCAAGCTCGCCAACGCCAATCGGGACCGCGATCGGGCGTTGTTCGAGCAACAGGTAATCAGCCAGCAAGCGCTGGACAACAGCCGTACCGAGGCCGAGCGCGCCCAGGCAGCCCTGGCGGCAGCGCGAGCCAACGCGGCGGCGGCGACGCAGGACATCGTGCGCCTGGACGCCGAGGTGCACGGCGTCGGCAGCCTGCGCGATAGCTTGCGGCTCGTGAGCCCGGTGGACGGCGTCATTGTCACGCGCGAGGCCGAGCCAGGGACCACCGTCGTGGCGGGTCAGGCGGTGCTGCGCCTTGTTGTGCCCGAGAGTCTGTGGGTGCGCGCGCGCATCGACCAGTCGCGGGCCCGGGGCGTGACGGTGGGGCAGCCCGCGCGCATCGTCTTGCGCTCGACACCCGACACCGCGCTTCCTGGGCGCGTGGCTCGCATCGAAATGCAGAGCGACCCGGTGACCGAGGAGCGCCTGGTGGATGTGAGCTTCGATGTGCCGCCGACCGACCTCTACTTGGGTGAGCTCGCGGAAGTCACCATCGAGCTACCCGGCGCGGCCGGTGCGCTCACCGTACCGAGCGCCGCCATCAGCCGCGAGGGCAGCACCACCGGCGTCTGGCAAGCCGTGGACGGTCGGGCCCGCTTCAAGGCGGTGACGATTGGCGATCAAGGCCAGGCGGGCTTGACGCAGATCCTCGCCGGCCTGAACGAAGGGGAGGCGGTCATCGCCTACAGCTCGGCCCAACTGCGCGACGGCGCCCGCGTGCGCGAGCGCAAGGCAGACTCGCGATGATTAACCTCGCGCGTCGCGATGTTGGCCACCACCTGGGGCGCTACCTGCTCACCGGCTTCGGCCTCGGGCTGCTCATCGGCGTCACGCTCACCATGGCCGGTGTCTACCGCGGCATGGTGGATGACGCCAAGGTGCTGCTGCGCGCCGTGGGGGCGGATATCTGGGTGGTGCAGCAAAACACGCTCGGGCCGTTTGCCGAGCCCTCGAGCTTGCAGGACGACGCCTATCGCAGCATCGAAGGCCTGCCGGGTGTGGCGGAGACCGGCAACGTCGCCTACCTCACCATGCAGGTGAGTCACGCCGGCCGAGACCAGCGCGTCATGGTGGCGGGCTACACACCCGGGCGGCTGGGCGGTCCGGCATTTCTCGTTGCCGGGCGCCCCATCGCCCAAGCCCACTACGAAGCGGTGGCCGATGCGAAGACCGGCTTCGCGGTGGGTGATCGTATCCGCCTTCGCCGCAACAACTACACCGTCGTGGGCCTCACCCGGCGCATGGTCTCGTCCGGCGGCGACCCGATGCTGTTTGTTCCCTTGAAGGATGCGCAGGAAGCGCAGTTCCTCAAAGACAACGAGTCCATCGTCAACGACCGCAATCGTCTCGTGGCAAACCCCGTCATCAATCGCCCTGGGCAACCGGCAGTGTTGCGCGCAGTGGAGGCCATCCAGACCGCGCGCCACAGGGTCAACGCGGTCTTGGTGCGCGTCGAAACGGGGCAGGACCCACGTCAGGTCGCCGACAACATCCAACGCTGGAAGCACCTCACCGCGTACACCAGCGCCGACATGGAAGACATCCTGGTGGCCAAGCTCATCGCCACGGCGGCGAGGCAGATTGCCCTGTTTCTCGTCATCCTGGCGGTGGTGAGCGCCGCCATCGTCGCCTTCATCATCT
>CAYHNK010000384.1:0-4184 GCA_964357695.1 uncultured Bdellovibrionales bacterium | reverse complement strand
TAGCGTCGGCGCTACGACGAGTGCGAACAGTGCCGAGCCGCCGATGGCGAGCAGCACCGACTGACCGGATGGTGGCAAGCGCGTTCCAGATCGTGCCGAGAGCATGCACGCGGCGCAACAATCCGTCAAGGCCGTGCTCGAGGCTGTGGGCTATGGACAGCGGCCTAGCTGCAATGCCGTTCGGTTAAGCTCTTTTCTTCGCGTAGTTGCTCATCTTGATCTTCACCGCGCGCGGGTAGGAGCGCTCGCGCCGACGCTTTGGCAGCACAAGACGACGCATGTCCGCTCGTAGGCGCTTGAGCTGACGAGGGATCTGTCCGGGCGTTCGCGTGCCGGCGAGCCACATCCACTCGTCGCAAATCAAGTTCAGCGCTCCAGCGAAGCTGATGCGCGTGGGCTTCACTTTGGCCTCGTCGGCCATCCGCTCAATCTCCAAGCGAATGAGGTTGTAGGCAAGCAGCACACCCCACACTTCCTGGCGCACTCCCTCGGGGCGCTTGCTGCGAAGCGGCGCTCCCGCTCCGTCCAGCACGTCTGTCTTGATTTCCCGGTACGCGAGCTCGATCTCCCAGCGCTCGTGATACAGCTCGATGATTTCGCTCGCGGGATACGCCTTGGCGTCGAGCAGCGAGGTCAACAGACGCTGCGGTCGAAAGCCCTTGCGTTGGTAGTCGATGGCGCGCGTCAACCAGTGGCGGTTTGTGCCCGACTTCTGCAACGGGATGAGCACGGGCGCGGCAAGGAAGTTGCGGTCGACCACCGTGAGCGAGTCATCTCGCTGTCGGGGACGAGCAGCGCCGTACCGTCGGCGCCGTAGAGCGCCAAGCCACGCCACCGGTCGCGACTGGCGCTCGCGTGCCCCCAAGCGTGAGCCGTGCGAGCGAAGAGCCACATCATGGGATCCTCGCCGAGTCAGACTCGTGCCTGGGCGATGGAGCTTTGGGCCATCGGTGGCGCGTCGTCTCCGAGCGCCAGGTCGAGCTTGTCGACCACCTCGAAGATGGGACGGTTGCGCATAGGCGCCATGCCGATGACGAGCCACAGCACTTGCGGCGCGGGCAGCCGACGTCGTCGCAAAGTCGCGGTGCCCGTGGCTCGTAGGGCCTGTTCGATCCAAAGCGGGTCGATGCTGTCGCGAAAGCGCGTGAGATCTTCGGACTCAGACCATTCGGCCACACGGGTGAGACAGTCGCCGAGACGCATGGTGACCTCCGAGGCGAGGAGATCGGCGCATCTTGATCTGGTTGCGTCTCGAAGGGCTTGGCGCTGTGGCACGCCCCGACTGCCGGGAACCGCACCCAGTGCGCGTGATGCATCTGGTCGGACGAGAGGAACATACGACTTCGCGCCCCGGAGCGCGCAGCGCCCGCAGGTGTGGGTCGCGAGCGGAGCGTTGGCGCGTTTGGTGAGAGGGAACGCCGTGGAACGGCACCCTCGGTGGAACGCGAGTGACGTGCGCCGGCGAAGCCTCCCAGCGGAGACGAGCGAGCCCACCGAGGACGCGTTGCAGCGACGAGGCGGTACGAGCGAGCTGCGCTGCGGCCTCGGGGGGCCCTCTCGCGTCCCGCACACCGCCGCTTTTGCCTAGGGCGATGGCGGCGAGGTGTGATAAGCCAGCGCCGCGTACGGCAGGGCGTGCTGGGATCGCAAAAAGGCAATCCGATCGTGGAGGCATTCGATGATTTCACAAAGTTTGCGTGCGAATCTGATTCTTTGTCGCACCCGTTTCGCGCTCCCCGGTGGCCTGCTCGGCCTGGCGGCGCTGGCGGCGTGCACAGGACAGGGGCACGTCGAAACCCAGCCGACGGTCTGCGTCGCTGGCACCGCAGGCGAGAGCTGCGCGCCGTGCGCGGAGGGAACGTTTGCCGCATCTCTGAGCGCCGACGCCTGCACGCCGTGGACGGCGTGTGCCGCGGGGCAGTACGTTGCGCTAGCCGGTAGCGCGGTCACCGATCGCGTGTGCGTGCCGTGTGCCGCTGGCACCTTCAGCGACACGGGCAACGCCGCGTCATGCACGACCTGGACAACGACGTGTGCCGCCGGTGACTTCGTTGCGGTGGCCGGCAGCGCGACGGCCGATCGCCAGTGTGCGTCGTGTGCCGCTGGCACCTTCAGCACCGCGAGCAACGCTCCATCGTGCACCCCCTGGACCGTGTGCAGCGCGGGCACGCACGTGAGCACAGCCGGCAGTGCCACCACCAACCGACAGTGTGCGCCCTGCGATGCGGGTACCTACACCGCGACGAGCAATGCCGCCGCATGCGTCGCGTGGAGCAGCTGTGCGGACGGCAGCTACGTGGCCGTAGCTGGCAGCAGCAGTGCAGATCGACAGTGCGCGCCGTGTCTGCCCGGGACAAACAGCAATGGTCCCAATGCCGGCTCGTGCTACTTGGACGCGGTGTTCCTCGACGTGTCCGCCGGAAGCCTACACACGTGCGCCGTCCGCGCGAGCGACAGCCTCCTTGTTTGCTGGGGCGCCAACGAGTCCGCCCAGGTGAGCGATGCCCCACAGGGGGTTGAGGTGGCCAACCTCGCGACCGGCTGGCAAAACACGTGCATCGTGCGCAGCCCCGACGGCGAAGTCGTGTGCTGGGGGGACGACACCTACGGACAGGTCACCGATACGCCGGCGGGCGTTGCCTTCTCATCCGTCTCCGTCAGCGGGTTCCACGTGTGCGGCTTGCGCGCGAGCGACGGCATCGCGGTTTGCTGGGGCGATGACGCGAGCGGCCAGGTCACGGATACGCCCGCGGGGCTTGCCTTTTCGATGGTGTCCGCCGGCGGCTACTACACGTGCGGCGTGCGGGCCAGCGACGGCAATGTCGTTTGCTGGGGCGACGATACGTACGGGCAGGTCACCGGCGTGCCGGTGGGTGTCGCTTTCGATAGCGTCTCGGCGGGCGGCATCCACGCGTGCGGCGTGCGCGCGAGCGACGGGTATGTGGTCTGTTGGGGGGATGATGCCGTTGGACAGGTCTCCAACGCGCCGGCGGGCGTGGCCTTTGATGCGGTGCTCTCAGGCGTCGACTACACGTGCGGCGTGCGCGCGAGCGACGGGTATGTGGTCTGCTGGGGGGATGACGCCTACGGGCAAGTCACTGGGGCGCCGTCCGGGATCTGGTTCAGCGCCCTCACGACCGGCACGAACCACGCGTGCGGCGTGATCGATCCCGATGGCACGCTGTATTGTTGGGGCGACGATGCGGCCGGTCAAATCAGTGGCCAGCCGAACGACGTTGCCTATCGCGTCGTGTCGGCGGGATGGGACGTGACGTGCAGCATACGCACCACGGACGACGAGCTCCTGTGTTGGGGCGATGACACCTACTGGCAGGTGAGCGATGCCCCCGTCGGGATTGGTTTCGCCGCAGTCGCGGTGGGATGGGTGGCTACTTGCGGCGTGCATATCGGCGACGGCTACGTCGAGTGCTGGGGGGATGACGCCTATGCGCAGGTGAGCGACGCGCCGACCGGTGTCGCGTTTGACTCCGTCAGCGTGGGTGGATACCACACCTGTGGGGTGCGCACGGACGACGGCAACGCGATCTGTTGGGGCGATGACTCCTCTGCGCAGGCGAGCGACACGCCGACTGGTGTCGCTTTCACCTCCGTGACCGCCGGTGGCTACCACACGTGCGGAGTGCGCACCGACGACGGACAGGTGGCGTGCTGGGGGGACGACACCTATGCGCAGGTGAGCGACGCGCCGACCGGTGTCGCGTTTGACTCCGTGACCGCGGGGGCCTACCACACGTGTGGCGTGCGCTCGAGTGACCGCCACGTCGAATGCTGGGGCGATGATTCCGATGCGCAGGTGAGCGACGCGCCGAGCGATGTCGCCTTTGACTCGGTGTCCGCGGGTGCCTACCACACGTGCGGTGTGCGCTCGAGTGACGGCCACGTCGTGTGCTGGGGGTATGACGTCGATATGCAGGTAAGCGGCGCGCCCAGCAACGTCGCTTTTGACTCCGTGTCAGCGGGCGTCTACCACACCTGTGGCATACGCCGCCTCGATGGCACAGAGACGTGCTGGGGCTCCCTCGTGTGGAATCCACGCTAGCGAGAGCTCGCTCAGGAGGTGCTCTACTGCCGGTGGCCGGCGGTGGTGGCAGCCGGCGCCGTCATGGCTTAAGCCGCGTTTGCTGCGCGGCCCAAGGCTGGCAATGAGCTCGGCGCCGAAGCCG
>CAYHNK010000383.1:0-4203 GCA_964357695.1 uncultured Bdellovibrionales bacterium | reverse complement strand
GCTCGCCAAGGCACAGCACGTTGGCGTTGTTGTGCGCCCGGGCGAGCCGGGCCATGTACTCGTTGACACACAGGGCCGCACGCGCGCCGCGCACGTGATTGGCCGCAATCGACATGCCAACACCTGTGCCGCAGACGAGAATGCCGAGGTCGGCATCAGCTTGGGCCACGGTCGTGGCGATGCGTTTGGCGTAGTGAGGATAGTCGACCGAATCGGCCGTGTGCGTGCCGAGATCGCTGATCTCGTGACCGCCCTCGCGCAAATGCTCCACCACGGCCAGTCGCAACTGGCGTCCGGCGTGATCAGAGGCGAGAGCGATGCGCACGGCTCAACTCTGGTGCGCGCTGATGTAGGTGACTGCGTCACCCACCGTGCGGATCCCTTCCGCCTCTTCGTCCGGGATCTCAAAACCAAACTCGTCTTCCATCGCCATCACCAGCTCGACGATGTCGAGCGAATCGGCACCGAGATCGTCGACGAACGACTTCTCCGCTGCCACCTCGCCCTCGTTGACGCCCAGCTGGCGGACGATGATTGCTTTGACTCTCTTTGTGACTTCGTTGTCAGCCATGATTCCTCCGGTCGATGAGGGCCGCGAATCTAGCAGTACTGCCGCGACATGCCAAGAGCGGCAGAGGCTCCTAGTGCTCCGCCTCACCCGTCATGGGCACAAAGCGCACCGGGAAGCTACGTGTGACGTCCACGCGGTCGCCATGCTTTTGGTGGATCTCGATGGTCTGATCGCCGAGCTCCCCCACGGGAATGACGAGGCGCCCTCGGTCGGCCAGTTGCGCAAGCAGCGGGGGCGGAACGCTCAACGGCGCTGCGGTGACGACGATGGCATCGAAGGGTGCTTCCTCGGGCCAGCCGCGGTAACCGTCACCGACGCGCACCGTGACGTTGTCGATGCTGAGGCGCGCAAGATCTCGGCGGGCCCGCTCGCCGAGCTCGGGGACGATTTCGATGGTGAAGACGCGTGCGCCGACGAGCGCCAGAATCGCCGCCTGATACCCCGAGCCGGTGCCGACTTCGAGCACCTTCTCGCCCGGCTGCACGTCGGCCGCCTCGGTCATGTAAGCGACCATGTAGGGCTGCGAGATGGTCTGGCCAAAGCCAATGGGCAGGGGCCCGTCGTCGTAGGCTTGGTTGCGGTAGGCTTCGGGAACGAGCTCGTGGCGCGGAAACCGACGCATGGCGGCAAGCACCGCCGCGTCATCGACGCCACGCTGGGCAATGAGCGCGACCATGTGCTCGCGTGCGCGCCGGGTGGGGCTGGACTCGGCTTCTCGAGACGGCGTCATCAGTATCACCGCCAAGAGCGCCGCCAGCATGGCCTACCTCTTTGTGCGGACCTTCACCGCGGCTGCCTTCTTGCGATCGGCATACGCCTTCGCCTTTTGGGCGCGCTTCATCTTCATGCGCTTCTGCTTGTTCTTCGACGTGGCCATCGCTGCTTCCTCCGAGAGAATGGGTCTCTACTTACTACTTCTTGTCAGGCTCGGCGAGGCGCACGACTTGCTCCCCCCGAGAAAGATGGTGATCAAACAGCTCGTCGGCATCCCCCGGCGTCACCCGGGTGTACCAGGTCTGCGGCGTCGGGCCCTCAGCGGAGAAGACTGCCACGGCGCAACCGCGCGCGCAGTAGTCTAGGCATCCGGAGCCGACGACGCGCACCTCGCGCTTGAGGCCGCGCTCGTGCGTGAGCTCCTTGAGTCGATCGAGCAACGCCGCACTGCCACGCCCTTTGCACGAGCCGCGCGGATCGGACGGATCACGCTCGTTGGTGCAGACAAAAGCGACGTGTCGGTAGCGGGCCATCGGTGCTCCTCGGCGAGCTTCATAGCGGCGCGCATGGCAACTGGCAAGGGGATGGGTGTCCTCGCTTGACGCCGTACCTGCGGCGCTGCATTTGTGAGTGATGACTCTCGACATCGAGCTGCTCTATTTCGAGGGCTGCCCGCACGCGGACGCGGCCATCGCACTGACCCGCGAAGTCGCGAGCTTGCTGGTGCCGAACGCAAACGTGCGTCTGACGCGTGTCGATCGTCCCGAGGACGCCGAGCACGCGGGGTTTCTCGGCTCACCGAGCGTGCGCATTGCCAGGCGTGATCTCGAGCGACGGGAGGGGCCGGCGTTCTACGGATGCCGCGTCTACCCGGGCGGCGGCGCGCCACCGCGCTGGATGATCGAGGCGGCGATCTTGGCGGCGCTGTGGCCCAAGGGACTGCTTTTTCTTTGCGTCGCCAACTCGGCCCGCAGTCAGATGGCCGAGGGGATCGCGCGCCACCTGCTGGGGGACGGCGTGCGGGTGCAAAGTGCGGGGTCGGAGCCGACGCGGGTGCGTCCGGAGGCCATCGCGGTGCTCGCCGAGATCGGCATCGATATCGGTGCGCAGCGCGCGAAGGCGATCTCCAGCATCGATTCCGCCGCGGTGGAGGCGGTCATCACGTTGTGCGCTGAGGAGGTCTGTCCCGTCTGGCTTGGTCGGGCGCACCGGCTGCACTGGGGTCTACCCGATCCTGCGGGGATTCAAGGGGAGGATAGCGCACGTCTCGACGCGTTTCGTGAGATACGCGACGAGCTACGGCGACGCATCGAGCTGCTGGTGCTCACCAAGCCAACCTGTGACGAGACTCTTGGCACTATGCGCGATGCCGACGTGACCATCGGCGACGACGTCGAACGGCAGTGCCGCAAGGCGCGCTATTGAGCGTCGGCTGTCGCCCGCGTTCTCGCACAAGAACCAGGGTGGCGGGCGTACGCCGGCCGACGTGAGAAAGAGCGCGTCGCCCGTGAACAGCACCTCACCCCACAGGTACGCCATGGAGCCGGGCGTGTGCCCTGGAAGCGGCACGGCAAGAAATCGCATACCGGCGACCGTGATGGCCTCCCCCGCAAGAACCTCGTGGACGTTGCCGAGGTACGGTGCGGGGTGCACAAGACGCGTCGTGAGGCGTGGTAGCCGCGCCTCGGGTAGCTCCACCCGACGCACCCAAGGGTGGTCAGCGCTGCCAACGTACATCGTGGCGCGCGGAAACTGGCGCGCCCCGGCCCAGTGATCGAAGTGGCCATGGGTGACGAGAATGGCGACGACGGCGCTGGCATCGAGGCCGTGTCGTGCGAGCTCAGCGAGCAGCGCGCTCGCGCTCGGATCGTTGCCGGCGTCGATGAGCACCGCTTGGGAGCCGTGACGCACGACGTAGCTGAGCGCATGTCCGTCGCTCACTCCTGTGGCGTCGGACGAAATCTCGAAACGCTCGGCCCGCGCGCGTGGGATTTCTGCGACGATGTACGCAACGGCGGCGATGAGTCCGCTGATCAGGATCGTGGAGCCAAGGAGTGCGCGACGCATGGCTAGCCTTGCAAACTGGCAGCAAAGGCGGCCAGTGCGCGACCGCGATGGCTCACCGCATTTTTCTCGACGCTCGTCATCTGGGCGAGCGTGCGTCCGTCCTGAGGCAGCTCGAAGATCGAGTCGTAGCCAAACCCGCCGGTGCCGCGCTCATGTGCGGTGATGCGTCCCTCGAGCTGCCCACGAAAGAACCGTGGCGGTGCATTTGGCACGCAGTACGCGAGCACGCACACAAAGCGCGCCGTGCGTTGCGGTGGGGGGACGTTGTCGAGCAGACCGAGCAAGTGCGCGCGGTTTTGCGCGTCGATGTTGCCGCTCGTCGCTCCGGAGAAACGCGCCGAGTGAATGCCCGGGGCGCCCGCGAGCGCATCGACCTCTAGGCCCGAGTCGTCGGCGAGTGTCGACTCGCCAGTGGCTCGCAACACCGACTCCGCTTTCCCGAGCGCGTTAGCCTCGAACGAGTCACCCTCTTCGAGCAGCGCCAGGTGGTCGAGGTCGTCGATGCCGCACACGGCGTAGCCGTAGGGCGCGAGCAATTCACGGAGCTCGCGCAGCTTGCCGGCATTGCGGCTCGCGACGCGCAGCGTGCGGTTCATGCGGTGACGCTCACGAGCTCGTCACTCAGGGGCGTGGCGATGGCGCGCTGCTGCACGGCGATGATGTTTGGCAAGGCGCCGAGCGCCAAGTCGAGCATTTGGTCGAGCGCTTGACGACGAAACGTACCGCCCTCGCCCGTGCCCTGCACTTCGACGAGCTCGCCCTCGGCGGTCATGACGACGTTCATGTCGACGTCGGCCCGCGCGTCCATGCTGTAGTCGAGATCGAGAAACGGACTGCCGTCGATGATGCCG
>CAYHNK010000382.1:0-4222 GCA_964357695.1 uncultured Bdellovibrionales bacterium | reverse complement strand
CGCTCCCGACCTGCACCACGGGCGTGAGCGGGTGCGCGAGGCCGCGCAGATAGGTTCGTTGATAGCCGGCGAGTGTGCCGGGCTTGGAACGCGGCGGGGTGGCCATGGTCAGCTCCTGCTGTTGAACGCTGCGAGGTAGCCGCTTGGCGCAGGCGCGTCAAGACAAGCGCTTGACCTCGGGTGGGATTCCGCAGGATACGATGGGGCGCTTTCTGGCTGCCGAAGGAGACGAAGATGACGGAGCCCAAGTTTGCACAGGAGCTGGTCAAGCTCGCCAACGTGGTGAGCGTCGTAACCGTCGGACGCGGGGGCGTCGAGAACGGCCTCACAGTTTCGTGGGTGACTCCCGTGTCGTTCGAGCCGCCGCAGCTGCTCATCGCCTTGGACAAACTGCACTACAGCGTCGAGTTTCTCGACAGCACGAAGAGCTTCGTGGTCAATCTGCTCGCCAAGGGCCAGCAGCGCATCGCCGCGCATTTTGCCCGCCAGAGCTTTGCCGGCGAGGAGAAGCTCGAGAAGATCGCCACCCATGAAGCGCCAAGTGGCGCGGCCATCCTCAGCGAGGCCATCGCGTATTACGACTGTGAGGTCGTCGGGCGCGTCGAGAGCGGCGATCACATTCTGTTCATCGGGCAAATTCACGATGCCGGCGTGCTGCACGACGGCGAGGTTCTGACCACCGCAGACTGGACGAGCTATCACAAGAGCCGTCCGCGCAAGCACAGCCATCTCGGCTAGAAGGACCCTAGACGCATGCGTTACCTTACCATGGCGGCCTTCGGGCTCGGTCTCATCACTCTGTCGACGTGGGCGCTTGCGAGTCGCGGCAACGCCAAGGCCGGCGAAGTGTCACCGAAGGTGCTGCTCAACTGGGAGTATCACTGCGTGCTGCCGCCGATGTCGGTACCCGTCGAGGGTGAAGGCGATCACGGCACCACCGGTCACCCGGCGGTCGGTGTGCTCAACCATCTCGGGTCGCAGGGCTGGGAGCTTGCGGCCATTGACGCGCGCAACGGTCATTACTGTTTCAAGCGCCCTGTGCAGTAGCGGCGACGCGTGCCGCTTCGGTCGGATCGTGCGTGGCCTCGAGGGTCACGAGAGCACAGCGCACGCGCTCGCGTAGCGATTCCACGTCGCCGTCGGACGCGGTCGTGTCGATGGGCTCGCCAAAGATGAGCTCGATACGGCAGAATGGCTTTGGGATCTGAAAGCGGTCCCACGTGCGCGGCAAGATCCAGCGGCGCGATGGCAGTACGATCGTCGGCAAGATGACGGCGCCATGCTGTTGCGCAATGCTGGCGACGCCCCGATGTACGTGCAGGCGCGGCCCGCGTGGCCCATCGACCGCGAGCAACCCCGGGACGCCTTCGCCGAGCAACCTACCGATCTCTTCGAGCGCTGCCTGCCCCCCTTTGTCCCGCGTACCCTTGCGCGTCG
Organism: uncultured Bdellovibrionales bacterium; assembly: GCA_964357695.1. Lineage (GTDB taxonomy): Bacteria > Myxococcota > XYA12-FULL-58-9 > XYA12-FULL-58-9 > CAYHNK01 > CAYHNK01. The sequence continues at coordinate 2,785 of CAYHNK010000382.1, read as the reverse complement.
AGCCCCGCACTGGCCGCACGCGACGGAGCCGAAGACTTGGGGCGAGCAGATCGCCGTCGGCGGAGCGAGAGACCATCGCGGCCGCCCGCTCGTCGCTGAAGAATACCGCGGCGAGCTGGTGCGCGTGGGGGAGGGCGTAGACGTACGCGCGGCCGGCGCGGCGCAGGCGCGGACGCGGATCGTTGACGACCCGATAGCGGCAGGTCAGGCGCCAGGCAAGGAGCACGAAGGCAGCCAGCCAAGCGGCGAGGGTGCGCAGCGCTGTCACGGCGAGGTCTCTGCACGAGCGGCGAGAATGCGAATGCGATTGGAGTACATGGCCGTGACCGCGGATTCTCCCCACCATAGCCCCGGTACAGGCACGCGCACTTCCACCCGATAGGTACCCGAAAGCGGACCGACGTAGTGCAGCTCCGAGCGCGCCGTCTCGAGCAGCTCGGCACCGTTACGCAGCAGCACGAGCCGCGCACGCGCACCGATAACGGCAGGTACAACGACATCGAGCGCTTCGACGCTCGTGACCTCGACGGACTCGCCCGCACGCGCGACAGTGGCTCCTGCGGCACGGGCGACAAACGTCAGGCCAGCCGCGCGACCCAGCATCCCCGCGACGCACGATGAGCGCCCTTGCGTTAGCGCCGCGACGATGGCCTGTGGGCGCGCATCCTGCTCCGGCGGCAGGGGCTCGTCGAGCACGGTGAGCCAGGCCGACATGTTCAGCCCCATGTCGAGCCAACCGTGCGCGTCGTTGCCGCACAAGCCGACGACGCGCGGATCGGTCTCCTCGTCCCAGCGCGACAGAGCCCGGCGGTCGCGGTCATAGAGCTGGGCGAGCGCGAGGTCGGGGCGCAGCGGTGCCGCGATAAGGAGTGGCAGGAGATCGAGAAACAGGTGCGCGCGGTGGCGCCGAGCGCTCGCCGCCAGATTCGCCACCTCGAGACCCGCCGCGCCCCCCACCGGCCCTGCCCACGGGCGCTTGACGTCCGCGGGGTGCGCGAGAATGGGGCGGCCGCCATCCTCGCGGATGGCGTCGAGCACGTTGCGACGCTCGCGGGCCGCCTTGCCAAGCAGTGTCTTGCCGCCGAGCGCGATGACGTGGCCGTACGGGGTGCTGAGCTCGGCGGATGAGACGACGGTAATGCCATCGACCTGCGTCGCCGTTGGGAGCTGAGCGTTGTGGTCGGTGAGCACGACGAAGTCGAGGCCAGCGCGCGCAGCGGCGTGCGCGATGTCGGCGACCGGCACGCGGCCGTCATGACTCATGTCCGAGTGCACATGGAAGCTGCCGACCGCACGTGCGTCGGGGGCATCGGCGAAATGCGGTAGCTCACGCTGCAGGAGGCGCAGCGCGGCCCAAGTGACGAGCGTCGCGAAAAGGAGCACGACGAGAACGAGGCGGCGCATGCTAGCTTGCCGCCGCGGCCGCGGGACTGTCGGCAAATTGCAGCTCGTACAGGCGGGCGTATTCGCCGCCTTGGGCGAGCAGCTGGTCGTGGCGTCCACGCTCGACGATACGGCCGTTCTTGAGCACGGCAATGAGATCAGCCCGACGCACCGTGGATAGCCGATGGGCGATGACCAGCGACGTACGCCCGCGCATGAGCTCGTCGAGGGCTTGCTGGACGTAGCGCTCACTCTCGATGTCGAGGTTGCTCGTCGCCTCGTCGAGGATGAGCAGCGGCGTGTCCTTGAGCAGCGCTCGGGCGATGGCGAGTCGTTGGCGCTGGCCGCCCGAGAGGGTGACGCCGCGCTCCCCGATGACCGTGTCAAATCCATGGGGCAGCCGTTCGATGAACTCGACGGCGTAGGCCGTAGCAGCCGCGTGGCGGATGCGCTCCATCGGCATCTGCGGCTGCCCGTAGGCGATATTCGCAGCCACTGTGGCGTTGAAGAGGAACGTCTCCTGGCTGACGATGCTCATCTGCGCGCGCAACGAGGCGAGTGTCACGTCGCGAATGTCTCGTCCATCGATGACGATACGCCCGCCCGTGACGTCGTAGAAGCGTGGCAACAGGTTCGCGAGCGTCGTCTTGCCGGACCCGCTCGAGCCAACGAGCGCCACCATGCTGCCGACCGGCAGCTCGAGATCGATACCCTCGAGCACCGGCCGAGCGCCGTAGGAGAAGGTGACTTGCTCGAGTCGCACGCCGTGAGCAAACGGTGCCAGCGGCGTTGCGTCGTTGCGGTCTTGGATGGCCGGCGGCAGGTCGACGATTTCGAAGACCCGGTCGGCGGCGGCGGCCCCCTGGGCGAGAAAGTCGCTCGTGTTGCCGAGCTTTTTGAGCGGGTCATACATCATGACGACGGCCACAAAGAAGCTGACAAAGTGCGCCGGGTCGGCGCCCCGCGCGCGCACTTGATAGCCGAGCATGCCGAGCAGACCCGCGAGCGCCAACGCCCCGAGGATTTCCATCGTCGGGGTGCGTACGGCGCGAATGAAGTAGCTCGTCAGCATCTGCGTATAGTAGCGCTTGCCCGCCTCCGCCATGCGGCCCTGCTCGTAGGCTTCGGCGCCGAACGCCTGCACGACACCGACACCCGCAAGGGCCTCGTAGCCGACGGCATTGATGGCACCTTGGAAGCTCTGGCCGCGGCGCGAGACGCCCTTGAGCCAGCGGGCAAAGCGCGCCAGCGGCAAGACCGCGAGCGGCACGATGACGAAGGTCCACAGGGCGAGCTTGGCGTCGGTCACAAAGCAGAAGCCGACGAGAAAGAGCACTGCCATCGGCTCGCGCAGCAGCGGCGCCGCGCCGTTGAAGATCGCTTGCTCGACGATGTTGGCATC
>CAYHNK010000381.1:0-4227 GCA_964357695.1 uncultured Bdellovibrionales bacterium | reverse complement strand
GGGTTGGCGGCGCGAGCCTGTCGCACCTCGCGGGCATCGAGCCGGTCGTCGGCGCCTTTCTCGCCGGCCTCGCCCTCAATCGCCTCATTCCACCGAGCAGCACCCTCATGAGTCGCATCCGCTTCACGGGTGAGGCCATCTTCGTGCCATTCTTTTTGCTGTCGGTCGGGATGTTGCTCGATGTGCGCATTTTTATGGGTGGTCTGCGCTCGTGGGGCATCGCTCTCACCATGCTGGCGGTCGTCACCTCGACCAAATGGCTAGCAGCTGAGGCGACACGGCCTGTGCTTCGTTTTCGACGCGAAGAGGCGCGCGTGGTCTTCGGTCTGAGCGTTGCCCATGCGGCGGGCGCCCTTGCTATGACCATGGTGGGCTACGAGGTTGGTCTGTTCGACGACGCCGTGGTCAACGGTGCGATTCTCATGATCCTCGGCACCTGCATCCTCGCACCGCTCGTGGTCAACAAGCATGGGCGCGTGCTCGCTGATGCTGAGCTGACGCAACGTGACGAGGTTACGGGGCCAGCGCAGCGCATCCTCGTAGCTCTCGCGAAGCCGTCTGCAGCGCACCCGCTCATCGAGCTTGCGCAGCTCATCCGCGATCCCGCCTATGGTCAGCCCGTCTACCCCCTCACCGTAATCGAAGAGGGCGAGCGGGCCACCGACGCGGTCGCCGAGGCGGAGCAGATGCTGTCGAAGGCCGTGGTGCAGCTCGCCACCGCCGACGTACCAGCAAGTCCCCTCACGCGCATCGACCTCAACGTACCGGCCGGCATCCTGCGCGCGCGGCGCGAGCTGCGTGGCACCGAGGTGATCGTCGGCTGGGCGGGGCACGCGTCGAAGGCGGATCTCTTCTTTGGCACACTGCTGGAGAAGCTGCGCGCGGACCCGCACTACACGCTCGTCGCCAGCCGCCTCGTCGAGCCGCTCAACACCTGCCATCGGGTCGTGTTCCTCGTGCCGCCGAACGCCGACCAAGAGCGATCGTTCGCCGCCACCATCCGTCTCGTCAAGGCGCTGGCGCGTCAACTCGGCGCCAAGGTCCTGGTCGTGTCCGTCAAGTCGCACGAAGACCGCGTACGCAAGCGCATGCAGAGCCTGCCGCCGAGCGTGGATCTGGCAACGAGTCCCCTACGCAGTTGGTCGGTCGTGACCGACGTGCTCCCCAACATCATCAAGGACGGAGACTTCGTAGCGCTCTGCGGCCTTCGCACCGGCACCCCGTTCTGGCGCTCGGGGATCGAGCATCTTGCAGAGCACCTGGCGCGCGGCTTCCCGTCGACGAATCTGCTCCTCGTGTACGCTGCCGACCCACCCGACGGGCGTACTGATCCCGAGGCCGCGCCGGCCGATCCTGCGACCGAAGAGCCGCGGTCGCTCCACCGGGTCGTCATGGGCATGAGCGCTACATCGGTCGCCGACGCCGTGCGCGACCTCATCACGCACGTCCCCGGCATGACAGGCGTCGCCGCGGCAGCGCCGCTCGTCGACAAGCTCGTCGACTCCGCCCAGGAGCTCACCGCTGGCGTCGTCGTGGTGCACGCTCAGAGCGAGCAGGTCACCGACCACGCGCTCGTAATCGGAGTGAGTGGGGGCGGCATTGTACACGCAGCGTGGCATAGCCCGGCGCACGTGGTACTGCTGCTCGCCGATCCCCCGGAACGTGATGCCACGCGCCACCTGCAAAACCTCGCCGCCGTCGCGCGTATGTTTCACTCGGCCGACGTCGTCACGCGGGCCAGGTCGGCCAAGAGCGTGGACGAGCTGCGACGGTTGCTGCATGAGGTGATGAGATAGCCTCGGAACACTTTTCCCCTTGCGCCCCCGCGCCAAACCGCTATAGAGCGCGCCGAGAGCGAGCCGTCGCCTCGTGCCCTGACTAGCCCGAAGGGGGGAAAGCACATGGGCTCACCACCGATGCAGACGACCACCGGCGACGCAGAAACGCCCGCCGCGGCGCCACCGACGAGCGATCTCGAGGCGATTCCGGGCATCGTCGGGCAGCGCCTGACGCTCACCGCCTTCCATCAGCTCGCCGGGAAGCTCGCCGGCTATCCCTTCGTCAAAATCGTCGTCGACCGGCCCAACCAGACGCTGCACGTCATCAACAGCCGTCGCTACGCTTTCCACGCCGACTACATCGCCGAGAATCTGCTCGGCAAGACCGTGCCGGAGCTTGAGCGCGAGATCGATGAGTTCAATCGCAGCGTCTACCTCAACCCCGAACGCCGTTTCTATATCGGTCTCGTGTCGCTGCACCGACGCGGGGATCGGCAATTCTTTTCGCTCGAGACGGTCGAAATCGACAACATGGACGAGGAGATGATTCATTTCTTCTTCGCCTTCGTCCGCGCTCATCTCGACCCCTCGGTGCCGCTGCTGTTTAAGCCCGCCAATCACCTGCAAGAAGCGCTCGTCGGCAAGATCGATCCGGTGGCCCTGCCGCGGATCTACAACCGTGACATCTTCGCCTCGGCCACCTACGTACCGCTCAACCCTGGGGAAGTGACCGGGCGCCTGCGCCTGTTTCAGAACGAGGCCGCGTATCGCCGCGCCTTCCCGACGCTCGAGTGGTACGACATCATCGTCATGCCGCGCGTACCGGACGACATTCCGCGCGTCTCCGGCATTCTCAACGACCAACACACGACGCCGCTGTCGCACACCAACGTCCTCGCGGCCGGCTGGCAGATCCCCAACGCCATCGAGGTCGGCGTGCTCGAACGGCTCTTGCACGAGGATCTCGACGTGCAGTGGGTCGTCTACCGCGTGGCATCCAATGCCACCGCGGTGCACATCGAGAAGACGAGCAAACCCGGGGAGATCTCGACGCGCCCAGCTTGGAGTGTGCATCGCATCAAGCTCGAAGAGCCCGAGATCGCTCGCGCGCCCATCTGCGACCTCGGCCGGCTGCGCATGACCGACCGTTTTCGCTACGGCACCAAGGCGGCGAACCTCGGCGAGCTGCGCTACGTGCTCGAAAATGGCTCGCAACGGCTGCTCGGCTTCTACAAAGTGCCGCGTCCACCGCGGCCGAGTCTCCTTGGCTACCTCGCCGAGCGCCTCGGAGTCTCAGAGAAGAGCGATCTCGAACGCACGGCTTGGGAGTTCCTCAAGGCGACCATCACCGTGCCGCGCGGCGTGGCCATTCCGTTCACCATTCAGGAGCAGTTCCTCGTCTCATCCCCTCGCATCCAGCAGGCCATCGGCAAGCTGAAGATGGCGCTCGAGCTCAACGCGAAGGAGATCGATCCGCTCTGCCTGAACTTGCAGCACCTCATCCGTCAAACGCGCATCCCGGATTCTCTGCGCGACTATATCGACCGCCAAATCGCTGGCAATCTGGCAGGCGTCTCGAGCTTCGTCGTGCGCTCCTCAGCCAACGCCGAAGACCTCGAGAACTTCTCCGCGGCCGGCATCTACGAGTCGATCAATCACGTGGCGAGCGCCGAGCGCATCTTCGATAGCATCAAGGAGGTGTGGGCCTCGCTCGTATCGCCGCGCAGCGTGCGCCTGCAGAACGAGGTGGGCATCTCGCTCGATGACGTCTACATGGGCGTCATCATCCAAGAGGAAGTACACGCCGACATGGGCGGCGTCATGGTGACCACCAACCCAATGAATACCTCGGGCGATTTTCGCAACGTCTACCTCAACGTCTCGCTCAAGTCGGTAACGAGCGTCGTCGACGGCACCGAGCTGCCGCATCAGTACCTGTTCAACACCGTCGAAGGCGGCGGACAGACGCTCTCGGTCGGCAGCGCGGAGGAGGACTTGTCGCCGGCGAAAAAAGCGAGCCTTCAGCGCCTGGCACTCGTCGGGCGGCTGCTGCAATCGCACTTCTGTCCCGACTATACGTTTAGTGCGCCGCTCGACATCGAATGGGTGGCCTCCGAGACAGCCATCTACATCTTGCAGCTGCGCCCCTACGCCGGGTAGTCGCGCCACCGATGCCGTCCGCCGACCATGCGATGCGGCGCGTCGCGCGCCTCTACTCTGCTTTTCAGCTCTTTTTCGGCTTGCTGCTGTGGGTGCCCATCTTCTACGAGTATCAGCGACGCGTGGGTCTGAGTGACCAGCAGATCTTCTCCATCCAGAGCATCTACTACCTCGCCTTCCTGTTTCTCGAGCTGCCGACGGGCCTTATCGCCGACCGCTTCGGCTATCGCCAAGCGCTGCGTCTGGGGGCCGCCGTCTTGCTGGTCGCCAACGTCCTACCGGTCGCCTC
>CAYHNK010000380.1:0-4232 GCA_964357695.1 uncultured Bdellovibrionales bacterium | reverse complement strand
CGACACGATGGGTTACAGCACTCACGCGCGCCGCAACGATCTGGTCGGTACGCTCCTCGTATGACCACACGTAGTCACCAACACGAAGGTCCTCGATGGCGACGGTGCCGTCGGGCGTAGACACACGCGTGCCCTGTGGGAAGCAAATACCAACGCGGGCCACTCCCCGCGATACATGGCTGGCACGCCGTTGGGACTCGAGCGCCGACACGTTCGCCGGCGCGAGCAGCACGAGGCCGAGAGATAGAAGCAGCGTGGCAGCAAGACGGCGCACGGTGCTCTTTCTAGCAGCTAAGGAATGGCGGAGAACAGCGATTGACGCCGCCGAGATCCAGCGCGGCGGCGATGCCGTCGGCAGCGTCCCCTTGGTGCAGGCCGGCGCCTCGGTGCCGAGCGCGGCACAGAGGCAACGCTGCGCGTGAAGTGGGTGGCACCGCTTCCGGGGCAGGCCGCGATGCCGCGCTCTCTGTGTGCTCCATGTCCGTCCTCCGTCGGCAGCCGTCTGCCGGGTGTGCGCCAGGCAGCCTGGCGGTTTTCACCGTGGCAAAGCCGGGCACCTGCCGGACGGGGACAGGGCAGAAACACGATCGACGTTGGTGAGTCGTCAGCGGCCGGAGAAGGCGCCGAAGGGAAGCGAGATCATTGTTGGCGCAGACGAGACCGAATCTCCTGACGCAGTCGCTCGGCCAGCGGTTCGTTCCTGCCGCCCTTGGCGTCGGCGATGACCTCGCGCTCGAGGTCGGTCAGGTTGCGCAAGATCGCGAACCTCGTCTCCACCGACCGAAGCACGTCCTCGGCCTCCAGCCGCTCGCACGCGCGCATCAGCCGGCGGAGGTCGTCCCAGTCGTATCGGCCGTCGCGCAGCCGCGCAAAGTACGCCTCGGGGTCGAACGGATCGCGGACCTGCCAAAGTTTGAGCACGGCCAGGTGTCGCAGCAGCTCACCGTCGAACGGGGTCGAGGCGAAACGATGCAGGTCGTAGAGGTCGCGCACCTTAGCGCGCTGAAACGAGGCCCGCACCTTCTCGGCGACCATCTCGAGTGGAGCCAGGGTCCGCATCGCGGGTGGCGTGAACTCGAGCTGTGCGAAGTAGCCCTGCGGCTGCATCGGCCGGGCGACCACGGGCAAGGTTGGACGTTCGCGCAGGCTGACCTGGAGGCGAAAATGGCCGCGGCTGTTCCAGTCGTGCCGGTAGAAGACATCTCCACCAAACGAGGTGTCGTCGCCGGTCTTGTAGTACTCGTCGAAGGTGAAGACCACACCGTGGTGCGAACGGTTGAAGACCTCAACGACGCGCATCAGCACATCGTCTTCGTCTTGGTCGGTCGCCAGCGTGAAGTCCAGGTCCTCGGAGAAGCGACCCGACGAGCCGAACACCAGCTTGCGCAGGCAGGTCCCGCCCTTGAAGGCGAGCTCGGCCATCACGCCATCGTCCACGAGGGCGGCAAGGGCATAGGTGAGCACCACGTCCAGCTCGGCGACGAGCTTGTCGCGCAGGCCCGAGTTGCGGGTGTAGAGGTCCACGAACTTGTCGGCGATCACGTGTCACCCTTCTTGTCGAAGCGCACCCGGCGTTTCGAGCGCTCGTCGGCCGCGAGAAGAACGTCGCGGGGGACGTTCTCGATCACACCCCAGGCGCGTGACAGCGGTCCGTGACGTCCCCACTTCGCCCCGGGACCAAGGGGGACCTTGCTCCCCGGCCTGACGAGGCCGTGCAGGGCGGTGAGCACCTCGGCAGGAACCTCGGCGCCGTTGAGCTCGAGGAGGTATCCGAGGCGTTGCGCCAGAGCCGAGACGCCGAAGCGGCGCAGGCAATCCATCAGTGAATCCCACGACACGCGCCGTGCGGCTCTCGCTGCAATCCGCGACACCTCGCCGATGCCGCCCGCATACCGTGGGCGATCGAGCGCATCGACCAGCGCCCGCTCGATCGTTGCGATCTGCACTGGCTCGCCGAGGATCTGCTGCTCGGTGAAGCCGAAGAACCTTTTCTCGGGCACCGGGACGAAGATGAATCGCTTGCCGCGCACCATTTGCGGTTTGCGTCGAAGACGGGCGACGACGAAGACCTCCGAGAAGACCTGCTCCGTCAGCCCGTGCTGTGTGCACGCCGTGCCGAACGAGAAGAAGTACGGCGACACCAGGACTGCCCCGGCGGCTAGCGGATTGGTGTCGGCGACCCCTTCACGCCCGCGCTCGGCAGGCACAAGCTGGTACAGCCCGGGCCGCAGGCGCTCCAGCCAGCCCTTCTTCACGAGCTGATGGACCATGAAGCGGGCGTACCCTTCCGAGCAGGCGAGCGCGGCGCGGATCTCAGCCAGGGTCACGGTCTTCTGGCCGCGCCACTCAAGGTCGAGGATGACCTTGGATTCGTTCTGGGAGAGGGTCCGCTCCATGGTTGCAGTACGATCCTTCTGTTAGTCTTATACTAATTTGCAACGCCGATTGCAACCATCTCCTGAGGTCCCGTGTACCGCCGCCAAGAGCAGATACCGGCGGTTCGGCCCCACCGCCGCCTCGCACCTTCGCGGAGTTACGAGCCTGAAATCGAAGGCGTTTTCGGCAGACTAACCGCCGCTTTCCTCGACTTGGGCGGCTACCACGCAGCCTTCGCCCGACGTCGCTTACCTGACCCTACCCCGGGGGGCGGGTCTGATTTTCGTGGCCGGCAGGCCGCCGGCTGCGGTGCTCGCCGCCGCTTCCGAGAAGGCCACCGACGGCGAACTGACCGCTGTGCCGACCAGCCCCGACGCGGGCGGTTTTCTGGCTGGTGGTGACTTTCGTTCTGCGAGTGCCTCGGGCAGCGTCAGCACGGCAGCTCACGCACTGCACGGACCAGGTCCTCGTCGGACGGATGCGCGTAGATGCTCGTGGTCAGGATCGACTTGTGCCGGGCGAACCGCTGCGTGAGCCTGATGTCCTTGGTGCGGCGGTAGAGGTTCGTACATGCGGCATGTCTCACGCTATGAAACGACAGCCGGCGCTCGAAGCCGGCCCGCTCCTGCCACAGGTGGAAGGCATGCCTGAGCTGCCGCGCCGAGAGCCGCCGCCCGAGGCGGCTGACGAAGAGCGGCGCGTCGGGCACGAGGCTCTCGCCCTTGCCCTTCTTCCAGGCCCGAAGCTTCTCGAGCTTCGCCCACGCGAGGTCGGGCAGTACGACCTCCTGGATGACCGGCTCGTCGGCGCTGTGCTTGAACACACGCAGGCTCACACGCCGCCTGGCCCGGCCGTCGTCGTCGAGCACGTCTCCGCAGTCGAGGGCCAGGCTGATGATCACGTGGTCCCTATAGCCGTCCCGGTGCTCGCCCGTCGTTTTCAGCAAGAGCTTCTGCTCCAGCTCCGTCAGCGTCCTCGGCGGCTTGGCGTTGGCATCGGCGTACGCGGTCATGGCGCAGAGTCTCCTCGGAGACAGTGAGGCTCGGGTGCGAAGGGATGGCAAGGGCAAGTGCAGTCAGCTACGAGGCTGGCCCCTGTTGTGGCGAGTCGTCGTCAAGGGCTGGGTGATGTGGCACCTGCGGACTGAGCCGCTGCACCAAGCAACGAGCGTGACAGAACAGGACCTGTGTCTCGTCCTCGACTCCCGCCGGGCAGACTGCCATTCTTGTTGCACGGGATTCCGTCAACGACTCGCCGCAGAAGCAACAGACCACCGCCGTCGTGAGGACGCTATTTCCAGCCATAGTTCCTCCCGAGGCGATCCAGAGAGTTCTGAGACAGGTTCTCAAAGGTCGTGATGATTCCGCGTTCGCCCTCCACCACCACGTTGAAGCGACCAGCCTCATTCTGGAGGATTCGGACGGCAGCGCCGTCGGCCTGCGTCATCACGCGGCCAGGTTCAAGTGAGGTCACGGTTCGGGTCGATGTCTTTCAATCCAACGACGTCGAGGTCGATACCAAAGGCCTCCGCCTGCTGTTGCATTAGAGAGATCACGCGATGAAATCCCATGACATATCCAGCATTGAACTCGCCTTCTTCAGTACCCCGTGTCGCATCGAGTTTCCCCCTCGCCTCGCGGGCGAACTCAAGCAACAGCTCGTTTGTCGCAACCAGGTAGTCCAGGTATGTGTCCGAACGGCTCATAGCCCCCCCCTGAGAACGGTCTCTGCGATATCGCGGTATGCCTCAAGGCGGCTAATGTCGTTCGTCCAGTGATGGATCAGGTTCTGCTGATGCTGGGGCGTCAGCTGGCTCCAATTTGGAACGTGTGATTGTGGATTACTCAAGAATCCCT
>CAYHNK010000379.1:0-4233 GCA_964357695.1 uncultured Bdellovibrionales bacterium | reverse complement strand
GAGCCCGGCGCCGCGCGTGCGACCGACACGTGGATGGCCGCGCGCCTGCGCGAGCTTGATGGCGCCTATGCGGGCTGGAAGCCGGATGCCATGAGTGTCGGAGGCGTCCTGTTCGAGCGCGTGTTGGCAAGTCAGGCGCGCTTGCGGCTCGTACCCATGCCGCAGCATGCGTGGCCGGCATTGCCGAGCTCGGTGGTGCGGCGGACGCGACTGATGCTCGAGCGTGCGCCACGTGACATCCTGTTGTTCGAGGACGTCGATGGCGCGAGTCTCGTCTTGGCCGAGCACGCCAACGTGCATCTCGCCACGCACGAGCGAGTGCTGCGGCTGCATTTACAGGCCGACGCCCGCGAGGCGGGCATTGCCGGGCGCCTGCACTTTGTCGAGGTGATTCCACAGACGCCACACTATGACGCAGCCTGGCTCGGCTTCGGGCCTGCGACGCGCGGCACGCATGCTCTCGCGCACGCGGCGCGCGCTGTCCGTCCGGGCGGCCACATCTTTGTGTCACTGCGTGCACCGTGGGACGCCGTCTTCTTTGAGCGACTCGACCCCGAGGTCTTCAGCGTCGTCGACTACTTTCGCGAGGTGGATCATCCCTACCTTCCAGGCGGCTATGGCCTCGATGGGGGCGCCGACCTCGTGGTGCTGGAGCGCCTGCCCGGGGAGCATCGCCTGCCGGTCGTCGACGACGCGGATGCGGCGATGCGACTCCAGCCCCATCACTCGCTCGACTTTGACGCGCTCGCCCACGACCGCCTCGATGTGGCGGCGATGGATCGCTTGTTGGCGCTTTTGGGTACGCTGTCCGCACGCCCCCAGGCGGTGGCCGAGGTCAGTCGCGATCCCCAGCGGGAGATCGCCTGGTGGTATGACACCGAGGGCTACGGGCTTGTCGCCGATCTGCGGCGCGATGCCGGGCACCTGCGCGTCAATCTGATGCCCTACGACCCCGATCTCGAATACGCGCTGCTCTGCGCCGTCTTCTGGGCGCTCGGGGACGCCAGCACGCGTCTTCGTCCGCAGCGCACGCGGCAGACGCCCGACGCATTGATCTTGCCGTAAGGAGCCCTGTGATGGCCGACAGCTCTCATGCCGCGCTGCATCTCGCCGATGGTTGGGTGCTTGCCGTGGGTCGCGACAGCCTGCGGCTCGTGGACGTGCGTAAGGAAAATCCCGACGAGGTGTTGGTCGAAGAGATGGCGCAGGTCGATGCGTTTGAGGCCTTGGTTCTCGGACGACTCGACGACATCGACCCGGCACTTATTGCGCGCGGACGAGCGGAGGGTCTGCTCGTCGACGGCCCGGCGCAGGCGGATCCCGTGCTGCGCGAACGCCTCGCGCGCCTTGACGCCATGTATCTTCGCTACGAGGGGCGTTCCCTCACTCCCCGAGCCCGCGCGGCGTATGAAAAGACGCTCGATGCGCACGCCTGGCGCAAGCGTTTCTTCACTGCCGTCGGGCAGTGTCCCGTGCTGCCGGAGACGGCGTTGCGACGCGCCCTGCTCATTGGGGATGCCGCTGAGGTCGGTGTCAAAGAGGTGCTGTGCATCGGCGATGACGATCTCGTCTCGGTGGCGCTCGCGGCTCTCGGACATCGGGTGACGGTCTTCGATATCGACGACTACCTCTTGGGTTTTCTCGGCCAGATCCGCACCGAGCTCGGGCTCGAGATCCGCCTCGAAGAGGTCAACCTGCTCGACCCGCTGCCGGCAGGGGAGACCGCCCGCTTCGACGTGTTTGTCACCGACCCGATGTCCAACCGCGAGTGCTTCGAGCTCTTTTTGTCGCGTGCTTTTGCGCTGCTCAAGGCCGGTGGCGAAGGTTATGTCGCTGTCTTTCCGCCGACCGCGCCGCTGTTTCGCCGCGTCGCCGACGATCTGGGCTTGCGCATCGAGGCCTGGCACCGGCGCCACAATCGCTACTACTCACATTTCATGCAGCTGCACCGCTACGAGAGTGACTGGTTGCGGGTGCGTGCGGGGGATGCACTTGTGCTGCGTCCCGGACCGACCGAGTACTGTAGCGCCGCCAACTTGTACCGCGAGGATTTCTTTGAGCGCCAGGCCACCGCCTTTAGCTTCTACGACCGCATCGAGGACGAGCACTACACCAAGCCCTACTATCTGGACCTGCTGCTCGACGTGTTCGAGAACGGCGGCGACGAGGCGCTGACCGAGCGGACGATGCACAATGCCGATGTGTGGACGCTCGTGCACATGCTAACGACCGGCGGTCACATCACATTGCACGTCGATAGGCAGCGCAAGCAAATCGGCGTCGAGATGTCGCCGATTCGTCCCGCGCTCGAAGACCGCCTGCGGCGCCTGCTGCTCGCCGGCTACAAGTCGAAAGCAGTCTCCGCGAAGATTTCGTGCAGCCCCCAGAGCTGGGAAGTGCGGGTCTGGTAGGAAACGAGCTGGGCGCTGCCCGGCTCAGCCGACCGCGCGTACGGCCGCCATGCGTTCCATGGGCGACCACCGCTCGCCGCGATAACCGATATCCTGCCGCTTGACCCGCTCGTGGGGCACGAGGGCGAGCACGCGATCGAAGGCGGCAAGGGCCGAGGCGTCGCCCGAGCAGGTGGCGATGTCGATGAACAGATTGCCCTCTTCGGGCCAGGTATGGATGGCGATGTGCGACTCGGACAGCACGGCCGCGGCGGTGACCCCTTGGGGCTCGAATTTGTGCACGTGCACCTGCAGCGTCGTCAAATGGCCGGCGGCCGTCGCCTCGTCGAGCAAGCGGCGCACAAACCGGGGGTCATCGAGCTGCGCGAAAGGGCAACCTTCCAGAGTGGCGATGACGATCGAGAGCTGCATGATGGGATCTACACAGATGCCGCGACCGTGGGCTCGTGATCTTTTGCCCGGGCGCTAGAACTCCAACTCCTCGGTCTCGTCGTCGTCCTCGTCGCCGTAGTAGGCCTCGTACGTGTGCCGCTCCATCGCGTAGACGGCAATGGCGTTGTTGTCGATGGCGGGTACGGATTCGAGCGCGTCGAAACCACCCTCGACGAGGAGCTCATCGAGCTGCTCGCTGACGGGCTTTTCCACGTAGGTGTAGAGGAGGGGCTCTTCGCTGTCGCGAAAGAACAGTGGCACGAGCTCTTGGAAGCAATCCTGCGCGATTTCGTACTCGACGGGCAGCTCGAGTGAGAAGTAGAAGATGTAGGGCGGGCCCGAATAGGCGACAAAGCCAGCGTAGCCGACGTGTCGCTCCTCTTCGCCGAGGTACACCTGCCACACAAAGAGCATCTGGTCGTCGAACAGATCGTCGTTGAGCTCCTTGACGGTCGGGATGTGGCGACGCCCGATTTCGCGATAGAACTTTCGCACTTGCAGGTGCTCGTGCAAGAGCGGCGTCGTGCTTTCGTCGACGCGCTTGAGCGTTACGAGCTCACCCTCGATGACCGGGTACTCCACGAACCCCTCCTTACGGGGCTGAGCATTGCCGACTCTTGCCCCGGAGTGCAAGGGTTCGGTACAACAGGGAGGATCAAATTCGGGCAGCCTCGACGTGGGGGACGCGTGTATGTCCCTAGCGAGGATTCTGTTTCCATAGAGCCGAGCGGCGAACGGACCGCTCGCGTGCAGTCGTGAAGGAGAGCGGTGATGAGCTCAGCAGGCGGCGGATCGGGTATCGGGGGACATGCGCAGCAGGGTTTCGCCGTGCTCGACGGCGGTCGCGTCCAGCTCGACGGTGGTAAGCAAGTCGATCTCACCACCGCCGAAGGGCTAGAGCAGGCGCAGGCAGCGCTGAGCGTCGAGCAGCTCGCTGAGCTGCAGTCGCTGATGAGCGGCATTGGCTTCAAGCTCGTCGGCGATCGCTTCGTACCGGCCGATGCGTATGGCAAGACGCGCTCGGCGCCCGATCTCGGGCCGACGTCGACCGCGGCCGGGCTGTCGGCAGCGGACAGTACTCTCATCCAGAAAGTCTTTGTCGACCAGGGGCTACCCAATCCTTACAATGCCAATACGACGCCCAAGCTCGCGGCCGAGCTGAAGAATACGCCGGAGTTGAAGGCAGCGACGTCAGCCCTGGGCGAGCAGATCGCCAATCCGAACGCTGCGAATCAGGCCAAGTTCCAGGCGCGTTTTGCCGAGCTACGGCAGAAGTTCCCGCACGGCAACGTGATGGAGACGCTGTTCCTCGTCTTTCGTGAGTCGATTCAGCAGACCAACGAGGACAAGAAGTACTTTCTCATCAAGCTGCAAGAGTACAACCAGATGG
>CAYHNK010000378.1:0-4271 GCA_964357695.1 uncultured Bdellovibrionales bacterium | reverse complement strand
CCCCACCCAGAACAGGGCCGTCAACATGGCGCCGCGCGCCAGATCGGCCAGGCGCTCTGCCGGCTCGCTCGAGGTGAACGCGCAGAGCAGATAGCCACGCACGCTCGGCCCCTCCATCACCGGCGCGGTGACGAGCAACGGCACGGCTTGCGCCGAGAGTCCCCACGGCGCGCGCAACGAGGTGCGCAGACGCAAGCGCGTCACGCGGCGGATTTGCTCTGCCGTCGGTTGCTCACCGTACCACGTGACCATCGTGCCGTCCGGCTCGATGAGCGCGAGGCCTTGGACATCGAGCTCCTTGCGCAACCGCGCGGCATACGGGGCAAGATCCGGCACCTTGCCGCCACGCCAGTCGGGCGCCATGGCGCTCGCGAGACTCATGAGCGTCAATCGTGCCCGTAGGTTCACTTGGTCCTGCACGCTGATGGCTTCTTGTGACAGCTCCTGGAACGTCTGCCCGAGCACGACGAGCACGACCACCGCCCCGGCAAAGACCGCGAGCTTGATGCGCAAGCTCAACTGCCGCAGGCTGCCGCGCGTCATCATCATCATGGCCCCGTGCCGAGCCCCGCCTCAAAGCTGTGACAGCTCCAGCAGGGTTGCTCGGGGTGATGACTCTCGAGATTGGCATGGCAGGCAAAGCAGGCACGGCGCGTCGCGACCCAATCGTGTTGGCGGTGACAGCTGTCGCACGTTGCGTGCCCCGGCTTGCGGTGCAGGCCGACGAGCTCACGGTTCTTGTGACACTCGGCGCAAGCGATGACCCCCGTACCGGCGTGTGGCCGGTGACAGGCGTAGCAGACGAACTGCATCGGCGCCGCCTGCGCCACGACGATCGGCCTTTCGAGGGCCTCGTGGCAGCGCAGACAATCGCGCCGCGAGGGCAGGATCACCTCGTCGGTCGATAGGAAGTTGTGACACGCCAGGCAATGCGCCTCTTCATGGGCCGAGCCCGCCGATTTGTCCTTGTGACACGTAAGGCAAGTAGCACGCGCCGGGCGGTAAAAGTGCATCTGCTGTCCGTGACACGCCGTGCACACGAGGCCCGCCTTGCCATGCACGCGGTGGCCGACCGAGTCGGCGATGCTCGGCCAGCGCTCATCGTGGGACGAATGACAGCCGGCGCACGAGCCCACATTCACCTTGCCGTGTCCGGTCACCGCGGCCTCGCCACTGACGTAGGCCATCAAGATGCGCAGGCCATCCTCGAGACGCTGGTGATGACACTGCTGGCAACGCACGTTGCGGTGCTCGCTCTCGGTCCAGATCGCGACCTCCGCCGCGATGACGTGACACGTCTGGCAAAAGCGCGGGCTCGTCTCGACGTAGCCACGAAAGCCAACAAAGGCAACGGCCGTGGCCAAGACTCCGAGGGCTAGAAAGAGCTGCAGCGCAACACGGATGGCCGGCGACATGCGCTGCGCCGCCCTACGGCCCACGAGGCCGAATGCCAATCTTCTGCGCCTCGTGGCAATCGAGGCACAGGGCGGTCTTGGCCTCCATCGACGCGTGCCACTTGGCAACGTGGCACTCCTGACACTTGGCGTCGACACCCATCTCCGAGAAGTGCCGCTCGTGCGGGAAGCCTGCACCCCCTTGCTCGAAGCGCTGGCGGTTATGGCAGGCAAAGCAGGTGGTGAATGGGTCGAACCCCGGCTGGAAGGCCGACAACGCCACGGGCTTGGGCGTCGCGCTCGACGTCACGGCATCGGCCGCAACCGCAGGCTCCCCGTGGCTAAGCGCCATGATCTGCGATCGCACCGAAGCGACGTTGCCGATGACCACGCCGGTCCCGGCCAGCAGCACCAGTCCCAAACCGATGTAGGACCACAGGGGCTGGCTGTGCCACGTCGCGCCGTGCTTGGGGGGCGCCGGCGGCTGCTTACCGTAGAGCCGCTCGTACTCGACGCGATGCTCGTCGTAGAGCGCCTCGACGGAGATCTTGCCGGTGAGCCAGACCCAGCTCATCGGAAATACCGTGGGCCGCAGGTGCACGTTGTAAAAATGCCACAGGAAGATGGCGAGCGCCGCGAGCAGCGCCTCGTCACTGTGCGCGATGTGCGCCAGCGTCACGAGCGCGGGCGGCAAGAGCGTCGCGGTCACGACCGGGAACCACAAAATGAGCCCCGAGCCGCCCATGATGACCATGCCCCAGAACACGGCCCAGTAGTCAAACTTCTCGTGGTACGCCCAGCGACCGTACTTCGGGCGTTCGGACTTGAGACCGAAGTAGTAGAGAATATTGCCGGAGAGATCGAAGGCGTCCTTGAGGGTCGGCACGAGCGCCAACGACAGGCGACCCCGCCGATACAGCCACACGAGATAGCCCAGGTGGTAGATGCTCACCGCGATGAGCAGCACGCCGGCGCCGCGATGGACGAGCGCCAGCACCGCCTGACCGCCGAGCCAATGCGCGAGCGCGCTCGACGCACCGACCGACGCTGCTTTGAGCGGCCAGCCCGTCACGACGAGCGTCGTGAACGAGGCCATCATGCCCCAGTGTTGCATGCGCGCATGAATGTCGAAGCGCACGACCTCGTCGTCGGCCGCCACCGAGCCCGCGCTCGCATGGTGCTGCGTAGGTCCGGACAACGCCCGGCGCCCCGTGCGCAAGAAGTCGAGCAACACGTGCAAGAAGAGAAACAAGATGACGCCGATGGTCAGCAGCGAAAACGCGAGCACCGTCAGCCAGCTCCAAAAGTCCTCGTCGACCGTGTGGGGGCGATGCGAAATCACCGAGGCAAATGAGTCGGTGGCGCTCGCGTGGCACTTCTGGCACGTCGCCGCGCGATGCTTCGTGTGCACCGACGAGCGCTCGTCACTCGGGGCGAAGACGTTGTGACCCGTATGGCAGTCCGCACACGCCGCGGCCCGTAGGTTGCCGAGCGCCAGCATCTTGCCATGGATGGTGTCGCGGTAGGTGTCGACGACCTCGGGACCTGCCGGCGGCCCACTCGGCTCGCCAAAGCTGTGGCAGGCGATGCACCGCGCCGCGATTTCGCCCTTGCCCTGGGTCTCGGGGGTGACGCGGTGGATGCTTCCATGGCAATCGACGCAGATGGGCTTGCGTACTCCTGCCACGTCGCCTTCGTGCGGACCGTGGATGGACGCCGTCCATGCGGTCACGACCTCCTCGTGGCACTGCGTGCAGCTCACGTAGGTCACGGGGCTGTGTTTTGCGGCCGCAGCAAAGCGCGCACCCTCGCGTTGGGTGTCCGCATCGACCTCGGTTGGCACGTGCGGGTTGAACGGCCGCGCCGCGTGACAGTCCGTGCACGCCATGTCGGCGTGCAAGTCGCCGCCTGGCGCGCGCTCAGCGACGACGTTCGCGTGGCAGATGGCACACGACGCCGAGGGGTCGACACTCGGTGGTACAGCACCCGGGGCGTCAGCAGCAGCAAGAACGAATGCACAGACGAACGAAACGACGGTCATCACAATCGAAAGCCTCGAGTTGGCGTTGGCGCGCCCTACCTAGCACGCCAACTGCGGCGGGCAATAGCGAAATGCAGTGGGTGAATGCTTAGCGGACGCTGCTGCGCCCGATGGCTGGGGTAGCCGCTTTGGGCAGGATGGCGCGCACGACGGCATAGACACCGGCGCCGAGCGCCGCACCCACGACCACAAAGAGCGCCGCGGTGGCGAGCAGGCCGATGACCATGCCAAAGAGCACGATGAGACGCGCGATAACGTGGGCATCAACCGGCGCGCCGAAGATCCCGGAGGCGAGCGTCACGCCCACGAAGCCGCCGTAGACTACCGACGGCAGCAGGCCGACGACGAGGTACGTGACGAGGCCGACGAGGCCGCCACCAAAAGCAAACGAGTGCGCGAGCGAGCGGGGATGCGGGGTGGGCTGGGTCTTCTGCACGGCTTTCTCCATGGTGTCCGAGCATTCGGTGCCCGGTGTGTGTTCTGCGCCGTGTGAAAGCACGCGGCGTGCCACACCATAAGTGCTTCATATCTATGGATTTGCCATCGTACCCGAGTGTCGCCATTTCACGTCAGATCGCCGGAGCGCGAGCCATCTTGTCGCCCAAGCGACTGGAAACATGGAGCAATCACGAGTGACGCGGAAACGCGACAGCGGTCGCGGCAAAGCGATGGTTGGATGAGCCGCCCCTGCCACGCGCGGCGATGGAGGCGTGAGCACGGCTGTGGGGGTCGTGGTCGCGAAGATTCGCGACACGGGCCGAACGTGTCGCCAGACTCCCACGGCAGCGCCGGTTCGCCTCCAAGCACTCACGGGCCCGCCCGTCCCCTCGCCGGGC
>CAYHNK010000377.1:0-4280 GCA_964357695.1 uncultured Bdellovibrionales bacterium | reverse complement strand
TGATCTCCTTCACCTCGTTGATGATATCGATGCAGAGCCGCTTGCCTTCCGCCTGGTCCACGAGGCCGATGTTCCACAGCACGGCGTTGATCTCGAGGTAGAAGGGCCTAAAGTCCTGCACGAAGTGACCCATCAGCTCGTCAAAGCGCGCGCGGCCGCGGCTGTTGACCTCGTAGACCACCTTGTCGGGTACTCCAGGCTCGTGCACCGTCTCGCCATCGAGATACCCCGCCTCCGCTAGGCGACGGCAGCTCTTGAACACCGCTGGCTCGCTGACCTTGAGAACGCGGTGGATCTCCCGTTCGCGAATGTAGCGCACGAGCTCGTAGGCGTTCTTCGCGCCCTGCAGCAAGATCCCCAGCACCACGAGATCGATCGTCGACATGGCTACCTGCTTTCCCAATCGCCTTGACACATATATCGAACATAGCTATTGTGTAAAGTACTATCGCGTATAGCGACAGTTGATTTTTCACTCGGACAAGGAGCCTTCTCGTGGTCCAACATATTGATTTGATACATGTTTCAAAATGGTACCCGGCAGCGTCCGGGCGCTACTACGCCCTTCGGGACATCAATCTGCAAGTCGCGCAGGGGGAATACGTGGCCATCGTCGGGCGCTCGGGGAGCGGCAAGTCGACGCTGCTCAACATGCTCACCGGCATCGACCACGCCAGCGCCGGCACGGTCGGCGTCGAGCAAACCGAGCTGCATCGCCTCTCCGAGAGCCAACTCGCCACCTGGAGAGGACGACACGTCGGCATCGTCTTCCAGTTCTTCCAGCTCGTGCCCACCCTGAGCATCCTCGAGAACTTGCTCTTGGCCATGGATTTTGTCGCGGTCGTACCCAAGACCGACCGGCGACGACGAGCCCTCGCACTCCTTGCCCAAATGGGCATCGCCGAGCAGGCGCACAAGCTGCCCGCAGCTCTGTCGGGGGGTGAGCAACAACGCGCGGCCATCGCCCGAGCGCTCGCCAACGATCCGCCCATCCTCGGCGCCGATGAGCCCACCGGCAATCTCGACAGCCAGACCGCGCTCGTC
Source organism: uncultured Bdellovibrionales bacterium (assembly GCA_964357695.1). Taxonomy (GTDB): domain Bacteria; phylum Myxococcota; class XYA12-FULL-58-9; order XYA12-FULL-58-9; family CAYHNK01; genus CAYHNK01. Next base: position 3,236 of record CAYHNK010000377.1, on the reverse strand, counting down.
ATTCAACAGCTGCTCGCCGACCTCGTCGATGCCGGCAAGACCGTGCTCGTCGTCACGCACGATCAAACCGCCGTGACGCACATCCCGCGCGTCGTCACTCTCCAAGACGGCGGCATCATTGCCGATGAGCGTCGGGACCGAACAACGAGGAAGGTGTCGTGATGTCGATGACCCGCAAAAAGGCACTCAGTGACCTTCGCCTACAGCCACGCCGTTTCGCCTTGGCGGTCGTCGCCTTGACGATCGGGATCTGGGGCAGCGGCTCGATCGCGACGTCCTACTACGTCCTCTCGCGGGACCTGAAGCAGAACTATGCCGACACCCTTCCCGCGCACGCCATCCTCAGCTCCGCGGATTTTGGCCGCCTGGACTTGAAGGCCCTGAGCGCACGACCCGACGTCGAAGCCGCGGAGCTTCGCGATTTTTCCATCCACCGCATCGAGGTCGCCCCCGACGAGTGGATCCCACTGTGGCTGTTTGGCGTGCGCGATCTTGGCGCCCTGCGCGTGGCGCGCTTCTATCCCGACGTCGGCGCCACCCGACCGACGCCCGGATCCATCCTGGTGGAGCGCGTCAGCCTGCGCATCTCCAACTTCGCCTCCGAGAAGCATCCTCGCGCCCGTTTTGGGCGAGGGATCCAACGGGTGCCGATCAGCGGCGTCGTCTTCGACCCCGGTCAAGCGCCCGCGAACCAAGACCACTTCATCTACGCCTACACCGATCAAGAAACGTATGCGCAGCTGTCGGGGGAGCCTGTCAATCAGCGCCTATTGGTGCGGCTGCACGACGTGCAGAAGAAGGCGCAGGTCGAGCACATCGTCGGCCAGCTCGTACGCGAGCTCGCCTCCCAGGGCGTCGTCATCGACAAGGTCTCGATCCCGGAGCCCAACGCGCACCCCCATCAATGGCAGCTCGACACCTTGCTGCTCTTGCAGGGGAGCATCAGCCTGTTGGCCTTCGCCATGGCCGCGGTGCTGCTCTCGCAACTGATGGCCTCCATTCTGGCCAAGCAAGTGCGCCAGATCGGCATTCTCAAAGCGATTGGCGCCTCCCGCCCCAAGGTGCTCGGCATCTACGCCACCATGGTGTTGACCTTGGGCGCGATAGCCACGCTCGTCGGCGTGCCCCTCGCCGTGGCCTCCGGATATGGCTTTGCCTACTTCGTCGCCAGGATCCTCAACTTCGCGGTGCTCACGACCACGCTCCCATGGTGGTGGCTCACCGTCCTGGTCGCCCTCAGCCTGCTCTTGCCGCTGGCGCTGTCATTGCCCGTGCTGCTGCGCGGGACGCGCATCTCCGTACACGAAGCTCTGAGCGACTACGGCGTTGCGGCACCACTGGCGGACAGCAACGCAATCTCACGGCTCGAGCGCCTCCCGCCCACGCTGGCCATGGCCCTGCGCAACGCTTTGCGCCGTCGGCGGCGTCTCGCGGTGACCGTACTGACGATGACCCTCGGTGTGGCCATGTTCGGCGCGGGTTTCAACGTGCGGCAATCGCTCGCCAGCTTGCTGCAAGCGACGAGCGACAGCATGCGCTACGACCTGCGTGTCGTGCTACGCGCGCCCATCTCGCTTTCCCGAGCCGAGGAGCTGTTCGCCCCGGTCGCCAACATTCGCCGTCTCGAAGCCTGGTCCGGTGGGCGCGGCATGGTGCAAAGCGGCTTGCTCGCGAGCAGCAGTGGCATCGGCCTCATTGCCCTACCACCCGAGACGGCGCTCCTGCGACCCAAGGTCGTCGCGGGCCGATGGTTGCAGGGGGACGATCGCCCGGAGATGGTCATGAATCTACAGGCGTGGGAGGCGTACGACTCGCTGGCGGTCGGCAATCGGCAGTCGATCGTGCTCGGCGGCCAGCAGGTCGAGCTGACGCTCGTGGGCTTGGTGGAGGAATTCGACACCTCGAAGATCTACCTCGACCGGCGGTACTATGACCGCCTACTCAACCCGCAGGAGCTGCGCAACAGCTTCTTGCTCGCCGCCACCGACAACGACTACGCGGCAGTGATCGCGCTCAAGCACGACGTCGAGCGCGTGCTCGCGTCGACCGACCTACAGGTGATCGAGGTCATGTCGCACACCGAGCGCATGAAGATCATTTACGACCACCTCGATATCATCCTCAGCGTCATCCTCTTCCTCGCCTTCACGGTGCTGCTCGTCAGTGCCATGGGCATGGCGTCGGCCGTGGGCATCAGCATCATGGAACGCACGCGGGAAATCGGCGTCTTGCGCGCCATCGGTGCCACACCGACCATCATCGCGCGCCTGTTTGTCACCGAGGGCATGCTCATCAGTGTCGTCAGCGTGCTGCTGGGCCTGCTGCTGAGCTGGCCGCTGAGTATCGCCGCCACCAAGCTCTTCGGCAATCTGATGCTGGGCGGCGCCGATCTGAGGTTTGTCGTCAGCGCCCACGGCGTCTGGATCACGCTCGTGGCCACGCTCGTGTTCGGCTTTCTCGCGAGTCGCATCCCTGCACGCGCTGCGACGCGGGTGAGCACCCAGGAGGCTCTGTCCTACGAGTAGAACGCGGCGTGGGTGCGGTTCCCGGCCGTCGGGGCGGCCCCACCCGCCTCGCCCTTCGAGACGCCGCCGCCCGAACCGCGTGCCTGAGGAGGCTTGCGCAGCAAGCCGTCTCGAAGGCCGCGCTTGACTACAGTTGTGCGGCGGCTCCTCAGGGACGCGGCTCTCGTCAGCCCGACTTTGCGGATCTGCGCCCACGCGGCGTTAGCCGCCTGGCCAAGCGGCGGGTGTCCGTGTATCCTGGGCACGTCGTACGAATACGAAAGTTGCTCGGCTGCATGACCACCCCCATTGGCAACAAGCCGCCCGACGACGCACGCTTGCGCGCACAGGCACGCGTTGTGCCCCCCATCACGCCAGTCGAGGGCACGACACTTTCCGACTTGCTGGCCCAGCAGACCGCACCGCGCGTCAGCGTGGCCTCGTCGTCGCAGACGCACACGGAAGCCGCCTTGCCCCAAAAGGCCCGCAAAGGACTTCACGTCGCGCGCCCCACCGCCGTGGGTCAGGCGGTCGATCCGCACATGGTGGCGGCCCAAGTTGGCGCCGCCGTGCGCGGTAGCCTGCTGCAGGTCGGACACCTGCAAGCGGCGGGAGTCCCCATCGATAGCAAGCCGCTGCTCGTCACCCTGCGCAAGAGCGTCCCGGACGTCGTGCCAGCCGGCACCGAGGATCTTCACCGCACGGCCCTACTGGCGCTCGCGCGCCACCTTG
>CAYHNK010000376.1:0-4295 GCA_964357695.1 uncultured Bdellovibrionales bacterium | reverse complement strand
TCGCCACGGCGGAGGTGTCGTTCAACGTCAACTACGTGTCGGCGGGCCTCGACACGAAGACTTGGTCGATAGGCCCCTACGGTGGTGACGGCCTCGCGGACCCGGAGGCCGACAGTGGCGCGGCGATGTACGCGGGCTGCGACGTGTCGACTGACAACTACGTCGCGGCGACGACGGAGCTACGTACGACAGGCCTCAAGACACTCGCATTGACGGGCCAGGTCTTCCCGGACCTGGAAGCGACGCGCGACGCCGGTACGACCTTCTCTGTGGCAGTGATGATGGACGACGAGACAGGGACGGACACGTTTGCGGGCATCGACCGGTTCGACCAGGGGTCGTCGATGGCGCTGCACGTCACGTGCGCGGCGCCGTGCACACCGACGTGCACGAGCGTGTGTGGCGGCGAGAGCGACACGTGCGGCGGGACGTGCCCCTTGCGCAACGGTGTGGCGTGCACGAGCGATGGCGATAACTGTACGACGGACGCGTGCTCGGCGGGCACGTGTGGGCACGCGGCGATCGCAGGCTGCACGGGGGGTGGCGGCGACACGGGCGGCGGGAATGGCAATGGTCAAGACGGCAGCGGAGCGGTGGCTTCACGACCGAGCTGCGGCTGTCGCTCGACGGGCTCAGACGCTCTCGTGTGGCTTCTCGGCGCGGTGCTCCTGCTGTCATGGCGCGGGCGGCGAGGGAGCACGCGGCAATCGAGGTAAGGACGCGGCGAAGTCGCCGCGAGTCAGAGCGCGACCTTCGGGTCACACGGATGGTGAGGGAGAGGCAAATCGAGGAGTCCGCGATCGGTCCCACCTGGGACCGAAAGGGGCGAACTGCCGACTCGACAACGGCGACCATGTTTGCTGTTGACAAGCACCGGGAGGCAGCGATGAGACTGCGAGGGAAGCGGTCACACGCTCAGGTCAGGACAGCGCTGGCCATCTTGATCCTGGTCGATTGCGCGCCGACGACACGCGTGCTCCTGCCCGACGACGATTTGTACCTCGCCGATCCCTACGATCGCGTCGATGGCACGCAGGATGGGCTCATCCGCGTGAACGCCGAGAGCTTTGAGGCGATGTGGTTCGACGCCTTGTACTTTCAGCCCGATGGGGGGCTAACACGCGGCGTATGAGTGGAGGTGAGGCGATAGGCATCGACCGGCCATTGCCCGAGGCTACGGAGCGTCGGCGCGTGCGGCACCCCAGGCGAGTCCGAGCGTGGCGTTGAGGTCAAGCCACGGCGTCGTCATGACGACGCCGCGATCGGAAGCGCGGCGGTACGTTGCTGGCCGCGTATGTCCTGACAGTCCGACGCCGAGTGACAGCGTCGTATTCGTGCCCGGACGCCAACGCAACTCTCCCCCTGTGAGCCCGCAAGCCTCGATCACACCGAAGGAGGTCGAGCTGGTCGCGCGGGGTCGCATCCGCGCACTGCTGACGCACGCCCCGAGCCCCGCTGCTAGCGTTGCGACGAGGCCCATCGTCGGTGTTCCCACGGGGTAAGCGACGACCGCCTGCGCGCCGGGAACGACCTGCCACCCGTCAATGCGTCCCCAGTGGCTCGATTGCGTCGGTCCCCGAGTCGCCGACACCGAGAGTCGGCCGTACAGGGCGCCGCGCAGCCGCACGTCGAGGGCCACACGCCCCCCGAACAGCGTCGCCGGGCCTTGTTGGCCGACGAGCCCAACGACGACGGTGGGTGCAACCGTCACGATGGGTGTGCGGGCAGACTTCGGGCGAGGGACTGGCACCACAACGATTCTGGGCGTTTCGCGCTCGGTACTGCTCGGCGCCTGCGCCACGAGCGCGAGCAGCTCCTCCTTGGCGGCGAGCGCCAGGGCCGACGACCATCCCGCGCGGCGTTCGACCTCGAGCTGGCGAGTGGCACCGCGACCGACGCTGGCGGAGGCAATCACGAGGATCAAACGGTCGTTCGCTGATGCATCGAGCCACAAGGAGGCGGCCGCCCCGCGGTCGGTGAGCACCTGTCTGACGTGTGAAATCTGTTGCGCGGTCGGCAACGAGGCGAAGGCCGGGAGCGGCGCCATAACGCGTTCGATCGTCCCGTCGTCAAGGACCAGCCGCAGCTCGTCAAACACCCGGTCCTGCAAGGCCTTGGCGGCAGTCCCGGACGCCACATTGAGGAACAGGACACGGATCGACGGGTCCTCGCTTCGCGCGGGTGTTGCCGACGACAGTGTGAGCGCGGCGATCATGACGGCGGCGGTCGCAGCCAACAGTTTCACTCCACAGCCAGAAATCGAGCGGGTCACTATCATTTCCTTGCCGGGTGGTGAAGGATGGGCGGCAAAGCAAGGGAAGGTTTTGCCTGCAAACGACATGGCTGGTGTGAAGCATGACTCGGGAGCTGACGTGGACGACGCCACCCTGATGGCACAACTGGCTACCGGCGACGCGGCAGCACTCGGGGAGCTCTACGTGCGCTACAACGTCATGGTCAAGTCGCTGTACTGCCGCTTGTTGCCGTCGCTGCCGCGCGACCAGGCCGAGGACCTGTGCCACGACGTCTTCATCACGTTGCACGCGAGCGCCGCGCGTTACATCGAACGCGGTCGTCTCAAATCCTGGCTCTGCGGCATTGCCGCCGCCAAGGCGCGCAATCATCGCCGGCTTGGGTGGTTTCGCCGGACGATTGGGCTCGAAGCGGCCATCGAGGCCGGGGCCGCACGCGCTGCGTCGGACGCGAGTCAAATGCCGCGCAGCGAAGCGCGACTCGAGCTTGAGCGCGCTTTGGGGGCGCTTCACTACAATCACCGCGAGGTCCTGCTGTTGAGCGTCGTCGAAGGCCTCACAGCGACGGAAATTGCCACCGTGTTGGGCGTGGCAACGAAGACGGTTTGGACGCGACTGCACCGGGCTCGTCAGACCATGCGACGCGCCCTGGAGGATCGCGGCCGCCCGTGGGCCGCCGGGAGCGCACGATGAGCAAGACCCGATACGTCGACGACGAGGCACAGGCACACTTCGAAAGCTGCGCTACGTGTCGCGCGAACGACGCGACGTGGCGGGACATCGAGGATCGCCTGCATGGTTGGGGCAAGGAGACGCAAGCAGCGGCCGCTCACCCCGCCGAGCTCGCTCGGCTGATGGCGAAGGTCCAACGTCGAGACCGGCCGCGGCGACGCTGGACGAGCACGTTTGGCCCCACGATGGCCGGCGTGTGCGTGATTGTCGCGCTCTGGATTGCCTCAGACTTGGGTCTCTTTCGCGCGTCAAAACCCCTCTCGAGCGGGCGCGATGCGCGTGTGGTGTTGCTGCGTGGTCGCCTAGGCACGAGCGGGCCCCGGAACGGGTCCGATGCTGTGCTTAGCTCCGTGGACGATCGACTGCTCGTGCGCATCGAGACTGGTGCCACCCGCGACACCGTGGCGCTCGGTAATTTGAGCACCGCCGTGGTTCGGGCCGCCACAGCGTCCACCGTGCGCCTCGAGCTCGTTGCTGGTACGCTCGCGTGCGCTGTGGGGAGGCGTGCCGAGAAGCAGCAGCTCGTCGTCACGAGCGGGCGGGTCAGCGCGACTGCCCTGGGCACCCGCTTCGGGCTCGGGCGCGATGAGGCGGGGACGGTAAGCGTCGCGGTTGGTGAAGGTAGCGTAGCGGTACAGTCGGCCCCGGGGGAGCAGGTGCGCGTCGTCGCGGGCGAGTCGGTGGCGGTGGACGCGCGCGGCAACGTCCAGCGAACGCTGAGCTCCGAGATGGCCGCGCGCCTCGAACGGCTGATGCAGGAGCTGACACCTGCGCTGCGGACAACGCCGCAAGTTCCCGCTCCCCCGACGTCGCACGTGCAGCCGACACCCTCCGTGCCGCGACGGGCCGGGCCCCTGACCGCAGACCTGCCATCGTGGCGCGAGTGGGTGATGGATGGACAGCTCGAGCGAGCCGAGCGAGCGCTCGGCGCCCACCTCGCCAGGCGGCCTGGGGACGTGCAGGCGTGGTCGCTGCTAGGGGACTGTCACCGCAAAGCGGAGCAATGGCTCGGCGCCATCACGGCCTACGACCAGGTGATCAAGCGCGGCTCGGCGGCCGAGGCCAATCGTGCACGCTACCTCGCGGCGGTCGTCGCACAAGATGCACTTGGGGACCACGCGCGAGCCGTCCGACTTCTCGGGGACTACCTAGACAGCCAGCCCGGCCTTCGCCCGCTCGAGGCCGATGCGCAGCTGCGCCTTGCTATCTCGCTGAGAGCGCTACGCCGGGACAATGAGGCGAACGCCTTGCTACAACGATTGACGACGAACCACCCCACATCCGCCGCGGCGCGTCGTGCGCTCGAGCTGC
>CAYHNK010000375.1:0-4390 GCA_964357695.1 uncultured Bdellovibrionales bacterium | reverse complement strand
TCCGCGTCAAATCAACGCCGCTGCGTGATCGCGGCACTCAAAAAGAACTGCGCCCTCGTGTGAGTGTGAGGCCACGGCGTTGACACCGGGGCCTGGAGACTGATTGAAGGACCCATCGACACGAAAGCTCAAACCGGGGGTGCTGTGACGCGCTGGCTCATGCGCGCGCCGGCGCCCTTGTTCTCTGTCTTTGCGGTCGCCGCGGCGTTCTCCACGTACTTTTGCATGTACGCGTTTCGCAAACCGTTTGCGGTGGCGACCTTCGCGGGCCAGGTGGATCTTACCTGGCTGCCGCTCGTCGACTACAAGATCTTGCTCATCATCTCGCAGGTCTTGGGCTACTGCACTTCGAAGTTTCTCGGCATCAAGCTCGTCTCCGAGATGAGCGCCGCGGGGCGCGGTCGCGCCATTCTCGTGCTCCTCGCCATCGCTGAAACCGCACTGCTGCTCTTCGCCATCACGCCGCGGCCCTGGAACGCCGTTTGGATGGTGGTCAACGGCCTGCCTCTCGGCATGGTGTGGGGCCTCGTCTTCGCCTTTCTCGAGGGTCGCCGTGTCTCCGAGGTCCTCGGGGTGGGGCTCAGCGGCAGCTACATCGTCGCGAGCGGCTTCGTCAAATCGGCCGGCCGCTACCTGCTCGACGCTGGGATCAGCGAGCCGTGGATGCCGTTTCTCACCGGCCTCTGCTTCGTGCCACTGTTGCTCATATCCGTCTGGATGCTGACGCGCCTGCCGCCACCGACGCCCGAGGACGTCGCGCTACGCACGAAGCGAGCGCCGATGCATCAGCGTGAACGCTCCGCCTTTTTTCTCGCGTACGCTCCTGGGCTGACGTTGCTCACCGCGCTCTACATGCTGCTCACGGCATATCGGGATTTTCGCGACAACTTCGCCCGCGAGATCTGGGACGCGCTCGGCTATGGCGGCACACCGTCGATTCTCACTACCGCCGAGATCCCCATCGCCATCGGCGTGCTCGCGGCGCTCGGCCTGCTCATGGTCATCCGCAACAACCGCCGCGCGCTGCTCGCCATCCACGCCATCATGCTCGGCGGAACGTTGCTCATCGGTCTTGCCACCTGGGGCTTTCAGGCGGGGATCGTCGGGCCGGTTGCCTGGATGGTGCTCGTCGGGCTCGGCCTCTACGTCGCCTATGTACCCTACGGCTGCATGCTCTTTGATCGTCTGATCGCGTCGGTCGGCTTTGTCGGCACGGCGGGCTTTATGATCTATGTCACCGACGCCTTCGGCTATCTCGGCAGCGTCGTCGTGCTGCTCTACAAGAGCTTGGGCGAGCCGCAGCTCTCGGGCCTCGATTTCTTTATTGCCTTCAGCTACGCCACAGCGATCTTCTGCTCGGTCTGTTTCGCGCTATCGCTGGCGTATTTTGGCCGTCGCGCCTGCGCACAGGCCGTCGCGCCTGCGGTCGTTGCGACACCGACGCTGTAGCGCGCTACGGCCGCTTGTGCGCGAGCCACTTCTCGAGCTCGTCCATATAGGCGAGCGACTGGCCCGGCCTCAACCGCATCCCAGAGCTCTGTCACAACCAACGCCGCCTGTTCCCCTGGTTCGATCGCACGGCGCAGTACTGGGCGCGATCGCGTGGCGGCAAGAGCATTGCAGACTCGCCGCTCTTTGCATGCGCGAGGGCACCGCGCGACAGGGCGGGGTGTGCACGATGGGAGAATAGGTTGCCCGCGAAGTGTCTTTCGTGCGGCCCGCGACGGTGCGATCCGACTGCGCCCTCCGAGGCGCGCGCGAGGACGCGTGGTTGATGGGCGTGACCCGCGTCGGGAGCGTGGGGTTTCGTGGAAGTGGGTGGCGCCTTCGTGGGGGTCGAGGCTTTCCTGTCGCAATGTCACCTTTTCGGGGGGAACTTCAGCCGCCTTCGTCGAAGATGCTCTTGCCTTGTGCGAGCATGTGCAGCGGTACCGCTTCCACTCGCTCACCAAGCGTGTAGCGCTTGCTGCCTGGGTAGAGCACCGCGACGCGGCGGATGCCGAGGTCCTGCAGTGCGATTCGAATCGAAGGCGTCAGGCGCGGAGCGTCGGCTCGCTTGCACTCGATGCCCAACAGCTCGGTGCCCCGGCGCAGCACCAGGTCTATCTCCGCCCCTTGGTGCGTCGCCCAGAAAAAGGCTTCGTCGTGAGGCTCGCTGGCCAGCAGCTGCTCGATCACGAAGCCCTCCCAGGAGGCACCGACTTTGGGGTGGGTGAGAAGCGCCTTCGGGGAGTCAATGGCGAGCAAATGATGCAGAAGTCCGCTATCGCGCACGTAGATCTTGGGCGACTTCACCTGCCGCTTGCCCACGTTCGCGTGATAAGGCGGTAGCTGGCGGATCATCAGCGCATCGGTGAGCAGATCCAGATGACGACGCGTGGTCGACTCGCTCACACCCAAGGCTCGGGCTGGCTCTGCGGCATTCCATGTCTGCCCGTGGTAGTGCGCAAGCATGGACCAGAAGCGCCGCAGCGCCTCGGCCGGCACGCGCACCCCCCATTGCGGAAAGTCGCGCTCGAGCAGCGTGTTTACGAACTCACGGCGCCACGCGAGACTGTCTGCATCGCTCGCAGCGAGAAATGCGCGGGGAAACCCACCTCGCAGCCACAGCCTTTCCTCGACCGCGGTGCCGAGCTCGGCGAGCGAGAACCCCTGGATGACCACCCGCTCCATGCGACCGGCGAGGCTCTCCGAGCTTTGTCGCAAGAGATCTCCCGAGGCGCTGCCCAGCACGAGAAACCGCGCCGGCAGATCGTCACGATCGGCCAGTACCCGCAAGATGGGAAACAGCTCCGGCCGCCGTTGCACCTCATCGATGACCACGAGGCCTCGCAGCGGTTGCAGCGCCGTCAGGGGCTCCTCCAGACGCGCGAGGCTCGTCGGATCCTCCAGGTCGAAGTAGTTGACTGAATCGGCCGCCAGGAGCTGGCGCGCCAACGTGGTCTTGCCGCACTGTCGCGGGCCGACGAGCACCACCACGCGACTGCGTTCGAGAGCCACACGCAGTCGCTGCAAATACGCGAGACGACGGATCACATGAATGAGTTACCATGAAAATCCATCACCAGACAACCGATTTTCATTACCCTGTCCATACCACCTGCACCCGAGCGCTCGGGGAGAAGGAGGAATCGACCAAGCCCGTTTCTACCGGCAACGACATCGCGACGCCGACGCTCGAGGCGGTCGCACTGTAGAGCCAACGCAGGCCGCCGCGCCGCGCAACAGGCCGGGGTGTGCGCGATGAGCAGACACGTGGCGCACATAGTGTCACCCGCGTGGCACCGTTTCCCGGGGGTCGCTTGCGAGTCGCACAATGGGACACGCATTTCGCCGCGAAGAGGTTGGCACCTCTTGCCTGGGCTCGGCGACTGGTGCCATCTCGGATTTCATGGGCTACATTGAGGCCAACATCGCGAAGGAAGTCGGCCGGCACATCCGCTGGCGCGGCAAGTTCTGGCATCGACGCTTCTCCGCCGAGCCCATCCTCGACGACCAGGCCCTCGACCAGCGCCTCGCCTACATCTTCGCCCATGGTGTCAAAGAGGGACTCGTCGACCGCGCCGCCGACTGGCCGCGCCTCACCTGCATTCCGGAGCTCTGCCACAACCAGCGTCGCCTGTTCCCGTGGTTCGACCGCACCGCACAGTATTGGGCACGCAGGTGGGGCGAGAAATGCGATGAAGCGCTCTTTGCGACCTGGAATCCTCTCGCGCTGACGCCAGCACCGACATGGGTGGCGCTCTCCGCCGAGCAGCGCGCAGAGCACGCGCGCCACATTCTCGAACAAGCCGAGTTGCAGGCCGCAGAGACGCGCGACGGCGAGCCGTCGCTCGGACGCGAATTCGTGATGGTTCAAGACCCTCACTCGGCACCAGCGACGACAAAGCGCTCGCCGCGACCGTTGTGTCACGCCTCGACGAGGTCGGCGCGCGACGCCTTCGTGGCGATCTACCGGGAGTTTGTGGCCGCGTACCGGCAGGCGTCCGCGGCGTTCCGGAGAGGACGCCTCGACGTCGAATTCCCCGAGCACGCCTACCGACCACCATTGCCTCGCGCTTGGCGGGCGAGCGCCGCGACGGGGCCGCTCTTGGTGGCGTCGTAGGTCCGTCCGCTCGCGTACTCGTCAGCTTGCATGCACGAGTCGCAGCAGCGGCCGAGGGTGTTCGTGTCCGCACGGCCCGGGGAAGTAGGCGAGGGCGGGCGGACAAGACGGCGTTCGGCGATACGTTCTCCCTGAGACAGCACCGCGCCGTGCCCAACACGGTGACATGTGACCTCCGAACCGGCGTTGACCATTGAAGTGGGTGGGACGTTTGATGGGACGTTTGATGGGCGGTGTCGTTCCCCCCGCTCTTCGACCGCCTCGTTCTTGCGGAGTTTGACGCGA
>CAYHNK010000374.1:0-4416 GCA_964357695.1 uncultured Bdellovibrionales bacterium | reverse complement strand
TCGCGTCAAACTCCGCAAGAACGAGGCGGTCGAAGAGCGGGGGGAACGACACCAGTTCTTGCGCGATTTACTGGCGGAGCCGGCCGTGTTCTCCGTGGCTGATCTCGGCCTCCCAGTCGGTTGGACGGCCTATCAGCAGGCAGTGCGTGATCACGGTATTGCGTACCGCTTGGAGGCCTCGCGAATTGCGGCTGCTCAGGTTGACATCGTCGGGGTGCCGCCGGGCGCCTATGTGCTGACCCACTACTGCGTCGATGCCGAGCACGGTCACGGCTACGCTCAGCGAGCCCAGCTTCATCAGCGCCTTCTAGATGCCTCAGCGGCTGGGGGGGCGGCGCTGCAGGCCGAGCTCGAAGCTGTGCGCTCGGAGTATGGCGTGGGCTCAACGGTCGTTTCGAGCGAAGCGCTGCAAGTAACCGGGACCACCGCATCGACGAGGGTGGATCTTTCCCCGAACAGCGTTCACCTGTTGACGCTCAGCAAGTAGCGAACGCCTGCGGGCTTGTAGGAGATTGGCGGCGCTTGACCAGCTCCTTTCGTGAGACCCGCCGCGTCTTCTTAGGGCAATCGGCGATCGCTGATGCCGCTGACATCGGGTGAACACGTCGTTTGTGCGACCTCGAAGCCTTCGAGGTCACCGACCGAACGCACCACCGCATTGAGGAGACTCTCCCTCCCTGAGCAGCGACACTCTGATCAAGCACCTCGCTCGTAACGACTACAGCGGCGCACGTCGACCAGGCCACGGCTGCGACCTCGGCCTTGCTCGGTTCGGGCAGCGCGTGAAACGTCGGCTGGGTCTCCGGTGCGCCCTGCACCCGGACGCCGTCGGCCACGAGAGCGTGCAGATGCGGCGCCCTGTTACCGGTGGCGCAGTATCGCCTCTCGGCGACGCTGTTACGCGCGCGCGTGTCAACCTGGGTCGCAACCACGGTCACGAGACCACCATGACGCACGACGCAGGCCCGCTCGGCCTACCGTAACCACTCCGCACTCGGGCCCCCCCGGTCGCAACGAACCGCCAGCCAAGCCGTGTATCTGATGGGGGCAAGGTGGACGACGCGCGTCCTCCGCGTCCTGGCGCTTGCGGAAGATGCGCCGCAGCCGCCAGCCTACCACGGGTGCGCAGCGACCGTAGAGCGCCGCGAAGGCGGACTCATCGCCCGCGATCGACGCGCCAGCACGACCCGCGCCGGCCTGCGCCGCTGCATCGCCCGACTCGCCGACGATCGCCCAAAACGGCCGACAAGCCGCCTTAGGTCTTGGCCGCAAGGGCACGTCGCTCTTTGACTGAGGCTACTCGGCGAGCTCGAATGCGCCGATGTCGAACGCACCGCCCGAGGGGCGTGCGACACCGTGGCTGTCGGTCAAGGTGCCCGTGACAATCCCGAGAGCGTTCAGGTCGGCGCCATCGAGCATGGGATCCCCCGCGATCTGGTCGGCCGGATCGGCGAATGACAGCGAGACACCCAACGACGGGACCGCGCCACTGTTGCCATCGTTGAGCAGATTGGACGCGAAGACAAAGCCGCTGCCAATCGACATATCGTAGCGATCCATGATCACGCTACCCGCTGCCAGCGGGACACTGCTGTCGTTGACCATCAGGGCCGATGAGTCGTTGACGCTGGCAGACGTGAACCGGTGGTTCAGCACGCCCAAAGGCATCGAGGGGTGGCGGATCTACGAGGCGACAATGCAGCGACAACAGGCCGCTGCGCAGGGGGAGCCGCCCAAGGCTCGCGATGGCCTCCAGCCACCGCGCTCGCAGCCCCGGTAGCCGCGCTCACCGTCCGTGCATACGGTCACCGGCGGGGTATGGACGGCGGAACGAGCGCGCCGTCGCTCCAGGTCTTGTTGAGGCTGTCGGTCGCCTTGTGAGCCGCCTTCTGCACGGCTTCGGCCGCCTTGTACGCATCTTCGCGCTCACGTGCTTGCGCCAACGCCTTGTCGAGCTGGTCACGTCTATTCGCGAACAGCAGCTGCGTGGCCTCTCCGAGCCCCACCGCTGGATTGGCGCCAGCGCGTCGGTCCTTCCCGAATCTGCCCTTGGCGAGCTCGGCGTTGACTTCCTTCTCCAGTGCGTCAAGTTCCGCCTGCGACGTGCATCGACCCGCCTCCTGCTGAACGGCGGTGTAGATCCGACCCGCCTCAGTGTTTGACACTCCAAGCACCGTGATGTCGCGGGTCTTTCCCTTACTGGCGGCCGGACCCGAGATGAGCCCGTCATCCTTGTAGGCAGCAGCGAAGGCTTCGTAAACCCGCGGAAAATTGATCTGTTGTGTCATTGTCATTCCCTTTCATCGGCGAATTGCGCGCCCGGCTCGCAGCTACTCGGCGAGCTCGAAGGCGCCGATGTCGAACGCACCGCCCGAGGGGCGCACGACACCCTGGCTGTCGGTGAAGCTGCCCGCCACGATACCCAATGAGATCACATCAGCGCCAGCATTGATCGCAGCGCTGCCGGCCTGCGGCTGGTAGGCGCCATCGAGCATGGGATCCCCCGCGATCTGGTCGGCCGGATCGGCGAATGACAGCGAGACACCCAACGACGGGACCGCGCCACTGTTGCCATCGTTGAGCAGATTGGACGCGAAGACAAAGCCGCTGCCAATCGACATATCGTAGCGATCCATGATCACGCTACCCGCTGCTAGCGGGACGCTGCTATCGTTGACCATCAGGTTGTTGAAGATGCGGGTGTTGACGTTGATGTGCGGCTCGTTCTGGTCGTCCCACATCTTGATCCAGCGCTGCGCCCAGCCGGAGTCGACGACGGTGTTGTTGTAGACCCGGGCGCCGTAGGTATTGCGAAAGGACAACGCCGGGTCACAACCCACGAGCACGTTGCCGCGTACGACCGCGTAGCGAGATTCCGACATCAGGGCGGCGTTGTAGCCGGGCGCATAGTCAATCGGGTTGTCGTACGCGTCGGCCGCCAGCATCACGGCATTGATGTCGCCGCCGACGAGCTGCGGATCGTAGCGGGTGTTGTACCACTCCGTGTCGCCGCCATCCTCGATACACGCTTCCGGCGACTTGAGGTCGGTCACGAGATTGTTCTCAATCAAGATATTCTGACTGCCACCCTTGTCGAAGATACCCTTGTTCATGGTCTGGGCGATGCCATCGATGCCGAGCTCGTCGTGGATGAAGTTGCCGCACACGACCGAGTCGTAGACGCCGACCATGTCGATGCCTTGCTGTGTATGGCAGTCGCCACCGGTGCAGTCGTCGTCCAAGCCTGCGCGGTAGATCTCGTTGTTGAGCATGTAGATATGATTCGCGTGGCCAATTTTGAGGCCGTCGTCTCGCGTGTGGTGCACGATGTTGTTGCGAATGACGATGT
This sequence comes from uncultured Bdellovibrionales bacterium, assembly GCA_964357695.1. Taxonomy (GTDB): domain Bacteria; phylum Myxococcota; class XYA12-FULL-58-9; order XYA12-FULL-58-9; family CAYHNK01; genus CAYHNK01. Next base: position 1,067 of record CAYHNK010000374.1, on the reverse strand, counting down.
TGTCCGCGCCGTTGACGTTGTAGCTCCGCTCACTGTACTCGCCCCAATTGCCATAGGAATAGTAGCCGTAGGCGCTGTCGGCCGGATACGTGGTGGGCGTGCCGTGCACGTCGCCATCGACCTTGATGCCGTTGTAGCGCGAGTTGCGCACCTCGAGGCCATCGATGACGAGATTGCTGTAGCTCGCATCGACGCAGTTCTCACCCGCGAAGTTACAGTCGACGATGGCCGAGTGCTCGCCGCCGTTGGTGCACACACTGGTCGGTGTGAAGGTCAGGGTGAGCGGATGGCCGGCGGTGCCGCCGTGCGGAAAGATGACGTTCTCGTTGAAGGTGCCTGGCAGCAGGCGAACCACATCGTCCGGGCCTGCAACGCCCAGCGCCGCGCCAATGGAGCTGTGCGTGGCCGCTTGGGTGCAGCTACCTGCGGCCACCTGGTCGGGGGCAACGTAGAAGATGTCACCGGTACCACCGCCGGTGGGTGGAGGCGTGCAAGACAGCGCGATCGGTGGGGGAGAAACACAGGTGTTCCACACGGCGATGTCGTGGTCGTCGCAGTCCGTCCCCAAGTCGCAGTCTGTGCCGCGGCCGTCGCCATCAGTGTCCACGCAGACGCCACAGTCCTGCCAGTGCGCGTCCGTCTCATCGTCACAGTCGGTACCCGTCGGACAACCCACGCCGTGACCGTCGCCGTCTAAGTCCGTGCAGCCGGCGCAATCATCCCAGTGCGCGATGTCGTAGTCGTCGCAATCGGCCCCGGCCGCACACGCCACACCACGCCCATCACCATCCGAGTCGACGCAGGTGGGTGTCGACGCATTGGCGAGACAGTCGAGACCGTCGGCGTGGTAGCCCTCGTCGTTCGCTTCGACGGTCGCCTGGGTCACGGTCGTGTACAGCCTGATGGTGCCCCGGGGGGGCGCGACGGTCTGCGGGGCCGGGGACGGGGAAACGCCGGGGGCCGGCTCGCTGGCCGGCGGGTCGCTCGGGGTGGCGCCGGGGCCGGCCGACGCGCCCCCCGCGACGCGGTCGGCCCCCGCGGCCCCGCGGGGGGCGGCCCGGAACCCC
>CAYHNK010000373.1:0-4423 GCA_964357695.1 uncultured Bdellovibrionales bacterium | reverse complement strand
TAGAGATACTTGCTTGTCCCCAGCACCCTAGGCGCGCGAACAGATCGAGCGCCCACGCCCAGCGCCCGAGCTTGATCACGATGAGCGGCGTCATGACTAGCCAGTCGACAAACCAGTTAAAGCCCGCGAAGTATACGCCGACGCGTGCGATGCCGAGCCGACGAGGGATGTTGACCATGTCGGGGCTGTAGCTCGGATAGGTGCCAAGCTCGCCGAGGGGCGGTCCAAAGTCCGCCGCTCGCATTCGCCACGGTGAGGTGGCGTGCCAGGCGCCATCGTCGTAGAGCCTCGACGGGCTGTCTTGCACGAAGGCTAGCAGTGAGCGCATTGCCTCGAAGGGGACGTCACGCAGATGCATGACAGCGTCGATGGTGGCCTCGTCGATGTCATCGAAGTAGGGCGCCGCAAATCGTACGAGCGCGGGCGGCAGCCCCGGATGCATGCCGGCTTGCGCGACAAAGTAGCGATCCCGCGCGGCACACTCTGCGGCGAGCGGCTCGAGAGCGCCCCACACGGATTCCTCCGCAAACAGATCCAAGTAGTCGCACTCAGCCGCCAAGGCAGCGCGCGCCACCGTGGCAGCATGCTCGGGTGTCGCGGAACAGACGATGACGAGAGCGCAGCCGGCGAGCAGCTCGCCGAGGGCCTCGGGATCCGACGCATCAGCCTCAGCCGAGCGGAGACGATCCCCGGGGAACTCGCGGCGCAGCGCATGGGCCGCCTGCTCGGCGTGATCCATGTGCCGCCCGGCGATGATGACGTCGCGGCTCGTGTATTGAAGCAACAGACGCGCGACGGCGCGACCGGTCGCTCCATAACCACCGATGACCACCACCGAGCTGAGTTGCATGTGTAGCGTCCCCCGCGACTGCGCAGGGGTGTACTACCCGTCCGAGCTGGGAACAAGCGCTCCGGCACCCTCCTCGGTGCAAAGCGCCGTCCGCGACGGTGCGGGGAAAAGGCCGTTCATCAGGTCCCACAGCTTCTCGCGGATCTGGTCGATGACCGCCGGATTGCGGATATCGTCGAGGAGAGTCTGCAAATCTTCGCGGTAGATTTCCTCACCACGACCGCCGCCCGCGAGGGCGAGCTTGGTGCCGACGTCGGCGTAAGTGTTTGGGTCGTTCGCGCCATCTTCCTCGAGGCGGCGCTCGAGCGCTGGCTTGAGCTCGCCGTAGGGTGCTCGTCCATTGCGAGGGTTATTGTCGGCCGCGTCAAATAGGCCCATATCCAAGCCAGCCATGTCGGTGAATTTGCGAATGTTGCGGCGAAATTCAACCATGTCGACATCGCCGGTGCCGTTGTTGTCGAAGTTCTTCAGGAACTCCTTGACGACCGTGCGCACCTTGATGCTACCGAAGGCACCCCGGCCCACGCCTGCCCGCTCGGCGAAGGTCTTCATGTCGTCCCCGCTGATGGCGCTGTCATTCGAGCCGTTGATGCGACGAAAGACTTCGGCCACGTTGAGATTGCTCATGCGTGATTTCCTTTGCGTGCCCGTGCTCCGGGCCGACTGGGGTGCTGTCTGGCGCTGGGGTGGGTATCGGTCGGAACCACGAACGGGTTGCGCGAAACGCGCGTCTATTGGGCCGCGCCCGTGCCGCGCGTTGCAGCGCTGACACCCGCGTGGGGCTCCGATGTGGGCCTAGCGACCGCCATGCTCGCGGCGAGACGCGGCGCGATCTGGTTGAGCGAGAGCGCGTTCAAGTTGGCGACCAGGACGCGGTGGAAAAACGCGGTGTCGGCGGGAACTTCTGGGACAGTCTCGAGGTTGCCCGTGTGCAGTGGGTCATGGGCCCGCACGTCAAAGCAGGTCGGCCGCTCGTTGGCGCGCAGCGTGTAGCACGCTCGCTCGCGCGTGCGGTAGTGCAGGGCGGTACGCGTCTCGTAGATCCAAGGCGTGCCGGTTTCACCCAAGAGTCCGCGGCCGGTCCATGCGACGGGACCGCTGGCACCGACGAGCCGCGCCAAGGTCGGTGCGACATCGGCTTGGTGCACCGGGTGGCGGTACACGGCGGCCTTGGCGTGGGCGCTGACGAGGGCGATGGGGATGCGAAACTGCGCTTCGATGCGCTGTACGGGCGAAACGTCTCCCAGCGGCTTCTCGGTGATGCTGTGATCGCCGAGGACGACGACCACGGTGTTCTCGCGCATGGGACCCGTGAACAGCCGCGTCAAGAACGCGCTCACGGCCGTGTCGGCATAGCGCAGGCGCGACAGGTAGCCCTGGTACGACGGCCGGTCGGCCGTCTCTGTGAGCAGCCAGTCGGGAAGAGGACCTTCCGGGACGACCGTGTGAGGGTGGTGCGTACTGATCGTCGTGATGTTCGAGAAGACGGGCGCCCCGCTGCTGGCGTGCTCCTCGAGCACGTTGACCGCCTCCTGCAACACGGGACCATCGGCCAGCCCCCAATTGCCCACCTTGGCGGTGATGCCACGGGCGGTGAAGTAGTCGTGATCGAAAAATAGCTCGGTGCCATGCAGCATCTCGAAGCTGCGCTTGGAATGGAAGGTGCTGTAGTACGAGCTCATCCACAAGGTCCGGTGGCCGGTGCGGCGCATCAGCTCCTGCGTGCAATGCACGCTGATCGTCGCGTTGGCGATGTACGTCGCGGGTCCGAGGACGTTGGGCATCATGCCGCACAGGGTACTGAACTCACCGCGCACGGTTTCCCCGGCCGCGAGACTCGAGGAGTAGGCCTGCGTAAAGTAGATCGCCTGCTCGGCGAAGATCTTGCTCAGCTGCGGATACACGGCCGGTCCGAGGCGTGCGTCGTCGAGCTCGAAGGCGCGCAGACTCTCGACAAACAGCACGATGACGTTGAGCGGCCCTTGCTCTGGTACGCCGAGCGCGCGTCGCATGGCCGTTGTCTGCTCGCCATCGGGCACGAGCTCGGCGAGCAGCGGCCATGCGGGATCCATCGGCCGCAGATCGTCGCCGTGCTCGATCGCCGCGGGCTCGCGCGGCGTCTCGCCATCCGCTTGTTGCGCGCCGTAGCGACGTAGCTCGGCAAGCACTGCGGCTGGCTTTGTCATGCCTTCGTCCGCCGAGACATCGGCAATCCAGTGCGTGCGGGCGCCTTCGGCCATCTTGCCGCGGGTCAGCTCGTACCACCACACGCGTAGGATCTGGTCCGAGAGCACCATGCCGGTGAGACGAAACGTTGCCGCCCAATGCGGCAGGCGAAAGCCGACGAGCGCGATGAGGGCGAGAGCGACCGCTGGCGCAGCGCGGCGGGGCCAGGGAGCGGTCACGTGCGGGGTCTGGTCGGCGTGACGTCGACGCAGCCATTCGCCCGCGATGGCCACCGCGAGCGCGACAACGAAGACGATGGCGCTCGTAACGATGCGCCACGTGCCGCTCAGGTCGGTCGCCGAGTCGCCGACGAGAAAGGCGTCACGCCAGTGCAAGCGCACGACCCACCAGTCGAGGCGCAGCTGGAAGAAGCGAAAGTGCAGCACGTTGGCGAGCGATGAAATCCAGAGCACACCCATCGACGGCAGCCACAGCCACAATGGCGACACGCGACCCAACGCAGATCCGGCGGCGAGCCCGGCCAGCAGCGCGGTGGCGCCGAGGTCGTAGCTCCAACCCACAGCGAGCCCGGCGTCGAGCGCCTGGGTCCACGAGAGTTGCAGCTCACTCGCGAGCTGCAGCCTCAAGAGCTGCATCGCGAGATAGACGAGCAGACCACTGACTGCGAGTAGCACGACCCACGCTCGTGGTGTCCACCCACGCATCTGCGGCATCAACGATCGCATCCCGAGAGGTCCTCCCACCTTGCGCGCGTCCATAGTCTGGCATGCGTCGTTCTGGCAAGCGCGCACGTGGCGTGTTGCGAGCACGATCGTCCCGGTGGGTTGGATGCTTCGGTGCGATCCGGTATATCGGGTCCATGATGCGGTTTTCGAAACACGAGCGGCCGGAGGGGCGTCGCGCCGATGACGACGTCGAGCTCACCGACTGGGAAGTCGAGTCGCTCGATGGACAGACCCGACGTTGGCGGGCGTTGCGACGGACCCTCGTTGAATCGCTGACGCCGCTTGTCTGGGTGGCGCTAGGTGCGGGGGTCATTGCCGGGGGCAGCGTCGGGTTTGCGCTCGGTTTCTACGGCGGGTTGCGGGCACAGCTTGGGCCCCCCGCGTTGGTGCCGACGCAAGAGTCTTCGCCGAGTGCGACCGTCGAGGACGGGTTCGACGGAGGCGTCGCTACGAGTGCTGCGGTTGAGCCGGGCATCGAAACGGCGCCGGTGGTGTCCGCTCCACAGATCGCGGCTCCGAGTCGCCCCGCGCCGAAGTCGCGTCGTTCGCGCAGCCCGGCGCCCGTCGTTGCGCCCGCGGTGCCAGTGGTCACCACGTCGAGCGCGCCGCCTGCCGCGAGCTCGACGCTGACATTGCGGGCCACGGGTGCCAGCGCGGCGCA
>CAYHNK010000372.1:0-4442 GCA_964357695.1 uncultured Bdellovibrionales bacterium | reverse complement strand
CGCGTCAAATCAACGCCGCTGCGTGATCGCGGCACTCAAAAAGAACTGCGCCCGTACTTCTTCGGGATGCCGAGCGCCCGGTGCAGCTCGTCGGAGGTGTCGCTGGTAGGAGACGCGCCCCGCCCGTGCTAGGTTCTGGCCGCTTTCTCGATCTCTCGCGGTGGGGAACAATCATGCGACGTCTCTTCGGTGCTCTCGCTCGGCTCTGGACGGCTCTGTTCGGCGTGCTGCATTGGACGCCGCCGCTGTGGCTTGCGGCGATGGCGCGCTGGGTGCGACAGCTGCTGACGCCCGTGGGCATGGCGTGGGCCTGGCTACGGGAGCCCCGGAGATGGCGTATCACGGTCGCCACCCTGGTGGTGCTTGGCCTCGTGGCGGGCGTCTACGAGCTGTGGCCTCGTCCCCCTGAGCCCGCGCGCCTGAGTGTGAGCGTCGACGATCCACCGCCGACGCCCTTGCGCAAGGACGCCACGCCCGAGTCGCTCGCCATCACCTTCGGCGGCTCGGCTGCCCCCATCGCGCGGGTCGACAGGCCCGTGACCGAAGGCGTGCGTTTGAGCCCCGCCCTCGAGGGTCAATGGCGCTGGGAAGGGGACAACCGGCTATTGTTTACGCCGAGCGCGGACTGGCCGGTGGACGAGCAGTTTCACGTCACCTTCGAGCCGGGGCTCGTCGCCGACCACGTGCTGCTCGAAGACAACAGTGTGCGCTTTCACACCGCGCGCTTTGCCGCGACCCTCGAGAGTGCCGACTTCTATCAGGACCCGGTCGATCCCAAGATTAAGAAGATCGTCGCGACGCTCACCTTCACGCATCCAGTCGACCCGAAGAGTCTTGAGAAGCGCGTCGGCATGCGCCTGCTCGAGGCCGACGACGAGGACAAGAGCACGCCGCTCGACGTCACCATCAGCTACGACGAGCTGCGCGCAGAGGCCTACGTTCACTCGGCGGTCATCGCCATCCCCGCGCGCGAAACCCACGCGGTCATCACCATCGACGATGGCGTCGCTTCCAGCCGCGGCGGTCATGGTATCGACGCCGAGCTGACGCGGGAGATCTACGTGCCCGGCGTCTACAATCTGTTTCACATCGAGGACACGGCCATCACTCTCGTGCGCAACGCGCGCTACGAGCCCGAGCAAGTGCTCGTCGTCACCACCACGACGGGCGTGCATGAGGACGAGCTGCAAAAGAATCTGCGCGTATTGTTGCTGCCGAAAGACAAGCCCGAAGGCCCCGAGGGTGCTGCCGTCGAAGACTTTACCGGCTGGGACATCGACAACGTCTCGCGCGCGGTCCTCGACGCCGCGACGCCAGTAGCGCTCAGCGCCATTCCCGCCGAGCTCACCTATCCGACGCAACACACCTTCAAGATCCAGGCACCGGTCGGTCGGCAGCTGTTTGTGCGCGTGCAAAAGGGCACCCGAGCCTACGGCGACTATCTGCTTGCCGAGGCGTACACCCACGTCGTCTCGGTGCCCGAGTATCCACGGGAGCTCGAGATCATGCACAACGGCGCCATCCTCGCGCTCACCGGTGAGCGGCGCCTGTCGGTGATGGCACGCGGGCTCGCAGCCATGCGTGTCGAGCTGTGGCGTGTCTTGCCCGCCGAGCTCAATCACCTCGTCAGTCAAACTGGCGGGCGTTTTGATCAGCCGCAGTTTCAGTCCTATCGCTTTGACGAAGAAAATATCTCCGAAGTGTTTCGCGAGGTGCGTACGCTGGATGGCAGCGACCCCGTCAAAACGCAGTACGCGGCCGTCGACTTTGCGCCCCACCTCACGGCCGCCGGGGCGCAGGGCAATCGCGGCCTCTTCTTCTTGCACGTGCAGGGTTGGGATCCGCAAGAAAAGCAGGTGCTCGACGTCGAGGACCGTCGCTTCTTGCTGGTGACCGACCTCGGGGTGCTCGTCAAAGACGACGCGGTGGGTGGCCACGAGATCTTCGTCGTCTCGTTTGCCACCGGCAAGCCAGTCGTCGGTGCCACCGTGGAGGTCCTCGGCAAGAACGGGCTCGCCATCGTCAGTCGCCACACCGACGACGAGGGACACGCGAGCGTGCCCCCGCTGGGAGACTTTCGCCGCGAGAAAGAGCCCATGGCCTACGTCGTGCGCGCGGGTGCCGACGTGTCGTTTCTGCCCATCGGCCGCGAAGATCGTCAGCTCGATCTGTCGCGCTTCGATGTCGGCGGTGTCACGACCGGTGATCGTGCGAGCTCGCTCGACGCCTATCTGTTTTCCGAGCGCGGAATCTATCGTCCGGGCGACACCTTCCACGTCGGTGCCATCGTCAAGCCCGTGAGCTGGCAGGGCGCAGTGGCCGGCGTACCCATCCAGCTCGCGGTCACCGATCCGCGTGGGCTCGAAGTGCACAAGGAACAGGTCACGCTCCCGGCGAGCGGCTTTGTCGAGCTTGCCTATACCACCGAGGAGAGCTCGCCGACGGGTGGCTACACGGTGCAAGCCTACATCATCAAGGACAAGCGCCGTGATGCGTTGCTCGGCTCGACAACCGTGCGGGTCGAAGAATTTCTCCCCGATCGCCTGCGTATTCGCGCCCAGATCTTGCCCCTGCGCGAGCAGGGCTGGGTGAAACCCGAGGGTCTGCGCGCGCACGTGGAGCTGTACAATCTCTTTGGCACACCCGCTGCGGGCCACAACGTCACAGCGAGCGTGCGATTGTGGCCCGCCGATCCGAGCTTTGTCCGCTACGCCGAGTATCACTTCTTTGATCCGCGGCGCGCGCAGCGCAGCTATGAAGAGGAGCTCGACTCGACGACCACCGACGAGCAGGGCGTCGCGGAGCTGCCCGTCGACTTGTCGCGCTTTGACGCGGCGACCTATCGCCTGACTTTGCTCGCCACCGGCTACGAGCTCGACGGCGGGCGTGGTGTCAGCGCTGCGGCGAGCGTGCTCGTCTCGCCACGTGATTTTCTCATCGGTCTCAAGGCCGATGGCGATCTGAGCTACGTCAAGCGCGATGAGGCGCGCAGCGTCGAGGTCATCGCCGTGGCGCCCGATCTCGAGAAGATGGCGACCGAAGGACTGCGCACCCAGATCGTCGAGCGCCGCTGGGTGTCGGTGCTCGTGCGCCAGGACGACGGCACCTACGCCTATCAATCGGTGCTCAAAGAGCTGCCGAAAAAGAGCGCGGCGCTCGCCCTACCGAAGGCCGGCAAGCGCATCGCGCTCGAGACGAGCACGCCGGGGGACTACGCTCTTGTCATCCAAGATGCGGCGGGCCTCGAGCTCAATCGCGTCTTGTACACGGTCGTGGGCGACGCCAATGTCACGCGCAGTCTCGAGCGCAATGCCGAGCTCCAGCTCCGGCTCGATCGCAAGGACTATGCGCCCGGGGACACCATCGAAGTCAGCATCAAGGCGCCGTACACGGGCGTGGGGCTTCTAACCATCGAGCGCGACCGCGTCTACGCACACGCGTGGTTTCGTACCACCACCACGAGCTCGGTGCAGAGCATCACCTTGCCTGCGGGCATCGATGCTAATGCTTATGTGAGCGTGGCGTTTACCCGTGCCATCGACTCGCCTGAGATCTTCATGAGCCCGCTGTCCTACGCGGTCGTGCCGTTTACCGTCAGCCGCGCGCAGCGCACGGTGCAGGTGACCCTCGAGGCGCCAGGTCTCGTGCGTCCCGGCGACGAGGTGGTCTTGACGTACGCCACCGATATGCCGGCGACGCTGGCTCTGTTTGCCGTTGATGAAGGGATCTTGCAGGTCGCGGGCTACACGACACCCGACCCGTTGTCTTACTTCCTGCAAAAGCGGGCACTCGAAGTCGGTACGAGCCAGATCCTCGATCTGCTGTTGCCCGAGTACAGCCTCATGCGCCGCATCTCGCAAGCGGGCGGCGACGAGGGTGCCGACGCGCTGGCGAAAAACCTCAACCCGTTCAAACGCAAGCGCGATGCCCCGGTCGTCTACTGGTCGGGACTCGTCGACGCCTCGGCGCAGGCGCGCACCGTGCGCTATCGTGTGCCCGACTATTTCAACGGCACCTTGCGCGTCATGGCGGTGGCCGTCGCTCCGGAGGCCATCGGTGTCGCCGAGCGACGCACGCTCGTGCGCGGTCCGTTCGTCATCAATCCCAATGTGCCACTCTTTGTCGGCCCCGGGGACACGTTTGAAGCAAGCGTCTCCGTTGCCAACAACGTCGAGGGCTCGGGCAAGAGCGCCGAGGTCGAGCTCAGCGTCACCCCTTCGATAGGCCTCGAGCTTGCCGGTGAGGGCACCCAGAAGCTTGTCATCGGCGAGGGGCAAGAGCAGGCAGCGCGCTTTACCTTCAAGGCCAAGCCGACGCTCGGCAACGCCGAGCTGACCTTCGTAGCAAAACGCGGTGACGCGCGCGCCAAATATACGACGACACTCAGTATACGACCGCCAACGCCCTACCTGACGACGCTCACGAGCGGCCGCGTGCGCAAA
>CAYHNK010000371.1:0-4447 GCA_964357695.1 uncultured Bdellovibrionales bacterium | reverse complement strand
AGTCGGTTCCCGGCGCTGTGAACAATGGGTCGGCGGTGAAGGATTCCGTGTCGAATCCGGGCACGGCCGCATAGGCCTGCCACTCGGCGAGCGAGCCTTCGGTAGCTTCCCACGAGTACGTGGCATTGGAGAAGCAATGATTGTTGTTGAGGAAAGCGTATTCTGAAAGGGGACGCGGGTACTTGAAGCAATTCACTCCGCCACTATTCCCTTCCGTTGTCGCGCTGTACGTGATGGTGTTGTTGACGACGGTGTGCCCGGTGCCTACCGTACCAAACTCGATTCCCGTTCCTCCCTCAATGGCATTGGGGCCGAACCAGATTGTGTTGTTTCTGATGCGATTCGTATCGCTCGTGTCATCGATGGCGCGCACGGAATCTGCAGAAATCACCATCCCGGTTAGAGCGTACTCATACGGCCAATCCTGAATGATGAAATTGTTTTCAATGACGCAATTAGGACATTCCGCCACAGTCAACGCGACGTTTCCTCCGTTGATGATGACGTTGTTCGAGAAATTGGCGTTGCGCAGATACTTCGCGTTGGTTACCCCTGCCGCCCCAAAGCCAATCCCCCAGCACCCACCTCTCGCTGCCGCGGCGTCGATTTCGACCGTATTGTTCTCCACACGAAAGCCATCGACAGCCACATGCCCGGTAACCACGACCCCGTTGCATTCCGGGCCATATTGACCACGCACATAGTTACCGATCAACTCAACGTTAACCAGAGAAGTATCGTTCGATGAGAAGTAGATCGAATGTTCGAATCCTGTCACACCGCCATTGCCCTCCCAGTGGTTGTAGTTGATCTGCAGGTTGTCGGCACCACCCAAGAATCCGATGTTGCTGGTGTTCGTTATCCTGCTTCCGGTCAACTTAATATTTCGTGTATTGCCCGCCGAGCTCTCGGTGTAAACGGCCAAGTCAAACCCATCCATGTCGATGTTGCACATCGTCACGTCATGTGCCTCGGAGTAGAAGAAGAAGGCACGATTGTCAGTATTCACGCAGCTGCTGCCCCTTAAATCGAGATTGAGAAAGCGGACGCCTCATTAGTCAGCCCCCATGAAGACGAAGAGCCGCGAGTCCCCTGATGCATTGTTGATAATGGGTTTCGCTGTACCAACAAAGGTCGTCGGCGTGTATTCCCTGAGGTCATTACAGGCAACGCCGGCGCCGCATCTGTCGCTGCCGATATCGTGGTCACCCGTAGAGTTGAATGCACCGCCTTTGCAGAGCGCCACCGTGTCGTTGACCGCGAGCACGCCAAAGCGAGCCTCTGCGTCGCCGATGGTGCGCCGCGGCAGGAGCGGATCGGTGCCGACATTGCCGTCATCACCCGGCACGCAGTCGCCGTGGGCACCGGTCCCGCAGTCGCAGTAGTAGTAGACTATCCCCGGGAGGTACGGTTCTGCGGCGCATGCCGCCGCCACCTCGGCAATCGACGCTGGAGTCTCGGTACCACACGCGAGATCGGCGCCCGAGCAGTTCTGGTCAATGCCATCACCACACGTCTCCGCGGCTCCGGGATGGACTGCCGCGTTGCTGTCGTCGCAGTCGACCTGGGTCGTGTAGCCGTCATGGTCGGCGTCGACTGGGATGTTGGGGTCGCTGCCGCTGGCCGTGCCTTCGCCGCAGCCGGCAAGGATGAGCAGACCGAGCGCAAGCCATGAGCCCACCGTCGTCATTCGCACCGCTACCGTCCCGACACGCATTTCGTACACCGTTCAGCACGCAACATTGAGATCCTCTTGGGGCTACCCGAGTAAGTGTCGCGACCAGCGCCCCCCTCACGGCAACGGCGGGCCGTAATCCACGGTGATGTGCGCTGAGGAGTCACCGTTCCCCACCCCGATGGGCGACACCGCGGACGTCGTGCACACAACCCCGTAGTTCGGGGCACCCGCGGCCCAGTCCTCGGCCAGAGCCATCGCATCACCTTGCTGCCAGCTCCAAGTCGCTGCCCCGTTTTGGAAAACGATGGTCGCGCCGGCCACGCCCTCTCGGTCGGCCAAGATGCCGTCCGCGCCGGGGACAGCCCACGGGATCGCACTGCCCGCGCCCGGGTCGCCCGCGCGGCTGTTCCAGGAAGGCACGCCTGGATGCGTGGTGTCTAAAGGCGCGTTCAAGCGATAGCAGGCAACAGCCGTGTCCGCCGTTGGGAGCGGCGGATTTGCCGACATGTTTATTGTCGCGCCGAAAACCAACGCTCCCAGGGGGATCTCTGGCCCAGGCGCAAACAACAGACGTTTCACGTTGCCAACAGCCCCGCCTAAGGCAAAGCTGGCAGGAGCAGTTCCCGCCGTGCTGGCGTCCGGGTTCGCCTCGTCGATGCCAAACATGCACGTGCTGGTCACCCCGCTGCATGCCATCGTCATCGTGGTCCGCACGCTGAACCGCCACGTCTCATTCACTTGATTGCTGGCCGCGTCGCGGGCGCCGAGGGTGACGGTGACGATGTCGCCTTCGTGCCAGTGCGCCGCGCCGTCGCCAAAGGAGACGTCTACCTCACTTCCCGACCCCACGACAGTTGGGCTTACGTCGATGTTCGTCGTGCCACCAGTGTTCGTAACGCTCAGTGACATCGTGATCGATCCGGTGTCCACCGCGCAGGCGTCAAACAGGTGCGCTGCAACCACTTGGCTCGTGAGAATGCCGCGCGTCTCGGGTGCCGGCGAGTGGCCGCTCACCGCTGGCGCGCTAGTGTCCGCCGCGCCGCAGTTGGCACAACCCGTCTCGTCGATGCTTCCATCGCAGTTGTTGTCGAGATTGTCGCACGTCTCCGTGGTGGGCTCGACGGCGCCGAGACACTCGCCCCATGCGCCGGCGACGCAGCTCTGCTCACCGAGCTCGCACGCGCCTTCGGCGCTACCACATACCTGCGTGCCGCCCAAAACGCAGGGGCAACCCTCGTCAAGCGATCCGTCACAGTCGTTGTCGAGGCCGTCGCAAGCCTCGGCCGCGGGTCCGGTCGCTCCCACGCATGTGCCCCAAGTGGCGTTCTCGCACGTCTGCGTGCCCGAAACGCACTGCCCGGCGTCTGTACCGCAGGGCTGCGAGTCCCCTTCGTCACAAGTAGGCGCGGGCGTGATGACGCTGCCCACGCTCCTACTGCACGCGAGCGCAGAGAACGCCAAAAAGCCGATGTACGCCACGCGCCAGGCGCGAGCAGCGAGCTGCCGTAGTGCTGATTCCATGGTCAGTTCCTCCTTGTGCCATCCGTAGTGTCCGCACGCGCCTAAAACGGCTCACCGCCCACAATCACCGTTGCTCCCAGCCAAAATCCGTCCATGGCTACGGCACGTCGTCCGGCCGCTCGACCAATGACGGCCAAGGTGCTCACACCCGTTTCGACCTGCATGCCCAGCACCCAAGGCGGCAACATAGGCGCGAAACGCAAGGTCACTATCGGACCGCCCCACAGGCCGGACACGGTCCTGCCCCGAGCAGCTTCTGGCGAGCGCGGACGACCGCGGAGCCAGGCATATCCGAGTCTCGCGCCCGCCCCGAACGACCCACGCCCATATCCCAGATCCATGCCCCACCAGCCCACGGGCGACATGGAAACCACGCGGACTTCGGCACGGCCGCCTGATACGGAACGAGATCCCTGCTCGGCGCACAGATCTAGACTGGCACTCCCCACAGCCAGGTAGGTCCCGCGCACGCCAACACCCAGGCCGTAGGTCGCCAGTGCGGAGCGACCCGTGGACCGACTGACGGCCATGCCGGCAAGCTCCCCGGCCCAGCCCGAAGGGAGCGCTTGGGTGGGGAGCGATGTCTCCCGGTCAGGTGCGTCGCCCAGGCTCGTTGCGTCTGAGGCCCCGCCCTGGTCATTGCGTGCGGCGATCATCTCGGCTACGGCTAAGGCGACCAGTCGAGCAACCGCTTTGGGCGCGACATCGGCCAAAGAAACCCGGCGCGCGATGCGCTGGCTGCCAGCTGGCTCGTCCAAAGAGAGGACCAAGTCACCCGCCTCACATGTGGCGTGCACGACCTGCGTGTCTTGCGGCAGGTCTCGCGAGGTATCCGGGGCCACGCCTCCAAGCTCAACCGATAGGAGCTCCAAGACTGCCGGCACATCGAGACCCTCACAGGGCGGGTCGTCAAGCTCGATCACAACATGCGGCGCCGCGCGCGCCGAAGAGGAAACAAGAAGAGCGAAACCCAGACTCAGCGCAGCCCCGAGTCGCCAACGCATCACTTCAGGCCACCGAATCTCCGTACCGCATGGATGCGCCAACCCCGTGGGTATTTCTCCACATACTGTTCCGCACATTCCCGCGCTCGCTCCGGATCTCCAGCCGTTGACCATGCTTCCACTTCTCGTGCCAGAGCATCTTCGGCCAGCGAGCTCTGCGGCGCCAGAGTGCGCGCGCGGCCGAAGGTCAGAGCTGCCTTGCGGGGCTCACCGAGCTGCGTCAACATTACACGCCCCAATGTAA
>CAYHNK010000370.1:0-4472 GCA_964357695.1 uncultured Bdellovibrionales bacterium | reverse complement strand
GCACGATGACGTGCACCTATACGCTCGCCGGGCTTGGCGCGGGCAGCTACTTCTTTGCCGTGACGGCGTACAACACCGGTGGCTATGCGAGTGTCTATTCCAACGAAGCGACCAAGACGTTCTGACGGCCAACGTACGGCGCACCAGAAGAAAGGTGAAACATACCATGAGAGCACCGATTGCCACCCGACGCATCATGAGTGCCTGCGCAGCCACGGCTATCACGCTTGCGTTGTCGGCTGCACCGGCCGGGGCGACCATCCTCTTTCAGGACGGCTTCGAGAGTGGCAACCTGAGTCACACGCAGAGTGGCATCAGATGGTCCGGCTCGAACAGCGGATCTGCAGACGATCTTCGCGTGAGCACCCAAAACCCACGTGCTGGTAGCTACAGCCTTCAGTTCACGTTCACCGGCGGCCCGGCAGGCGACGACGCCTGGTCAGAACAGCGCTTTGCCCTTGGCGGCCAGTACCACGAGCTCTGGACACGCTACGACCTGTACGTGCCGGCGAACTACGTGCATCGGCAAGACGGCGCGTCGAACAACAAATTCCTCGACTTCTGGGCGGACCCCTACAGTCCACCGTCCTTCTACGTCAACTGGTCGACGACGTCGAACGGTGGCGGCGGGTCCGACCTCGAGATACACAAGGCACATGCTGGCAGCGAGCTGCCCATCGACCGGCCAGCAAGTGGGAGGGACTTTATTACCGCCCAGGATCTGGGTGCCTGGCACGAAATCGTCGCAAGGTTGAAAGTACCGACAGCTGACGGTGCCAACGACGGCATCGCACAGATGTGGAAGGACGGCGTGCAGGTGGTCGATCTTACAGCCATCAACAACTGGGGCGGTACAGGAAAGAACTACTTCGATGCTGGCTACTTGCTCGGGTGGTCAAACTCCGGTTTTGCCGAGACCACGGTGTTCTACATCGATAACGTGGTATTCGCGGACACACCCATCGACACGAGCCCCGCGCCGAAACCCAAGGCCCCAACGAATCTGCAGGTGCAGTGATGCGGGGATTTGTCCTCTCGGCGGGATCGCGTCTGCGGCGGCCGCGCAGGTATCTCGTCGGCGGCGGCCTGCTCTCGCCTTTCGTGACAGCGGCGCTCCTCGTGGTGCTCGCAGGGTGCGCTTGCGGCAGGGCTATCGTCGTCAGCGCGGCGCCGTGCGACGGCGTCACCTGTTCGGGACACGGCACCTGTATTGTGAGCGGTCGTCCGGCGATCGCGACGTGCGAGTGCGACACCCAGTATCATGCGTCTGCGCTGGCGTGCGTACCCGACGAGATCACACTGACCGAGACTATCACTTCGCTGGTGCTAGAGAACTCGTGGATGCAAGTGCACATCGCCCGGGATTCGGGACTCATCAGTGCCGTCGAAATGCAGGGCGAGAGTCACCTGCAGGCACCGACGGGGTTGCGGATCAGGGACAAGATCAGTGGTCAAGAATTCGACGTCGCGCTGGGGACGGTCACGCATGTGCGCACGGAGAATGATCCCGGCGCATCCGTCGGCGCCGTGTTCGATATCGAGGTGCGCGACGACGCTACCAAGGACACCTATCGCTGCTCGGTCAGATACGTGCTCACGGCGCAGGCGCTGTTGTGGGACGTGGTCGTCGCAAGCGACCTCACGCCCGACAGGGAGATGAATATCGATTTCGTGTTTCCGATCCTGGCGACCTTCGACAAGGCGTTCTGGACGCGCGCTGGCGCGCCCTTCGACATTGCCAGACTGTCGCCGCAGAACCTCATCTATGCCGCGGGCGCGATGGTTCTGCCGCTGGTTTCCTTCTACAGCTCAGTGCGAGACGCGGGCTTCTCCTTCGTCGGACCGCTCGACAGGCACAAACCCAGGTTGTCCTTCAAGTTCAACCAGGCCGGCGACGGCGGCAGCTCCCTCGTCGTCGGCAATGAGCATCTCCGTTGCGGCGTGGCCACCGACGCCAGGGCAGGTGTGTTCCTCGTTCCGCATGCGGGCGACTGGAGACCCGGCTTGGATTGGGTCTCCCGGCAATATCCCGAGTATTTCGAGTCGGTCGCGCCGCGGGTGACGGGGGGTGAGGGCCACTTCTGTTACGGCGGGCCTTACTCCAATTCCACACCCGACAAGATGCAGGTCTGCGCCGAGAACGGCGTCACCTGGGACGAGTTTCATTTCCACTTTCCCTTCTACGGTCTCTATGCGCCGCTCGATCGCAACGACTGGGCGTCGGTCTGGGACCAGGACTCGTCTTGGAGCCTGAGCGAGTGGGAGGCGGACACGGCCGTCGGTCGCGGCAGGACGGGCTACGCCAACAACCAAGCCCAGATGAGCGCGTGGCACGATGTCGGCGTGCAGTCCTACGTCTACTTCCAAGCGTTCGAGGCCTGGCATCAGTACTCCGAGAGGTATTTCGCTGGTGACATCGCGCGAGATCAAAACGGAGATGCGTATCCGGCGTGGGTCTCCTGCACGCTTATGAACCCGGATCCAGGCTCGCTTTGGGGGCAGCACCTCCTCGGCCAGCTCGACAAGATGCTCGATATGTACCCCGAGATGGATGGGATCTTTCTCGACCGGCCGGATCACAATCGCTTCGACTACGCCCACTCGGACGGCGTTTCGATGATCACGGACCGGCCGGTCTACAAGCTCGGGTTCGCCCTGGAGGAGATCGACGACCTCCTATTCTCGGCGCTCCATGATCGAGGCAAGGGGGTCTGGGCCAACGGTCCCACGAGTGTCGAAGTGACCAAAGGCGTCGACGGTGTTGTGAGTGAGTTCGTCGTTGGGGCGCCGTTTCTGCAATATCTCGCAGTGCGTCGCCCGTTCGTTTTGTTGGCGTTCGACAAGCTGCCTCGGGACGCCGAGGAAAAACTAAAGATGGCACTGCGCACGAGCGGTTTTCCTATGTGGACGTTGGGCGGGGCGGAGTGCCAGCGCCTCGAGAGCAAGTACCGGCCGCTTTTCGCGCACTTTCCCGGCAGGCACTGGGTGCTCTCGCCGCACGTCGTAGCGACACCGCCCGACGTCGAAGGAAATGTCTTCGAGACGCCGAGTGGCGACTATCTCGTGACCTTGGTGGCTCCGGCTCGCTCGCAGCTCGAGGCATATGCGTTCCGCCACGACAATCCCGTGGTCGTCAACATCGCGGATATCGAGGAGATAGCCGGGTGCTACCTGCTCTCCGGTGACTACCGGGGAGTGAATGTGCTCGACTGCAACATTTCCGACGGGGCTGGTCGCCTAGACATCCCCGTGCACCTCGTCTCTTCGATGGCTGTTCTGACGAAGGGCGCAGGCTATGAGGTGTCGCGACGCTCGTCACCTCTTCTTATCCGCGGCGAGACGAGTGTCATGACCTTCGTGCTCAGAAACACCGGCGCTGTGAGCAAGGACTACGATGTCTCGGTGGTCACGCCCTGGTCGACGGCGCATGACAGCTTCACGCTGCAACCCGAGGAGACGAGAGACGTGTCTCTGCAAGCGACTATCCCGCTGTCATTCGATGCCGGCGATACCGGCGAGGTCGACTTGCAGGTCTCGCAAGGCGTCGGCGTGACCACTACCTTCTCGGCCTGGGTGACTGACTTCTTCCAGTTCGAGGCACCGACGAGCGTCTTCATCCGACCGACCCACAATCAGGACGTTTCGGTGTCGGTGGTCAACCATGTGTCGCGAGCCCTCGCACCGGACCTGTCGGCGGCGTTTGCGAGCGGGAGCGGCACGGTGGCAATCGCACCGACATTGACGCTCGACCCTCTTGGTGTCGCCGAGCTCAGCGTGCGAATCGCGCCCAGCGCGGACCAGGGCGACGTGCGGATCTCTGGCATAGCTGAAGGTCGAGTCGTCGAGGGCGTCATCCACGTCAATCGCGCCTTGGTGCCTGCTGCCGGGGACCTGTTTCATGACGACTTTTCGAGCGGCAGCATGAGTCAGTGGTCCGAGCAGGGCGGGACCTGGTCGGTGGCGGGCGGAGAGGCGAAGGGAAGCGGCCCCGCGCATCTCGCCATCACGCCCCCGGGCCGCAGCGCCGGTTGGACCAACTACCGTTTCCAAGCCAACACCAGAATCGAAGGCAGCGCAACTCCGGGGGTCGATTGGCTGAAATCCTATCTGTTCGTGCGTGTTCAGGACCTCACTCATTTCTATCGCTTCGGCATCCACGGGGACGCGGGCGTGATCGACCTCTATCGCTTCTCCGCTGGCACATGGACTCTGCTCAAGACCGGCGCGTTCTCCCCCGAGCGGGGCAGGTGGTACACCCTCGCCATTGAAGTCAACGGCGATTCCCTCAAGGGGTATGTCGATGGCGCCCCAATCATTGACGCACACGACGCCACCTTCGCGACCGGCGGCGTCGGCATCGGCGTGCGCGAGGACTCCATGATGCCCTACTACGACGACGTGGTCGTGCAGGCGATGCCGTAGTCAAGCAACGACCAGTGGCGCACATCACAAACTGTCTCCCGATCGCCACG
>CAYHNK010000369.1:0-4472 GCA_964357695.1 uncultured Bdellovibrionales bacterium | reverse complement strand
ACGAGTCGTACGGTGCTCGGCGGCGCCGCCAACGTTGCGCACAATCTCGCGGCGTTGGGATGTGACGTCATGCTCGCCGGGGTCGTCGGCAGCGACGCGCCAGGTCGTACGCTACGCGAGGCGCTTGCCGACGCTGGCATCGATGCGACCTGTCTCGTTGAAGACGGTGCCCGCTCGACGACGCACAAGGTGAGGGTGGTCGCGCACGGGCAGCAAGTGCTGCGCCTCGATCGCGAGGTGCGCACGCCACTCTCGACGCAGACGCAAGCCGCCTTGCTCGCCGGCATCGTGCGGGCGCTGCCAGGGGTCGACGGCGTCATTCTCTCCGACTACCACAAGGGCGTGCTGGCGCCCGGCATGGTCGAGGCCGTCGTGCAAGCCGCCCGTGCGGCGCACAAGCCCGTCGTCGTAGACCCGAAGGGTCGCGGCTATGAGCGCTATCGGGGCGTCGCGGCGCTCACGCCGAATTTGCGTGAGCTGGAGCTTGCCACCGGCATGGCAGTGGACGGAGCTGAGGCCATCGCCCAGGCCGCGGCGGCGTTGCAGGAGATCACCGACGCGACCGCGCTGCTTGTCACCGCCGGCGCGGATGGCATGTGGCTCTTTGAGCGCGGCCGGCCGAGCGTGCACATTCGCACCGAGGCGCGTGAAGTCTTTGATGTCACCGGCGCCGGGGACACGGTGGTGGCGGTCTTCGGGCTCGGGCTGTTTGCGGGAATTGCTCTCGAAGAGGCGGCGCGCCTGGCGAACATCGCCGCGGGTCTCGTGGTCGCGAAGCTCGGCACGGCGGTGGTCGAGCGCACCGAGCTCTTCGAGCGCGTGGGTGGATCGGAAGCCGCGTGGGAGCGCAAGCTGCTCGGAGCCGATGCGGCGGTGGCCATGGTCGAGCGCGCCCGCGAGGCCGGCCGCACGGTGGTGTTTACCAACGGCTGCTTCGACCTCTTGCACGCAGGACACGTCGCCTATTTGCAGCGCGCCCGGGGCTGCGGTGATCTTCTCGTCGTCGGTCTCAATGACGACGCGTCGGTGCGCGCCCTCAAGGGTGCGAAGCGCCCGCTCGTCCCCGAGCGTGAGCGGGCGCAGATCTTGTCGGCGCTCGAGGCGGTCGACGCGGTGGTGCTCTTTGGCGAAGCGACGCCCGAGCTGCTCATTCGCCGTCTGCGGCCCGACGTGCTCGTCAAAGGAGCCGACTATCGCCCCGAGGAAGTTGCCGGACGGGACTTTGTCGAGAGCTATGGCGGCAGGCTCGAGCTCGTCGAGCTCGTGCAGGGGCGTTCGACCTCGGGGCTCATCGCCCACATCGTGCAGGCCTACGGCGGGGAGGGCTGAGCGTGCCGGAGCTGCGACGCGATCCGCTCAGCGGCATCTGGACCATCATGGCCGAGGAGCGCAGCGCGCGCCCGAACGACTACAGTCGTCGCGGCGAGTCCGGCGATGCGGTCAAGACGTGTCCATTTTGCCCCGGCAACGAGGCGCAAACGCCGCCGGAGATTGACAGCGTGCGTCGCGATCCCGGGGGTCCGTGGCAGGTGCGCGTCTTTGCCAACAAGTACCCGGCGCTGCTCGCCGCCCAGGGCGAGGCGAGTGTCACCATGCTGCCGAGCACGCCGCTCGAGACGCGCGCACCGGCCTACGGGGCACACGAGGTGGTCATCACCACGCCGCATCATCGCGACCGCACCTGCGACATGAGCGTCGATGAGCTCGATGCGGTGCTGGCGCTGTGTCAGTATCGCGTGCGTGCGCTGCTCGGCCGCGGTGGCATTCAGCACGTGCTGTTGATGGAGAACTACGGGCCGCGCGCGGGCGCCTCGCGCGAGCATGCGCACTTGCAGCTGCTCGCCGCGCCGGTGGTCCTGCCGTATCTGGCCGCCAAGGTGCAAAGCTTTGCGGACTATGAAGAGCGCCACGAAGCCTGCATCTTGTGCGAGGAGGCGGCCCTCGAAATCGCGAGCGGCGAGCGCATCGTGCAGGTGGACGAACACCATGTCACCTACGCCGCCTACGCGTCGCGACTGCCGTATGAGATGCGTGTGGTACCGCGGCTGCACCAGCGCTCGTTTGTCGACATGGCTTCGGGGGAGCGGCGACGCTTGGCCTCGCACCTGCGCGGCGCGCTGCGACGACTCGATGGGGCCGCGAACGATCCGCCGTACAACTGGGTGCTCGTCACCGCGCCGGCGGACGTCGAGAAGGCGTTTCATTGGCACATCGAGATCTTGCCTCGGCTGACCATTTCAGCCGGGTTCGAGTGGGGTGCCGGCGCGTTCATCAATCCGCTGCCGCCCGAGAAGGCGGCCGAGGCGCTGCGTCGGATCGACGTGCAAGGGTAGGGACCGGTGGGCGAGGGTCGGCAAGGCTTCTACGAAGCAGCGTGGGCCATCGCCCGTCAGGTGCCGCGGGGTCACGTCGTCACCTACGTCCCCGGCGCGACCTGGCTCGGCAGTCCTCGCGCCGCACGCGCCGTCGGTTACGCCATGTTCAACGTTGCCGAGGCCGATGTGCCCTGGCACCGCGTCATCAATCATCGCGGCGAGATCTCCATCGGCGGTCATCTGCATCGGCCCGATCTGCAGCGGAGCTTGCTCGAGACCGAAGGCGTTACGTTCGACGCTCGTGGGCGGGTGGATCTGCGCCGCTACCTGTGGCGCGGGCCGCCGCAGGTGCCAGAGGGGGCTTGGCGTAACGTGGGTCGTCAGCGGCTGTAGACAGGCCGGTCCCGGAACGGACGGCGGAAATTCGGCGGGTGGCTATTGCGAGGTCGTGAACTTGCCTGCGGCAAAGAACAGGTGCACGTCGTCTCGATAGGTGCTCTGCGCTTCCTGGCGCCAGCGCGGTAGTAGCTCCTCGATGCGTTTGCCCGTCAACGGATAGGGATCGCCGTGCGGTGGCTTCTCCACCAGAACGTAGCGGTACGGCGTGCTCGCCTCCCGCTGCAAACCTCCTACCATGTAGACGTCCGGTCGCGCGGCAAGGTGGGCCACGAGATTGCCTTCGACGAGCGCGGGTCCGGGCGGTGCCGTCACAAGGTGGTTGACGGCAACGTCGAGGGCAGCGATTCGCGCTGGATCTGCGGGGCAGTGTCGTGGTGGCGCGTTGCTCGGAAGTCCCCACATCTTCGCGGTAAAGCGCAGGTTGTGCACGTTTGCACTGATGAGCAGCACGGTGGTCGCAACGACGAGCCAGCGTGGCACACGCGCGGTGCCGAGGACGGGAACAAACGCCATGATGGCGACGGCCCCCACGGGTGCTCCGTAGTGAAAGCGCCACGCCATGCCGAGAAAGCGAATCGCCAGCATGGGCAAGAGCAGGCTCACGACGAGCCAATCCGGCTGTCGCCGCGTTCTCCATGCGAACAGCGCGAGGGGCGCGATGACGACGAGGATCGAGCCAATGCGTGACGCCGCGCCTTTGGCGAATAGGCGCTCGACCAAGTACGTCCACGGGTGGGAGGCGACCCCCGCAAAGAGACCAGGACCGTACGCCTCGGTCGGACCGAGCAGGGCCGGACGCACAGCGAAGTCGAGCGCGAGCCACGCGACGCTGAGCGCGAGCACCCACGCCATCGGGCGCCACTCGCGCCGGTAGAGCAATGCCACGCCAAGAACCAGCCCAACAAACGGGAATTCCTCCTTGCATGCGAAGAGAAGATTGAGGGCCACGAGCATCAGGACGGTGCGTCGCTCGAGGAGCGCGGCGACGAGCCACGTGATCGGCAGCATCGCCCAGGTGGTCGGGTGCACAGGAAAGCGCAACGCAGACAGTGTCGTTGGTCCGAGCAGCACAAGTGCTGAGAGTAGCCCGGCGGCGCTGGCGCTCAGTCGACCGCGTCGCCACAACCACCAGACGGGAACGACGCTCAACGCGACGAGCACAGACTCGACGAGCAGCGCGACTTGCCATGCCGGCAGCAGGCGGGTCCACGGTGCGGCCAACAGGATGATGGGATCGAAGTGATCGTTGAAGATGTGGAGCTGGCGTCCACTGATCCAGGGGTTGAGGTTGCCGGGTGACAGCAGCGCCAGCGCTTGGCTGTAGATGCCGAGGTCGTAGTTGTGAAAGCAGTAGAGCCGGGCGGCGCGCCAGACCGGTAGAACTGCGATCACGGCAAACGCGATGACGAGTGCCGGTAGGGCCTGCAACGCCTTACGTGATTCGCACGGGCGATTCGCTAGAGGTCGCAGCAGTAGAGCCTCCACATGTCGAGCTCATCAGCTTCGTTGCCGTTGCGGAAGCCCACGCCTGCGACGATCTGGCCAGCGGGACAATTGAGGGAATCCTCGTTGCCAGCACCGGCGATGTCGCGTAGCGCCGTCCACACGCAGCCTTCCAGCACGTTCGCGGGTGCTCGCAGGTCCATGCCCACTGTCAACCCCGAGTCCTGTACTTCCAGGACGTTGTCGCCGGTGAGGATGAGGCGCGCGTCATAGTTGGCCGCGGAGTCGTTCGCGAAATCGATATACGGCGTACCC
>CAYHNK010000368.1:0-4480 GCA_964357695.1 uncultured Bdellovibrionales bacterium | reverse complement strand
GGGTCGTCTTGCCGTGGTCGACGTGGGCGACAATCGCCACGTTACGAAGGTCAGAACGTCGTTGCATCGAATACCTGTTCTGTTGAATCGGTGAAGGGAATCCGAGGGTCCTACGGGGCTGGGGCGCTCGGAGCGGGGGGGTGAATCGTGGGTGGTTTCGGCGCGGGGGTCGGGGCGGCGCGCGGCGGCTCGACAGGCTCGAAGCGCTCGAAGGACTCCTCGGGCAGCTCTTGCTGCGGGTTCTCTTCGACCACCGGGATCGCAGCCGGTGGCTTTTGCGGTCGTTCTTTGCCCGATGACTCCGAACGGCCGGCGGGCCGCGATTCGTTGCGTGCCTCACTGAGTCGGCGTTGCAAGTACGGCGGCAGCTCCACCGTGGATGCCGGTCGACTACGTTGCGCGCGCTTGCGCACGCGACTGATCTTGCGCTGCACCAGCGTTGGATTGGGATGATCGGACAGGCACGCGTAGTAGTAAGCGAGCGCCCGCTCGGGCTCGCCGAGCTCCTGAAAACAGTTGCCGAGCTCGAACAACACGAGCGGGGCCAAGGGACCCACCGGCTTGTCTTCGAGTAGACGCTCGTACGTGGCGATGGCCTCCGCGTAGCGACCTTCCACGTAGTACGAGTTGGCGATCTGAAAACGTGCCTGCGCGGCCTCTTCACTGTCGGGCCAGCGGTTGATGACCGTTTCTGCTTCGGTGCGCGCCTGCTCGTAGTTCTTCAGCTCGAAGTAGGCCATCGAGATCTGCAGCTGCGCACGCCGACTCTCGGGCTTGCGCGGAAACTCGGCCACAACCTTTTGATAGTTGTCGACCGCCGCCTGCAAATCCCCGAGCTTGTGGTGGTAGATGTCGGCCACCGTAGCACGCGCGGCGAAGGCCTGATCGGTCTTGGGATAGTGGCGCACGAGCGTCTGGTAGTGGGCGATGGCTTGCGGGTAGTCGTGCAGATACAGCGCGTTGATCTTGCCCAAGCGATCGAGGATGAGCAGGCGCTGCGATTCTTCTTCGTCGTCGAGATTGCCACGATCCTCGATGCGCTTGAGGAGCTTGCGGTAGAGACGGTCCGAATCGACGTACTGCTTGCGATAGAGCAGCTCGTTGGCGCTGTCGATGCCAGCCTGGATGTCGTTGCGGCACCCCACCACCGCCACCCAGGCGAGCGCTGCGACAGCAAGCCTCGTGCGCAACATCATGCGTCGGTGCCTTCGTCGTCACGCTCGGCGATGCGCGCTACGCTGGCCACCGACTCGCCCTCAGTGAGCGAAATGACACGCACGCCCTGCGTTGAGCGACCGAGGCGCGAAATCTGGCCCACCTGTGTGCGGATCATCATGCCGCGATTGGTGACCACCATGACCTGGTCGTCCGAAGAGACCCCCGACACACTTGCCACGGGACCATTCTTGGTCGTGATCTTGCAGTTGATGGTGCCCGAGCCGCCGCGCCCTTGCAGGCGGTACTCGCCAATCTCGGTGCGCTTGCCATAGCCGTTGTCGCACACGGTCAGCAAGTCCGCGAAGGTACCATCGAGGATGACGAGTCCCACGACGGCATCCCCCTCTTTCTTGAGGTTGATGGCGCGCACGCCACGCGCTGAGCGACCCATGGCGCGCACCTGCGACTCGGGGAAACGAATGGCCATGCCCTGTCGCGTCGCCACGACGAGCTCACGCTCTCCGTCGGTGACACCCACGTAGATGAGGGCGTCGCCTTCGTCCGTCGTCAGAGCGATGAGGCCGCTCGGACGCGGATTGGAGAAGGCCATCAGATCCGTCTTCTTGATGATCCCGTGGGTCGTCGCCATCACCACGAACTTGCCCTCGGTAAACTCGCGCACCGGCAGCACGGCGGCGACCTTTTCGTCTTTGGCGAGCTTGATGAGGTTGACGATGGGCTTGCCGCGGCTCGCACGGTCGGCCTCGGGGATCTCATAGACCTTCAGCCAGTACACCTTGCCGCGATCGCTGAACACGAGGACGTAGCTGTGCGTCGAGGCAACAAAGATGTTCTCGACGAAATCCTCGTCCCGCGTCGTGGCCGCGGTCTTGCCGCGCCCGCCGCGATTCTGCGCGCGATACAGATCGACTGCGGCACGTTTGACGTAACCCGCGTGGCTGACGGTGACGACGACCTCTTCGTCGGCGATGAGGTCCTCGACCGATATGTTGCGCGCGTCGTGCTCGATCTCGGTGCGGCGCTTGTCGGCGTGCAGCGCCTTGACCTCTTGCAACTCCGTGACAATGACCTCGAGCAGCTTGGCGTCCGAGCCGAGGATTTCGAGTAGGCGCTCGATCGCCTGGCGCAGCTCGTCGGCCTCACCGGCGAGCTTGTCGCGCTCGAGCCCGGTCAAGCGGGCAAGCCGCATGTCGAGAATCGCCTGCGCCTGCTCGGCGTTGAGCAGCACGTGGCCCGCGGTGAGCGCCTCGGTGCCGGTCGCGTAATCGAACGTGATGAGCCGCTGACACAGCGCGCGGAAGGCGGGGCTGACGGGCAAGCGCTCCGCCATGAGGTTCTCTTTGGCCTCGCCCGTGTCCTTGGCGGCGCGGATGATCTCGATGACGCGATCGATGGAATCGATGGCGGCGAGCAGGCCAAAGATGACATTGAAGCGCTTGCGTGCCTCGCGTAGCTCATAGCGCGAGCGTCGTGTCACGACCTCACGGCGGTGGTCGATAAAGTAGCGCAGCATTTCCACGAGGCCCAACAACCGTGGCTGGCCGTTGACGATGGCCACCATGTTGATGCCGAAGGACGTTTGCAGCGCCGTGTTGGCGTACAGCTGGTTGAGGATCACTTCGCCGTTGGCGTCGCGCTTGAGCTCGATGACCACCCGCATACCGTCGCGATCCGACTCGTCGCGCAGATCGGAGATACCGTCGAGCTTCTTCTCGCGCACCATGTCCGCAATGCGCTCGAGCAGCGCCGCCTTGTTGACCTGGTAGGGGATCTCGGTGATGACGATGCGGTCGCCCTTTTTCGTCTCCTCGATCGCCGCGCGGCCACGCAGCTTGATGACGCCGCGGCCGGTTTCGTAAGCCTGGCGCATTCCCGCGGCGCCGTAGATGATGCCCGCGGTGGGAAAGTCGGGCGCGGGCACAAAGCGCATGAGGTCGGCGACCCCGAGGGTCGGGTCGCGCACGAGCGCGATGGTCGCATCGACGATCTCGCTGAGATTGTGCGGCGGAATGTTGGTCGCCATGCCGACGGCGATGCCCGACGACCCATTGACGAGCAGATTGGGAAAGCGCGCCGGCAAGACGAGCGGCTCTTGCAGTGACTCGTCGTAGTTGGGCGCAAAATCGACCGTCTCCTTGTCGATGTCGGCGAGCATCTCGGTGGCGAGACGCGCCATGCGGACTTCGGTGTAGCGCATGGCCGCCGGGGGATCACCGGCGATGCCCTCGACTCCGTGACCACCGGTGACGTGATCGTCTGCGCAGCGACCGACACGGACGTCTACTCCATCCAGTGGTGCGGCGCCTCGTACATGAGCGGCCAGGAGCGGCTCGAGCGGCGCCATCTGCCGGCGGCCACGCTGTACACCGGCACGCTGAACGACGAATACGACGCGTCGTACGTCTACGCGGTCGACGATATGGTCAGCACCAAGTTCAAGGCGAGCATCGACGAGGCGATCGTCATCGCGCGCATGGGCGAGAACTTCAAACAGGTCCTCGGCACCGGATCGACCACGTCGGGACTGTCGGCCCACGAGGTCGATGCGACGACCCCGGCGACGACGGCCACGTTCCCATGGCGTCTGCTCGACATCATCATCGGCGATCCGGACAGCGATCCCGAGCTGGCCGACGCCCACTGCGTCTTCCTCTGCAACGCAGGCAACCGTGAGCCGGCGCTCGAGCCCGGTGGTTCGCTGGGCACCTAACAGGAGACATGGACCATGGCTCACTCAGTCAATGACTTCTTCGCCGCGGTGGATCCGGTTGCCAACCGGCACTTCTACGGCCTCGACGACGAGAAGACGGAACAGCAGTTCAAGCAGTTCTTCAAGATCGGCTCGGACAACGAGCCGAGGAAGTCTGCCGTCGAGTACGGTGGCCCGGCGTCTCTGTCTCTGAAGACAGAAAACGCCGCGGTCACGCAGAAGACCATCAAGGAAGGCCCGATCAAGAGCTGGGACACGGCGACCTACGCAGGCGCCGCGACCATCTCCTACGAGGCGGCCAAGGACGTCAAGAACCGCTACGGGAAGATCGCGAGCACGATGGGAAGCCTCGGGCGCGCCACCAAGATCACCCCGGAGCTTCTGACGGCCCTGATGCTGGATCGCGCCTTCAACAGCGCGTATCCACAGTCGGCGGATGCCCTCGAGCTCTGCTCGACGGCTCACCTCCTGCCCGACGGCGTGACGACCACGGCGAACGAGCTGGCGACGCCGGCCGCGCTGGACGAGACCTCGGCCGAGGACGTCAAGACGGCGCTGCGGCCCATCCTGGGGCCCGACGGCAACATCATG
>CAYHNK010000367.1:0-4510 GCA_964357695.1 uncultured Bdellovibrionales bacterium | reverse complement strand
ACCCGTCCCCGGACCCGTACCCGTACCCGTCCCCGTACCCGTACCCGGACCCGTACCCGGACCCGGACCCGTACCCGTACCCGGACCCGTACCCGGCCCACGCGCGCATTTCGGCGTCCGCAGCTGCCCACGCCGTGCGCGGCTCCAATCCGTGCAGGCCGAGGACCGCATCTCGGCATGCGCCGGCCAGCAGCAGCAGCCACGTCACGTCTGCGCTGGTCAGCTCCACGGCTCTGCCTCCCACGCCGCGCACGCGGCTGCCGTCGCGTCGAGCACCAGTTCCGCGCCACACACGACCGCGCGCGGCGCTCGCGGTGATACGCGCGCGCCGGCCTGAGGGCCTGACACGGCGCAGCCGAACAGCGATCGAGTCTCGCGCGACCAGTACACCACCATGCGCGCGTCGAGTAGCACGACTCGATCAGCGGACTCCTCCTCGACCCGCCCGAACACAACCGACCACGGCCGCGAACTCGTCGCGACCACCACCCACCGATCAGCCTTTTTCTTCGCCATGAGACACCTCCTTCAATTGCGCCAGCCCCTTGCACGGCACCGGCTCACGCAGCGCGCGCACGTCGGCGAGCAGCCAGCCGTACGGGCCGCCAGCAGTATGGCAAGGCGGGCGCTGCATTGGTGGTCAGCGCGAGCACGGCTTCGTCTTCCTCGCCTCGCGGCAGACCTCGGCGGGGTCGAGCGCGTGGATGCCCTCGAACGCGTCCGTGTATCCGTCACTCTCCGCGACGTCGTCGCAAGCGGCCGAGAACATCCACCGCGCGCCACGTTCCTCGGCCGCGTGCGTGTGAGCATCCGCTGCGGCCTTCGTGTCGGCGAGGACGCGATCGAGGGCTCCTGTGGCTACGGCAGCGCGGGCCGCCGCAAGTAGCTCGGCCTGCACCCACAGTGCCGCAAGCTGCGCCACCGCTACGTCGCGCTCGGCCCGCGCGGCCTTGACCCGACAGATCAGGTCAGCCGCCGCTTCGAGCACCCGCAGCATTTCGTTGGCCTGCGGAACACCGCGCTCCTTGTGCGCCGCGTCGTCAAGAATGGAACGGATCTCGTCGTCGGTCATCGCTTCGCCTCCAGTTGCTCCATCACGCGCCGCTCGACGTCGGGCGGCACCGTCCACAGCTTCTGGTGTCCGCGGCACGGCACCGGCTCACGCAGCGCGCTGCCGAGCTCGCCATGTCCACGAGGAGCGCGGCGAACGCCGGCGGTGTCGCCGACGCCGCTGCCTTGCCGACGCGCGGCCGTGACTCGCCGCTCGCCACGCGGTCGCCGCACCACGACACCGGCGCCGTGGATTTCGTGTCGGGGTCGCTTCCCCACGCGAGGCTCGGGAGGTCCGTGCCGACCGCGTAGAGCCACGTCGCCTTTTTCGCAGGGTGCCCGTAGCGGCCCTGCTCGACGTGCGCCGACCAGCCGCCGCAGAATCCACGCACCCATCCGCCATGACGCGGCGGGTTGGGCAGGTCGAACGCGGCCCAGGCGTCGGTGTATGCCGGGTGCTCGAGCACGCCGCCCCAGCGGCGTACGCTCGCGAGCGCCGCAGCGAAGCATCCGCCGTCCTCGCCGCGCTTGTGGCCCCACCTTGCCTCCACGAGCCCCGCGAGTCTGCACCACCTGGAGCACGGCGGGTGCGCCACGACCGGATGCGGGCCGTCGTAGGCGCGCGCGTCGCGGTCTGGCAGGCCCCACAACTCGACGTCGGGCATACCGGCGTAGATGCCGCGCGGGTCCACGTAGAGCGCTGCCACGGTCACGCGCCCCCCGTGCCGTGCGAAGAAGTGCCGGTGCCAGCCGTGCGCAAGGAGGAGCGCGGGCCAGCTTGCTCTGCACGCGCCACCGGCACGGCGCGCCCCTGAGGGGCCGAGGGGGTGACTCGGCGCAAGAGTCTGTTATCGGCGTTGGTTCTGGCGGCTCGCGCTACGAGACGGTTCCAGCTAGACCGCGCCTTCCTTGGCTGCGCTTGCAACGACACCACATTCTGCGCCGCGTGCCCCGCCCCAACGGGACACCCGTGGCATGCGCTTCCGGCCAAGACCGGGAGCGCACCACGGCCACGCGCCTTGCGCGCCTTGGCATTCGCCAGCCGGAAGCGCGTTGCACACGCCTGCACGGTCAACAGACACGCGTACCGTTCGCACCGGAAGTGGTCAGCCATCGACCGACGCCTTCCTCAGTTGCGCGGCAACGACCGCGCGCACGAACCCGACACCGGAGCACGCTCGGCAGGACGAGTCGTCCTTGTGGCACAACGGACAACTCACCGGCGTTGCGTCTGCAAGTTGCAGCCTGAACTCGACCATGGCGTCGATGCCGGCGGTCATCGCGCCTCTCACCGCGTCGTCGTCGTTCACCGCAGCCACAACTCGGCCCATGGCGTTGATCACCGACTTCAGGACCGCGACTCCCTCAAGACACGCACGCCTGTTAGTGACCACCTGCGGCGTGATGCGTGGCGGCGGATCCTTCGCCGGTGTCTTCGCTGGCCCGCCACTGGCCGCCCGCGTCGTGGCAGTCGATGCGGCATGTGTGGCGAGTTGCCTCTCCACCTTCGTGCCGACCGCAGTTGCCTTGGCCCGCTCGTGCCACGTCGTGTCCTCAACGACGACCTCCTCCGTCGAGCCTGTTTCTCGATCGCGACGCACCAACGCCACCAGGTGGTTGCTCACGCCGCACCATTCGCCGATGGCCCGATCGCTCTTGCCCTTGGCGCTCGCGTGTTCGAGGGCGAAGCCGACCGCCTTGCGCTTGTCGATGTTGCTTCGTCGCAGGCCGTGGGTGTGGTTGCGACTCAGCGCGTACCACTGAGCCGCCTCAATCGTTCCGCGCCCGACAACTACGGTTTTGATGAGGCTGGCCTTGGCCCTGCGGTGTGCGGCGAAACGGTGGAAGCCATCCACCAGGACCGGATCGCCGTCCACCAGCAGCGGATCGCCCTCCACCCTCCACACCTCCACCGGAGGCAGCTGACTCAGCGATTCCATATATTCGGTCACCACGACGTCGAAGAGCGATTCGCGGCACTGACATCGCGGGTCGAGCACGATGCGGTCTAGTCGCATGGCGGTCATGTCGCCGCCCTCGCCCTCGCCTTGGCCTCGCGCCACTTCTCGCGCCTGGCAGCAAGGGCAGCCGCGCGGCACACGGGGCAGTAGTGGGCTCGGATCACCGCCTTGAGCTCGCCGCACGACTCACACTTGCCGTAGCCAGGCTGCCGCGCTCGCAGGCGCCGCATGGACTCGCGATGCCTCTTTAGTCGTTCTGCCTCGTTCATGTCGAGCCGCCCTCCGCTATCCGCGAGTGTTCAGCACACATCCACACCAGCCGGCCAGCAACGTTCACGGCCACCGCCCCGAGTGACCAGCATTCCGTGCCGTCCCGGTTGCGTGCCTGACACGGGTCGAACGACGTGAAGACGCGAGCGACCGTCGGGCCGGCACACCACTCGCACAGTTGTGCCGCCGACCACTCGCCGCATCGCGCGCACGTCTTCACGGCTCGTCCTTCTTGGCGCGGCCTCGAACAGTGCTGCGCGGAGGTACATCCACCGCGCGGCGCAGGGCGCCCTCGATCGCCCTGGCGACGTAGTGGACAATCCGCGCAACGAGGAGCACGGCCATGCCCGCACGCGGCGCAGGCACCAGCGCGCGCTCTGCGCCGTCCCTCCAGTGTACGCTCGCGCGCCACGCCGCCTCCAGCGCGCATGGGCTGCGCATCACGGCGCTCCGGCCTCAGAGCGGATCCGCTCGATCGTCTCCCACGCCTCGCGAGCCGCGCTCACGATTGCGGCACAGACGCGGTCGTTGCGCTCGACTGGAATCGCCTGCGGGTAGACGCCCCACGACCAGTGTATGACGTAAGCCTTCGCAAGTCCGGCCACGAACAACTGCGCCTGCACCTGGGCCTGCACGTGGTCCGGCACCATGCGCGGGCCGTCGCTGGTCAGCGGCGCCCACTCCTTCTTGGTGCCAAACGGATGCGTGCACTTCACTTCGACCAGCACGCGCCGGCCATCCTCTTCGACGAATCCGTCAGGCGTCGCGCCGAGCCACGGAGCCTCGCGCGATCGGAGCAACTCCTGCCAACGCCGATAGCTCCGCCCGTCCCGATCGCCGCACCAGCCGAGCACCGTCGACTCGAAGCGGTTGCCGCCTTCCATGGATGCGGTCTGCTCAAGGTCGGCGCCGATGGCCACGTCGCGCAGCACATCGGCCACCGACCGCTTCTCCCACGGCGAGAGTCCGAGCAGCGTCGGAACGAGCGACGCGGTCACCATGGTCCGCCGGTTGGCCTTCCACGCCGCTTCGTCGCTCTGCGAGCAGAGCACGTCGTATGCCGTCACGGCTCGCCTCCGTTTGCCACCATCGCCCAGCCGAGTGTGTCTGTGGTGGTTGGTACCGCGACGGCGAGCCCGCACGCGTACGCGTCGCGCAGTCCGGTGGTGAGTAGCAGCGGAGCGGACTGCACCCACCCGCGCGTCGCTGCGTAGTAGACCGAGAGCGCG
>CAYHNK010000366.1:0-4565 GCA_964357695.1 uncultured Bdellovibrionales bacterium | reverse complement strand
GTTGATCCTGCTGTCCGGGACCAGCGGATGCCGCCCAGGCCAAGTGCAGGTCGACGCGCCAGTTATGTTGACTGACGGCCGGCTGTGCACGCAAGGCGCCGACTGCGCCTCGGGCAACTGTGAGCGGGGCGTGTGCTGCAACTCCGTGTGTGATGCGCCTTGCCACCTCTGCAACACCGCTGCGCGCGCTGGCATCTGCACCGCGCTCTCGAGGGTGGAGGACCTCGGGCGATGTGATGCGACCAGCGCTTCAGGCGAATGTCCCCAGCCTCCGTGTCTATGCAACTCCGAGGGGTCCTGCGTAGTGGGCGTTGACCCGACCGGCGTCGTCCGCAACGTGTTCGCCGGATGGCGGGTCGTTCCACAAGATTTCTTGGGATTGTCGCTGTGGTACGTGCCATGGGACGCCGGCCGGACCGCGCTCATGCCCGACCCGTCGCTCTATTCGATCAACCGCTACGGCGTCGGTCCTGGCACGCCGAATGAGATGATCGAGTGGGCGGCCATCAACACCGCTCCCGGCCAATACGATTGGTCCGGCATGGATGTCTGGGTGGGGTACCACAATCGTCGCGGCACGGAATTGCTCTACAATGTTGGAGGCTGGTGCCCGAAGTGGGCTTCAGCGCGTCCCCAGGAGGCTGACGACCTCGACCGGGCGCCCAACGAACCCGCAGACATGCGGGTTTTCGTCGATTGGCTCACCGCCGTGGGGACGCGTTACGACGGCAAGATCAAGTACTGGCAAATGCCGAACGAGCCGAGGTTCTATGATCCGACCAGCCCCTTCAATGAGTTTACTGGTACCCCAGCGAAGTACGCGGAAATGACTCGCCTCGCCCATCAGGTGCTCAAGAATATCAATCTCACCAACATGATTGTTGGGCCGGAGATCGTGCAGATGCGTGATGTCTATGTTGACCTAGAGCTCGTTCCGATGCTCGACGCGTCCGCTGCAGGGTTTGATGCCGGCTTCGGTGACGGCAGCAACACCACGGGCAAGGATTGGGTCGACATCATCAGTCTCCATCCCTATATCAACGGTGACAACGAGCTGAGCGATCCGTTTCTCAATTTGGACCACATCGACCACCTGCGATCAGTGCTCGCGGACAAGGGTCTGGCATCGCGGGAGGTGTGGGCCAGCGAGATCATGATGGCGGCGTCGGTTGCCGACGGGGCACCGCACGCCGAGCGAACGTATCTCGCTCGCACCGCTGTACTGAGCGTCGCGTTTGGCTTCGCGCGCGTGATCTGGTTTGGCTACGGACGTTCAGCTTCGCCGCTGACGCAAGTCGGGACGGTCCACGACGACACGGTTCGGCACTGGGCGGCACTACGCACGCTGCTCATCGGCGCACCCATTACCTCCATCGACTTGATGGAAGGCGCGCGACTGCGCGTGACGCGAGACGATGGTGTCGTCTTCTACGACGACACGATTGCTGGTCGCTGAGAGCGTGTCAGAGAACCCTCCGTGCCAGCGCCAGGCGTCGAGCCATGAGCCCAATCATGACAATGTGGACCATGGCCTCGCTGCTCTCGGCGAGGAGCTCGTAGTCCTTGCTGAAGCGGCGGTGGCGGCCTAGCCAGCCGAACGTGCGCTCGACGACCCATTTGTGCGGCAGCAGCTTGAAGCCCTTCATGTCGTCGGTGCGTTTGACGATCTCCAAGGTCACCTTGCCACGACGGCGCCGATCGCGAACCCAGTCGATGAGCTTCCCTGCGTAGCCGCCATCGACGCAGATAAGACGAAGCCGCTTGTAGGTGTCGCGGACGTGCTCGAGCACCAGCTTGGCACCGTAACGGCGCCTACATCCTTGATGACCGCCAACCCGTCTTCCGATCGCTCCCTGCGGCTTGCAAACGAAATTGGCGCTGCTCGACGAGATCTCTTTCGCTCGACGAGCGCCGTCACGGCCCAGAACGTCACCACCCGCGGTGTTTTCGCAACGCGATCGTCGACGGGCAAAAGCGCCTCGGCGACCTTTAGTTCCCCCGCCATGCGGACAAGAACATGCAGGGGCATGCGCCCAACACCCAATCCGCGAGGAGACCTGCGATGTCGTCATCACTCAACTACAAGTCACAACGCAACTTTCTTCGCCTGTGCGGCGTCGCTCCGCTGCTCGTGGGGCTGACCGCTTGCGGCCTCGGCACCGTCGATGGCGGCAGCACCGGCGTGGCGGCAGGGGAAGATGGCGGCGCGTGCTTTGCCAACGATACCTGCAACGCGGGACTCATCTGCAACGCGTCACAAATCTGTCGCCCCGTTGGTGCCGACCCGTGCATAGGTGTTGCGTGCTCGGGGCATGGCAGCTGTGTCACCAGCGGCACACCAGCCGTGGCAAGCTGCGACTGCGACACTGACTTCTACGCAGTGGGACTCACCTGTCTGGCCAACGACGTCGCGCCGATGTGCGCCACCCCGGTGACGACCGATAGCACCTACAGCGGCTATGCCACGGCCGTGCTCGATGACGGCGTCGTCGATGCGCGCGGCGGCACGGTGACCACCTGGGCCTCGAGCGATGGCGCCGGAACGGCGCACTTTGTCGAGCTGCAATTTGCCCGCGCCATCTCCATCAGCGAAGTACAGATCTTCTGGGCCTGGAATTCGACGCGGTCGACGTATGCCACCTCGCAGGCGGTTGATGTGACCTACTGGAACGGCAGCGCCTTCGCTACCGCGGGGACTTTCACCCGTTCGGGTGCGAGCACGCCCGTGTCGACCGTGACGTTCGCGGCGGTGCAGACGACGCGGCTGCGACTCGAGCAGGCGGCTGGCATGGGCCCTGCGGACTACCCGAATGTCATGTGGCTGACCGAAGTGGACTACGGGCCGACGGCGGCGTGTCTCACGAGCTGCGGCGTGTGTGGTTCCTACTGCGGCGACGGCACCTGCGACGCGGGCGAGAGCGACGTGACGTGCTCGGCAGACTGCGCCGCATCCGTCGACCCGTGCGACGGGCAGACCTGTTCCGGTCACGGCACGTGCGTGGCGAGTGGCACACCAGCGGTGGCGAGCTGCAATTGCGCGGCCAACTACCACGCGGTGGGTCTCACGTGCGTCGCAGACGTGACGTACCAGGCGGTGCTCACCTGGGAGCCGCCGACCACCAACACCGACGACTCGCCGCTCACCGACCTTGCGGGCTATCGGTTGTACTGGGGCACGAGCACGAGCGCCTACAGCAGCAACCAAGACCTCGGCATGCCGAGCTGCGCAGACGTAGCGGGCACGATGACGTGCACCTATACGCTCGCCGGGCTTGGCGCGGGCAGCTACTTCTTCGCAGTGACGGCGTACAACACCGGTGGCTATGCGAGCGTCTACTCCAACGAAGCGACCAAGACGTTTTGACGGGCAAGGTGCTATGCACAACAGGAGAGACTCGACATGAAAGCATTCACTGCCATCCGACGCATCACGAGCACTCGTGCAGTCGCCGTTATCGCGCTCGCGTTGTCGGCCGCACCGGCCCGAGGGACCATCCTCTTTCAAGACGGCTTTGAAAACGGCACGCTCACGACGAAGCAAAACGGCTATGGTTGGAACGGTGCGAACGCCGGCTCGGGCGATGGTGTTTCGGTGTCCACCGATATCGCTCGCAGTGGGACACGTAGCGTGAAGTTCACATTTGGCGGTGGACCCGCCGGGGCCGATGCGTGGTCGGAGCTACGCTACATCCTCGGCAACAACATGACCGACGTGTATATTCAATGGTACCAGTATTTTCCGGATGGCACCGAAGGTTTGGGACCGCGCTGGACCCACAGATCGGATGGTGTCTCTAACAACAAACTGTTTAAGCTTTGGGCTGACAACTATACAGGCTATACGGTAATGACGGGGATAGGCAGCTACCCCTTGTCGGGTGGTAACTCAAACTTCTTCACCGACTACGGAACAAATCAGACGGGCGGCAACGGAAACTTTGGCAAAGATGTCGACAGTGTCGGCCTGACCGACGCGCTACGCGGCAAATGGGTGAAGTTCCTATACCACGTCAAGACGGCCTCCAGCGCCAACAACGACGGCGTGCTGCAGCTCTGGGTGGACGACGAGCTGCGCGTCAACAACACCGACATGAATCTGTATCCTCTCAACGGTCTGGGGAACTACTTCCGCAACGGCTACTTCATGGGCTGGGCAAACAGCGGCTTCGACGAGACGTCCAACACGTATGTCGACGACGTCACCATCGCGGACGCCCCCATCGACACGAGCCCCGCGCCGAGGCCCAAGGCGCCAACGAATCTGCAGGTGCAGTGACGACGGGAACGACAGCAACGCGACAGGGAGACCTACCGTGAGAACACGACATCACTTGCCCGTATTTTTCACTACACTGGTCGTCGCCGCAGGGTGTGGCACCGGCAACGTCGGGGGCGACCATACGGCCCCGGTGGGCAGCGACGGCGGCGCGTGCTACCCGAATCACACATGCAACATAGCGCTTTCGTGTGATGATGCGGGCATTTGTGTCGCCGATGTGGCGGACGGAGTGGTGCTCACCTGGGAGCCGCCGACCACCAACACCGACGACTCGCCGCTCACCGAC
>CAYHNK010000365.1:0-4574 GCA_964357695.1 uncultured Bdellovibrionales bacterium | reverse complement strand
CTCACCTCGCGCCAAGTGCCCGCGCCCTTCGAGACGGGCTCCTACGGAGCCCTCCTCAGGGACGCGGCCAAAACATAGCCGTGATGCGGGTTGGGATGAAGATTTCGCCTCAGCGGCCGATCTCACGAAGGCCACTCCGCGTCAAATCAAGGCCGCTGCGTGATCGCGGCACTCAAAAAGAACTGCGCCCGACGCCGCCGTTTACGCCGGGCGCACGCCCACGAGCAGCGCCGAGCCGAACACGTTGACGGGACAGCTCACCGCGAGCCCCGCGCGCGCCATCCAGCTCTGCAGATCATCGATGCGTGAGGGCACAAACGGCAGGTGCAGCTCCGGCGGCAGTGAGCTCTCGATCTCCCAGAAGGCGCGGCTGATGCGGCCGGTGCGCAGATTCTCGTGGATCGTGCGCGCGCGCACGCGCTCGACCACATCCCAGCCGGCAGGGCGATCGCTTACCACCTCGTCGCCGAGCAGCAACAGGCCCCCCGGAACGAGTGACGCCGCCAGGCGATCGAGCACCTGGCGCTTGGCGACATCGTCGAGGTGATGCAGTGCGAAGGATGCGAGGATGAGATCGTAGGGACCGTGACGCACGGCCTCGTGTAGGATGGGGGCGGTGCTGTAGTCGCCGAGCACGGCCTCGTCGACTTGGCGCGCGAGGATCGTGCGGGCCTGATCGAGCATGCGCGCGGAGCCGTCGGCAAGCGTCACCTGCCCTTGGGGATCGCATGCGGCGGCGACCGCGACCGTGGCGGCCCCGGGGCCGCAACCGAGATCGAGAATGCGCTGCGGCCGGCGGGGCAGAGCGTGCGCCACTTCCAGCATGGCGTTGAGGATCGGCAGGTAGCCGGGGACGAGCAGCGGCCACATCGCCGGATAATACGAAACGATGCGGTCGTAGCGATCAAACCGCATGGTTTACTGCGTCGACGTTGTGGTCGCCGATTGACCCGTTGCTTGTGCGCCCTGGCCCGTCGAGCGTTTGAGGATCTCGGCGTCGAGATCCTCGAAGGCCTTCGCGGCGCGCTCACGCACCTCGCCGACAGTCGGTGGCGTCTTCACACCCTTGGGGGCCGCGGCGACGTTCTTTTGCAGCGCCGCCACCGGGTAGACACAGCCCCAGCCGTAGGTGCTGCGCTCCTGCTTGACTGGACCTATCCCCTTGGCGTCGTACCAGAAGTGGGTGACGACGACGCCCTCGCTCATGGCCTTGGTGTTGGCAACGGTCATCGACTCGATGGCCTGCGACCGCGCGGTGGTTAGCTCTTCGTAGTAGCTCGACACCAGGGTCTCGACGACGATGGCGAGCTGTCCGCGCACGTCTTCGACCACCGAGTCGAACGTCTTTTCTGGGAAGAACATCGGCTGGGAAAAGCCGACGGCGCACAGCTTGTTGCCCGGCTGCTTGCCCGTCTTGTTGATCCACTTGGGCACGCGCTTGCCCACGGCGCCTTCCAGCTTGCCCTGCGGGCGGATGCTTTGCGGGCTGATGGCCAGTGCCGCGGCCGCCTTGGCCGCTTCGAGGCAGCTCAGCGCGTACGTGAACCCTGCCTGCGTGAACGGCCCGGTACCATCCGCATCGAGCCAGAACGTGGTCTCCGCGAGATCGGCGACCTTGGTGATGAGGTCTTCGTCTACCGTGAGCACGCGCGCCGTCTCGATGCCAGTGCCGATTTCGGTCGTGCGATCGACGAAGGCTTCCTCGACGCTCGTGCCGAGCACACCCGCGAGATTCTCGAGCGCGCGTCGCGCGGCGAGCTCCTGGGGATAGCGCGTGTTGTTGTTCCACGCCTTGCCGGCAACGCCGATGCCGCACAGCTTGCCCTCTTGGACGTCCATGCCGGTCAGCCACGCGGGGGGCGGCACAGCGGGCTGCTTGGGCGTCGCTTTGGCGGATGGCTGCGCCGGGCGTGCACGGTGGCAGGCGGGAGCAAGCGCGAGCGCCATCGCAACCAGCACCGCCGGACCCGCCGAAAGAAGCGTCGGTCGCGGGGGGGACTTGATTCGTGATGCGCTCGGGTGCAAGTCTGTGCTCTCAGAATACGTCCAACTCTTATGACGTCTACCTCGGGGCGGCGATTTCATCAAGCAGTGATCAAGCAGGCAAGAAGAAGAAGGAGGAGCAGCATGCATCGACTCACAAGTCTCTCTCTCGTCGTGCTCGGACTCGCGACCGCGTGTCGTACCACGCGTCCGGGAACGCACGTCGAGCTCGTCGACACCGATGGCGCACCCACCTACGTGTCGGGTGCCGCCGCGGCTGGTCCCAACAAAGGCATGGCGTGCACGGCCGCCATCGGACGCTCGGTGGCTGCGATCGCACTGCGCTTTGCGCAGGAGAACGACGATGTCGGCGACGACGTGGCCGACGCGGTGGGGGCAGGCGACGGCGAGGTGTTTCTGCAACGCTACGCCAAGGCCGCAGCCGAGGAGGCGGCAGTGCAAGACCTGGCATTCGATCCGGTGGAGCACGTCTGCATGGCTACGGTGCGCTGGCGGCCGCCCGTGTTTCTCAAGGACGCGCTGCTGAAGTTCGCCCAAAACATGAAGACGGCCGAGACCGCAGGTCCGGCCGCGGTTGGCGCGCAGGGCGGTGATCCCGCCGCAGCAACGGGCTCGCCCTCGCCGTCCGCTTCTCCCGTGGCGCCCAGCACGCCCCCGCCTGCGCCTATCTCGGTAGCGCCCGCGGCGGTTGCTGCGCCGTCGGTGCCGGCCTGTCCCGCAGAGCGCACGAAGATGAGCAAGGTCCTCGCCTCCAGCCAGGGTGCCCTCGATGATCTCGAGGAGTGCCTGTCACGCACCAAGGGTGACGAGAGCGTCTGCCATCGCTACAAGCTCTACGTCGACGAAACCCAGGGTAAGGAGCAGGCAGCCGCCATGAAGTACGCGGCTTGCGTCAACCAAGGCCTGTCCGTCGTGCTGCGGCGCGCGCTCACCGAATCGCTCGCGGGACACGCTGCGGTGTCGGTCGAGAGCCGGGGGGACGGCACGGTCGTGTTGTGGGCGTTTTCGCCGGTTGCTCGTACCGGGTTTGTCATCGAAATCGGCCCTGACGGTGCGGAGCGGGCGCGCTCGCCGCTCGCCGCGAACCAAGTCCAGTGGGTGCGCCAGCAATTGGGGCTGTAAGCGTCGGCGATGCCGAACAAGATCCCGCAGCCCGATCGCGACAGCACGCAGCGCACCCGCGACCGCATCGCGTCGCTGCCACTTCTTGCGCCGCCCGAGTGCGACGCGCGACTCGTCGAGCTGGGATACCGTGGTCAGGAGAGTGCGCGCCGTGCCGCGTCGGTGCTCGCCTATCGCCACCTGCGCCGCATCAAGCGACTGTTCGTCGACAGGATCGCGTCGCACGAGCTCGGGCCGCGAGACAACTACCTCTTTCTCGGTCCCACGGGCAGCGGCAAGACGTATCTCGTCGAGCTGCTCTTTCGCGATGTGCTTCAGGTGCCGACCATCACGGTGGATGTGACGCAGTATTCCGAGACGGGCTACATCGGCGAGGACGTCAACGCCATTCTCGCGCACCTGTTCGAAGCCGCTGATCAAGATCTCATGTGGGCGGCGTCCGGCGTCGTGTGTCTCGATGAGTTCGACAAGCTTGCTTCCAGTCGCTCGAACGCGCGCTTTGCCGGCGAAGGGACCACCAAGGATGTGAGCGGCTACGGTGTGCAGCGCGGGCTCTTGACGCTGCTCTCGGGCAACGAGGCGTCGTTCCCGGCTGACTTCGGCTTTGCCCACATGGGTCCGAAGGTGTCGATGCCGCTGTGGGGCGTCACCTTCATCGCCTGCGGCGCCTTCAGCGGTCTCAAGACGACCGCGGACCTTCTGGGCTCGAACGAGCGCATCGGTTTTGGTCGTGAGGGCGTGCCGCTGCGACCCGAGGCTATTGCGGTCGAGCTCGACGAGCGCATTCTCGAGCAAACGGCAGCATTTACGAACTATGGCTTTCTGCCCGAGCTCATCGGCCGCTTTAGTCGTCTCGTGACCTTCGCGCCGCTCGGCCGGGATGTACTGCGCGACATTCTCGTGACGAGCACCATCGAGCCCTACCGCCGCGAGTTCGCGGAGGAGGGCGTCACGCTTGAGG
Source organism: uncultured Bdellovibrionales bacterium (assembly GCA_964357695.1). Taxonomy (GTDB): domain Bacteria; phylum Myxococcota; class XYA12-FULL-58-9; order XYA12-FULL-58-9; family CAYHNK01; genus CAYHNK01. Next base: position 487 of record CAYHNK010000365.1, on the reverse strand, counting down.
TCGACGACGACGTCTTGGGGCATGTGGTGGATGGCGCCCTGCGACGTGAGCTGGGTGCTCGAGGTCTGCGCGCCGCGCTCGTCGCCCATCTCGAAGAGGCGGCCTTTCGCTGCTTTGGACGCCCGCATCCGTGTACGGCCCGCCTGACGCTGGGCCGCGACGGTCCACGTCCGCGCATCGTCGTCACGGTCGATGATTGACGCTCACGCCGCGTTCGCGCGACTCGCGGCGCAAGCAGCGCTCGGGCCGCGCTTTGTCGGCAGTGAGGGACATGCGCGCGTGCAGGAGCTGTTATGTGAGTGGCTCGCAGCGGCAGACAGGGTACGTGAGCACGCGTTCGAGGCGGAATTCTTTGGCAGGCAGGAGCGGGTGGTCAGTTTCAGTGCGCATTGCGCCGGCAACCGTCCTGGGCGTCTGCTCTTGGGCACGCACTACGACACGCGGCCGTGGGCCGGCTGGATGCCGTCCGACGCGCCCCGCCCTCTCC
>CAYHNK010000364.1:0-4610 GCA_964357695.1 uncultured Bdellovibrionales bacterium | reverse complement strand
GCGGTCGACAAGTTCGAGTACCGCCGCGGCTACAAGTTCTCGACGTACGCCACCTGGTGGATTCGACAGGCAATCACGCGCGCGATTGCCGATCAGGCGCGCACCATCCGCATCCCCGTGCACATGATCGAGACGATCAACAAGCTCATCCGCACGAGCCGCTACCTCGTGCAGGACATCGGTCGCGAGCCGACGCCTGAAGAGATTGCGCTCAAGATGGAGCTGCCGATCGACAAGGTGCGCAAGGTGCTCAAGATCGCCAAAGAGCCCATCTCGCTCGAGACGCCGATTGGTGAAGAAGAAGACTCGCATCTGGGTGACTTCATCGAGGACAAGGCGATCGTCTCCCCGTCCGACGCGGTCATCAGCGCCAACCTCGCCGATCAGACACGCAAGGTGCTCGCCACGTTGACGCCACGCGAGGAGAAGGTGCTGCGCATGCGCTTTGGCATCGGCGAGAAGAGTGATCACACGCTGGAAGAAGTGGGTCAGGACTTCGAAGTGACGCGTGAGCGCATCCGCCAGATCGAGGCGAAGGCGCTGCGCAAACTCCGCCACCCATCGCGCTCGAAGCGACTGCGCTCGTTCGTCGACACCTGAGCGCAGAAACTCGGGCGCGTCGCGAGGTTGCGCAAGCGTGCACCCCGTGTTACAAGCCCCTGGCTTCGCGCAAGAAGCGAAGTCTACGCGATGTGTGGCAACGCGGCATGCGACAGCTTGGGGCCCATAGCTCAGCGGTAGAGCCGTCGGCTCATAACCGATAGGTCCCAGGTTCGAACCCTGGTGGGCCCACCATTGGGAGCTCGCGCGCGGCGCCACTGAACGATCGCCGCGCCGTATGCGTTGCCCAGCGCGGCATGGAGGTTTGTAGGCGTGCGTAAGCACCTGCTTGATTTGTACGAGATTCAGAGAGTCGACCTCACCATTCGCGACCTCGAGAAGCGTCGAGACGAGGTCCCCACACGCCTGCGCGAGCTAGAAGGCAGCGCCACCGCGCTCCAGACGGAAGTCAATCAGCTCACCGAGCAGCGAGCCGCCCTCGTCAAAGAGCAAAAGGGCCTCGAAGGCCTCATCCAGGCGGACTCGATCAAGATCCGCAAGTGGGAACAGCGCCTCGCGGACATTCGCAACCAGCGTGAATACCTGGCGCTCTCGCGTGAGATCGAAGGCACCAAGCGTCAGAACCGCGAGACCGAAGAGCGCATCCAAGAAATCTCCACGCAGCGAGCTGAAATCGATACGCGTCTCGAGACGCAGCAAGATCGTCTCGCCGAGGTGGAGGTCGACTGCGAGACCGAGCGCGAAGAAGTACGCGCCTTTGTCGCCAAGCTCGAAGCGGAGGGCGCCGAGATCAAAGCGCGTCGCGACAAGCTCGTGCCCACCGTGCCCAAGAACATCATGAGCCGCTATGAGATGGTGCGCAAAAAGCGCGCAGGCGTTGGGCTTGCCGCGGTGGTCGACGGCAGCTGCCAGGGCTGCAACATGAAGCTGCCACCGCAGCTCTACAATATCCTCCAGCGCGGCGACACCATCGAGCAGTGTCCAAGCTGTAGCCGCATCATCTTTTGGGATCGCATGCTGGAGTCGCAAGACGCACCGGCCGCGACAAAGTCCACGACCGAAGTCTCCGCCTAGTCCATGGCGAGGCGCGCAACCGCGTCCGGAGCTCACACGCATCTCATCGTCAACACCGACGGCGCTTCGCGCGGCAATCCGGGTCTCGCGGGTGCCGGCTGGGTGCTGCGCAGCGATCACGGCGCGCTCGTCGACGCCGGCGGTCGCTTCCTTGGCGTGCAGACGAACAATGTCGCCGAGTATCACGGCGTCTTAGGTGGACTGAGCGTCGCCCGCGAGCGCGGTGCGCGCAAGGTGACGTTGCGCGCCGACAGTGAGCTGCTCATCCGCCAGCTCGAGGGCCGCTACAAAGTTCGCGCCCCCAATTTGCAGCCGCTCTACGAGCAAGCGCGCGCGCTCTTGCGCGCCTTCGAGTCCTACACCCTCGAGCACGTGCGGCGCGAGCTCAATGGTGACGCCGACACCGAAGCCAATCGCGCCATCGACGAACGGCCGCGATAGTGCTAGCTTAGCCGCGGCTTGTCGGAGCGGGCCGGGTGATCGCCGGTGGCGCGGGTCTTCGGATGCGCGCCGCGGGAGGAAAGTCCGAGCTCCATAGGGCAGGGTGCTGGCTAACGGCCAGGCGGGGCGACCCGACGGAAAGTGCCACAGAGAACAAACGGCCGTCCGTAGCTCCTTCGGGAGTGAGGCGGTCACGGTGAAAAGGTGCGGTAAGAGCGCACCGCGAGCGTGGTGACACGACTCGGCACGGCAAACCCCACCCGGAGCAATGCCAAATAGGGATCCACGTCGCGTAAGCGACAACGGCGGCCCGTCGGGAGGATCCGGGTAGGCAGCTCGAGCGTGCGAGCAATCGTACGCCTAGAGGAATGATCGCCACCGGGCGCGAGCCCGGAACAGAACTCGGCTTACAGGTCCGCTCCGACGGGCCATACGCACGGGAGGAGGGGCAATGGGGCGCAGTCCAAACGTCGGAGACAAAGTACGACTCGCATCGCCGGGCCTCGGCAACGGGCCGAGCGAGGGCACCATCGTCGGCCTCGGCGAGGACAGAGTTGGCCGATTTTCGTTCAACCCGGATAGTCTTCCACCGTGGCTTGTGGACACAGAGGATGGTGTAAGACACGAAATTCCGTACCTGGCCCTGCCGAACCGATACGTGTTCGTCGACACGGGAGAAGAAATCGACGTGCGCATGCCGCGGGGTTGATGCGGGCTCCTTGCGGCGGCTACGACTGTTCGTTCTCGAGAGTGGCGGCGATTCGAGATTGAAGAAGCAGCCGAACATCAATTGGTCCGCGTTCCTCACCTTGCCCACACAACGCTGATTGCAGTCGAAGGATTTGGTCGATGTAGCGTACAGCTTCGCCTACAATATGACTCTCGACGTTCTTGTGGCTGAAATGGACGATCCAATCGAGAGCGGCAGCGCTTGTCGTCATATCGCTCACCGGGAAGCCAAAGTCGTACGGCTTGTAGGTAAGCATCGCAGTGGCGCTATCGTAGGTCCAATCTCCGCTTTCGAAGCCGTCGCGAAGTCCTCGCACGACCTCGCGTTCCAATTCGTCTCCTTCCGCAAGCCAGTCGCCAAGATTGGGTGGATTCCAGTCTCTCGTCATTGATGAGCCCCTCCTTCTTGCGACGCTGGACTGCATCGCACGTGCTCGATGTAGGCATGCAGGCAGGCGCGTTGCAACATGCCACCAAGGCATCGCCCGTCACGGTTCTCTCCCCTCCGCCGGCCCCCGCGACCCCCGGCGTTCACCTGCGCGCCGTGCGAGATGCCGGCGTTGGTGCCAGGCTCGGCTGCGTCATGGTGGCGCCGACGCCGAGTCATGGCTACGCAGACTCACGGCTAGAGGTCGTACCAGGTGCAGCTACCCGTTGCGTGTATGGTTCCTGAGAGGCTCTCTCTGTACGCGTAGGTCTCAGTCGCTGGATAGAAATTCAGCCACGCGTCGGGACCGCTACATGACACATGGTCAACATCGCCGGGGGCTATCTCAGTTCCCTCAAGGCTGATCTGCTCGCCCGTGGATGTGTACGACCACCCAATGGAACACGTGGCGAGGTAGGCGGTGGTGAGATCGTAGACAAACAGTCCCCACACGTTGACATCCTTCTCAAACGAGGTTCCTGCGTACCTGGTGTAGAGTGGCGCCGCGTACGGGCAGATCCACATGCCAAGCACCTCGAAGCTCCTCGGCTCCGTTGTTGCCGAACTCCCGGGACACGTGATCGTCACCGACCCGTCGATGTTTTCAACCACGCTGCAATGAGTGTCAGTGCCGACGGTGGGCGGGGGGATTGTCGCCGCTGTCCCATCCGGACAAGAGATGCGCGTTCCGCCACTCACTGTCTCGACAGTGCAAGACGTGTCTTCTTCACCGCATGCGCCCCCCAGCGCTCCCGCCACGCCTGCTACGAACACGAAAACCCTACTGCGCAACCCTCGCATCGCCTGCCTCCCTTTCCGTTCGCGCTCTCCCCGTCATCAAGGCTATCACCACGATGCGAATCGAGCACATACATTTCCGTGGAGGATGCTGGCGTCAACGCCTTGCTCGACTGCATGGCGGTGGCGCCGGCGCACCGAGGGGATGCTCTGCCTCTCACGAACTGCGCGGCAGAATCGCACGTCAGTTTCGGCAGCTCACGCCCTCCACCCCGTCGCCGCCCACCTCAAGAATGCCGCCCGATGCGCCGCATCCCACAACGCCAGCGCATCGAGCAGCTCGAACCGCCCGCATGTCCATTCAGTATATGGGTCCCAGATCATGAGCAGCAGCCGCGCCGACATCAGCGCCTCGTGACTGAGCACCGGCCCGCTCGCCCACGCATCGAGCGCGAACGCGTCCCACGGCTTCACTCCGGGCTTGTCGACGAGACTCGGGAACGACATCGCCAGCTCTTCCATTCTCTGCATGACGGACTCCTCCTTTGGGTTGTTGGTTCTCAGTGGGCAACTGCGGCGTCGTGTACGCCGAGCAGCGTTACGCGCCCGAGCAGCACCTGAGCAAGGGGCTCTCGCTGCA
>CAYHNK010000363.1:0-4634 GCA_964357695.1 uncultured Bdellovibrionales bacterium | reverse complement strand
CCCTGCCACTCATCGTTGGCACCTGGTTTCTGGCAACGCCGGTGATGGCGCTGACGGCGCGGTGGTACGAGTACACGCCGTACATGACCAGCACGGCGTGGGGACACCTGCCGGGGGCCACGGTGGTGCGGGCCGAGACTTGGCAACAAATCCCAGCGCCGATGCAGGCGAAGCTGCTGGCCATCGCCAAGGAGTACGGCGACAAGGTCAACGCCGAGGTCGTACGCCTGCAAGCCGACGCGGTCGTGGCGATGCAGAAGAACGGTCTCAAGGTGCTCACGCTCGATACGGTGGCGTGGAACAAGCTCGCCGAGCAGAGCTGGGGCGCGGTGCGCGGCGGCGTCGTGACGGAGGTGCAGTTCGACGAGGTCAAGAAGGTCCGTGATGCCTACCGCGCCAGTCACGCTGGGGGCGCACGACACACGCCATGAGCGCTGACGCGACGGCGCCGTTTGGTCGCATCCGCCGTGGCTTTCGTCACGGCGAGCGCTGGCTTACGGTGGTCATCATCGTGGCCATGGCGATCCTGCCGACCCTGGAAGCGGTCTCGCGTCGCTTGGGCGTCGCTGGCATCCCCGGCTCGCTGCTCTTTACGCAGCACCTGACGTTGTGGATTGGCTTTCTCGGCGCGTTGCTCGCCTCAGGCTCGGGCAAACATCTGGCGCTCGCCAGTGGTGCGCTGCTGCCCGAGACGTGGCGCGGTCCCGCGCGCATTTATGTCGGTGCGTTGTCGGCCGGGGTGACGGCAATCCTCACCTACGCGAGTGCGCTGCTCGTGCAAGCCGATGCCACCATGCCACGCACGCTGCCCGGCGGCATTCCCGAGTGGACGAGCGAGCTCGTGATGCCCGTGGCCCTCGCGCTCATGGCGGTGCGCTTTGTCTGGCACGCCGCCGACACCCTACGCGACCGCGCCCTCGCCTTCGCTCTGACGATCGTGTTCGCCACCGTGGGCTTGTGGGCCGGTGAGGCGTCGTTGTTGCTCGTGCCGGCGACGCTCGCCATCTTCGCGGCGCTCTTGCTCGGCGCCCCGGTGTTCGTCGCCATGGCCGGCATGGCGATGCTGCTTTTTTTTCACGATGGGACACCCATTGCCTCGGTGCCGGCCGAGACCTATCGCCTCGTCGCCTCGGCGACGCTGCCCGCCATCCCGCTCCTTACCGCCGCCGGCTACGTCTTGGCGCAAGGCGGCGCGTCCACACGCTTGTTGCGACTCGCGCGGGCATTGGTGGGCTGGCTGCCCGGCGGCATGGCGTTGATGGTAACGCTCGTGTGCGCGGCGTTCACCACCTTCACCGGTGGCTCGGGGGTCACCATCCTGGCCCTTGGCGGCTTGATGCTGCCGCTGCTCGTCGGTGAGGGCTACCCGCGCGGCTTTAGCATCGGGCTCATCACCTCGGCTGGCTCACTCGGGCTGCTCTTTCCTCCCAGCCTGCCGGTGATCTTGTATGCGGTCGTGGCCCAGACGAGCGTCGAGGATCTGTTCATCGCCGGCTTTGTGCCGGGCCTGTTGCTCATTTTCTTTGTCTCACTCTATAGCGTCATCTACGGCGCGCGCCTGAAGGCTCCGCGTCAGGCCTTCGTGCCGCGCGAGGCCGCGGTGGCGCTGTGGGGCGCGAAGTGGGAGCTTGGCATCGGCATTCTGGTCGTCGTCACCATCTTTACGGGTCTGGCGACCATGGTGGAAGCCGCGGCGCTAGCGCTCGTCGGGGCCATCGTCTCGCAGAGCTTTGTCTTTGGCGACATCGATCCGCGGCGCACGCTCCCGCGGGTGCTCGCCAACGCCGCCATGCTGGTCGGCGCCGTGCTCATCTTGCTGGGCGTCGCCATGGGTCTTACGAGCTATCTCGTCGACGCGGAAATCCCCGCGGCCGTGCTCGCCTGGACGCGCGTGCACATCAGCTCACCGCTCACCTTTCTGTTGGTGCTCAATGCCGCGCTGCTCGTTCTCGGCAGTGTGCTCGAGATCTTCTCGGCCATCGTCATCCTGGCGCCGCTGCTCGCGCCCTTGGCGCTCGCGTATGGCATCGATCCCGTGCACCTCGGGGTCGTCTTTCTCGCCAACATGGAGCTCGGCTTTCTCTTTCCACCTATGGGTCTGAATCTCATTCTCGCCTCGACGCGCTTTAAGCGACCGCTCACCGAGCTCTATCGCGTCTCCGGGCCGTACCTGGCGGTGCGCACCGCGGGCGTGCTGCTGGTCACCTACCTGCCGGCGCTGACGACGGGCGTGCTCGCCTGGGTGCGAAGTCCCTAGCATGCGTGACGCGGTCTCGAAGGCCCGGCGTTTGCAGACTGCGCTCTATCTGGCGTGGGCGGTCAACGCTATCGTCAACTGTCTCGCGCCGCACAGTCTCGCGCGACTCGCCGAGCCGACGCGCGACTGGATCACGCGTCACGCGGTTATCAACGCCCCTGCGGGCGCCACCATGCCGACGCTGTGGCTGACGGCGGCGCTGCTGGCCGGTTTGATGGCGCAGGTGGCGTTCTGGCAACGCCTGCCCGGACCCTCGTGGCGGCGCTTCGCCGTGCTCACCGCGTTGGGAGCGCTGTTGTCGCTGGCCCACCTGCCGTGGGTGCTCGCGGGTACGTCCCTCGATGCTACCCGCGCTGCGACCTCGCCGATGATGATCGCCACGTGGGTGGGCGAGCTCGTGGCCGTGGCGCTCGTGGGGGCCGTCGTCGGCCTGCCGATTGCGAAGAGACTGCCGCCCGTGTGACACTCTGCCCGCATTACGCACGGTCCAACGGAAGGAACCTCGCACATGTCAATTTCTGCACTCGCCAACATCGTCGCCATGCTGCTGAGCCTGCTGGCCATCGTCCAGCTCGGCCTCATGATCCCCAAGATCGGCGGAGACTTTGGCGCGATGCTCAAGCTGATGAGTGCCGGCATCTTCTTTGCCGTCTTCGTCCACTCGCTCTTCGAGCTGCTCGCGGTCTTCGACGTCATCAGCGAGCACGTGTTGCTCATGGTGATGGGGGCGCTCATCACCCTCGGCTCGGCGTGCTTTGTCGCGGCGGCCGTCGTCGCCCGCAAGAGCGTCGTCTGATGCCGACCCCGGTGGTCAATCAGCAAGGCTACGTCGCCCTCATCGAGGCGGTGGTGCGCGACAAGATGCGCTCGTTTGGCCCCCTCGCGGTGCGCAAGCTGCACGGCATCGTGGGGCTGCGCCTCGATGACGGCGGCACGATCCTGGAGCTCGGCCGCGACCCCGTGGAGGTACTGCACGAGGTGGTAGTCTGCTTCGAGAAGCTCGCGGGCAAGGCCTCGGTGGTCTTTGCCAAGAAGGCAATTCAACCGGTGCTGGCGAAATACCCCGGTCTCACCCTGCCCGTCGAGCTGCGCTAGCCGTCTCGTCTACGCCGCACGCTCGCGCGTCACCGGATCCCCCGGAAGCTCGACGACAAAGCGGGCGCCGCCGCCGTCGCGCGCTTCGTAGCGAATCGTGCCGTCGTTTTGCTGCATGAGGCTGCGCGACACAAAGAGCCCGAGCCCCATGCCCTCGCCCCCTTCGCGTGTCGGAAAGAACGGATCGAAGATGCGCGTTGCGACGCTGGGGCTGACGCCGGGACCATCGTCGCTCACCACCAGGCGTAGGTGCGTCGCGTTGGCTTCGATGTCGACCCAGATATGGCTTGGGTGCATGCGTGCGGCGTTGTCGAGCAGGTTGAGACACACCTGATTGAAGTGGCGTACGTTGACGAGCGCGCGCTGGCGCGTCGACACCCGCACCTCGACCTCGATGCCGCGCAGCTTGTGGGCGATGAGACGCAAGGATGAGCGCACCGACCTCTCGATATCGCAGGGCGACGCGCGGTCGCCATCGGCCGGACGCACGTGCTCTTCGAGGGCCGAGACGACGCCGAGGATGCGGTCGGCACCGTCCGCGATGACCTCGACGAGCTCGGTGGCCTCCGCTCCGAGATCGGGAAACATCGCCAATGCCTGCGAGGCCTGCACGACCGCGTTCAGCGGATTGCGTACCTCGTGTGCCACGCCGGCGCCGAGCGTGCCTGTCGCGACAAAGCGCACCTGGTTCGCGAGCTGTAGCGCGAGTGCCTGAAGCTTGAGCTGCGCCCGCACGCGCGCGAGCAGTACACGCACGTGAAAGGGCTTGCCGACAAAGTCATCGGCGCCGGCGCTGTAGCCTTCGAGCGTCGCCTCATTGCCGCTGCGCGCGGTGAGCAGGATCACCGAGATGCGGCGCCACTCGGGGTGGGCTTTAATCTCCTCGCAGATATCGACGCCACTCTTGCGGGGCATCATGACGTCGGAGACGAGCAGATCGGGCGGCTCGGCGCGGATCTTTTCCATGGCCTCGACGCCATCTGCCGCGGTGACGACATCGAAGTCCTCAGACAGCACCTCGACGAGGAAGTCACGCAGATCGTCCTGATCTTCGGCCACGAGGATGCGGGGCCGACGGCCGCTGATGAGGATCGGAGGCTCGGGCGTCGGGTCGCCCGTCCGCGTGGAGGTCTCCCACGCCGCCGACCGAGACGCCGAAATACACCTTGCCGATGTAGAGCAGCACCAGCGCCAGCAGGAAGTTGGGCGTCGCCAGGCCGATGAAGCCGACGAAGGAGGCGATGTAGTCGCCCGGCCGGTACTGATGCGTGGCGGCGTAGAC
>CAYHNK010000362.1:0-4636 GCA_964357695.1 uncultured Bdellovibrionales bacterium | reverse complement strand
GTCGCAGCTACTGCTTTGGGCCGACCTTTCGCGCCGAGAAATCGAAGACGCGCCGGCATCTCACCGAGTTCTGGATGGTGGAGCCGGAAGTCGCGTACATGGATCTCGAGGGCGACATGGATCTGGCCGAGGACTTTCTCGTCTCGATCGTCGGTCGCGTGCTCGAAGCGCACGAAAAGGAGCTGACGAGCGTGCTCGAGCGGGATTTGACGGCGCTCAAGAACGTGCAAAAGCCCTTCCCGCGTATCAGCTACGACGACGCGCTCGTGCAGATCGCCAAGATCCGCGCCGAGACGCAAGACCCGGAGCTACGCGAGCAGCTCGCCATCGAGTGGGGCATGGACTTTGGCAGCCCGCACGAGACGGAGCTGACGCGCCGCTACGATCGACCGCTGATGGTCCACGGCTACCCGTCGGCCATCAAGGCGTTCTACATGAAGCACGACCCGCAGCGCCCCGAGGTGAGCCGCTCGGTCGATGTGCTCGCCCCCGAGGGCTACGGCGAAATCATCGGCGGCGGCCAGCGCGAGGACAACCTCGCCATCGTCGAAGCAGCCATCGAGAAGCACCAACTGCCCCGCCAGGACTACGAGTGGTTCTTGGATCTGCGCCGCTACGGCTCGGTACCCCACGCGGGATTCGGCCTTGGGGTCGAGCGCACGGTTGCCTGGGTGTGCGGCCTGCATCACGTGCGTGAGACCATCCCCTTTGCGCGGACGATGGATCGGTTGGCGCCGTAACGGTCGCGCTGCGCGGCATGCAAGTCGTCGTCATCGGCGCGGGCATCGTGGGCCTCGCATGCGCGGAGGAGCTGGCGCGGCGCCGCCATGACGTTATCGTCCTCGAGCGACACGCGCGTATTGCCGAGGAGACCTCGTCGCGCAACAGCGGCGTCATCCACGCAGGGTTGTACTACCCGCCCGGGTCACTGAAGGCACGGCTGTGTGTCGAAGGACGCACGCTCCTCTACGAGCGCTGCGCGCGGCTCGGCATCGGCCATCGCAAGACCGGCAAGCTCGTCGTCGCAACGTCGCGCGATGAGGTCACTCGGCTTGAAGCGCTGTACGCCCTCGGTCGCGAGAACGGCGCTGGCGCGCTCGAGCTCATCGATGGTGCCGAGGTGCGACGTCGCGAGCCGCGCGTGCACGCCGTGGCGGCGCTCTACTCTCCCGAAACGGGCATCGTCGACGCACACGAGCTGGCGCAGAGCTACCGCGCCGAGGCCGAGCAGCACGGCGCCGTCGTCGTGCTCAACACCGAGGTAATGGCCCTCGAGCGTCGCGGTGGCGCAACGCAGATCGCGACGCAGTCACACGATGGCGAGCACTTCACCTTGGAGGCCGATGTCGTCGTCAACGCCGCAGGTCTCGCGAGCGATCGCATCGCCGCCATGAGCGGCATCGACATTGACGCGTGCGCGTGGCGCATCTTTCCGTGCAAGGGCGACTACTTCGCCATCAGCGGCCGCCTCGCCCGTCCCACCGAGCGTCTCGTCTATCCCCTGCCCCACGCGGGCGGCCTCGGGGTGCACGTCACCATGGATCTCGGCGGCCGCTATCGCCTCGGCCCGGACACCGAATACGTCTCGGCGCCGCGCTACGACATCGATGCCGGCAAGGCGCAGGCCTTCGCCGAGGCGGTGCAGCGCTATCTGCCCGCGGTGCAGGCAAGCGATCTCTCCCCGGACTTCGCGGGCGTGCGCCCGAAGCTCGGCGGTAACGACGTCGCCTTTCGTGACTTCGTCATCGATCACGACGAGGAGAGTGGCATCGTGCATCTCGTCGGCATCGATTCACCGGGGCTCACCGCCGCCGCCGCGATCGCGGCGCACGTGGCTGCGCGGCTCGCGGGAGCTTGTTAGACCTAAACAAAATCGCTAATATGCCGTTCTCCAGGGTGAACAGTCGCAGATCGCCAAGGAAGGTATCCGATGAAAGCACAGACGATCGCCGCAGACAGCCTGCTCACCTCGCACCAGGTCGGAAGCCTCTTGCAGGTCAATCCGAGCTCTATCAACAAGTGGGTCAAAGACGGGCGCATACGCGCCTTTCGCACCCCGGGCGGCCACCGCCGCATTCGTGCCGCCGATCTCGTGGTCTTTTTGCGAGAGCACGAAATGCCGGTGCCGCGCAGCCTGCAGAGCGCCACACGCCGGCGGCTGCTCGTCGTCGACGACGACCCGCGCCAGCTCGCCTCCCTCGCGCGGCTCTTTAAGCCCTATCAAAACTTCGTCGATCTGCTGGTCGTCGACAACGGCATCGACGGCTTGGTGCAGCTCGGTCGCTTCCAGCCGCAGCTCGCGATCCTCGACATCTTCATGCCGCAGGTCGACGGCCTCGAGGTCTTAAAGCGCCTCAAGGCGAATGCCGAGACGCAGAAGATCGACATCATCATCGCCAGCGGCCAGCTGACGCCCGAGCTCGAGGCCAAAGCGCTCGCCGCCGGCGCCCGGCTGTGTATGCACAAGCCGATCGACATTGCACGGGTATTGACCGAGCTCGGCATCGAGCTCGAAGAGCGGTACGCCGCTGCTCCGTAACCGTCAGGCCGCGCGCGCGTGAGCGGCCCGACGTCGGATAGCATGGACAAGCACGCAGGGCGTCCGGGGTCGCTGCGATGACTGACTCAACTGTGCTGCCGCCAGACGACGCGCAAGCTGCCGCCGTGGTCGATGATCGACCTGACGAGGGTGCGCTCGGCGCTGCCCGTACCGCCGATGTGCTCATCGACTTGCTCATCGAGCACGGCGTCGAGGTCATCTTCGGCATTCCGGGAGGCACCATCGCGCCGCTCTACGACGCTCTGCTCGATCGCCCGCAGGTGCGCGTCATCACCACGCGTCACGAAACCGGCGCGATGTACGCCGCCGCGGGCTACGCGCGCACGACCGGCAAGCTCGGTGTCGTCATGGTGACCTCCGGCCCCGGGGTGCTCAACTGCTTTAATGGCCTTGCCTCCGCCTATCTCGAAGGCCTGCCTGTGCTCCTGCTCGCTGGCGAGGTGCCGCGCAAGGTGCAGGGACGCCGGGCGCTGCAAGAAGGCAGCTCGCACAACCTCAACATCGTCGGCATGATGCGCAGCATCACCAAGCTCGCCTTCGAGATCCCTGAATCAAACGCCGCACCCACCATGCTGCAACGTGGCATCGCCACCGCCCTCTCGGGCAAGAAGGGCCCCGTCGCCATCACGTTGCCCTTGGATGTCACGTCCGCCGAAATCGTACCGCCGGAAATCGCCGTCGACGTGCACACGACGTTCACCGTCTCCGAAAAGGCCGTCAGCCGCGCGCGCTACCTCCTGACCCGCTATCCGCGGGTGGCGATCTTCGTCGGCGCCCGTGTGCGTGAAGGCCACGGTCCGCAGGCCTTGCGCGCGTTCGCCGAGCACACACAAATCCCCGTGATGACGACGCCGCGCGGCAAGGGCGTCTTCCCCGAGGATCATCCGCTGGCGCTTGGCGTCTTCGGCATGGGCGGTCATCCGTCGTCGAGCGACTTTCTCAAAGAAGGGCTCGACGTCCTCCTGGTGCTCGGCACCGGGCTCGGAGATCTCGCCACCGACGGTTGGAGCGAGCTGCTCCAGCCCAAGTACGGTCTCATCCACGTCGATCTCGACGCCGCGCACGTCGGCCGCACCTACGCTACGGCGCTCAGCATCGCCGCACCGGCCGATCAATTTCTCGATCGCCTACGCGAGCAGATGCCCGCCGCCGCTGAGCAGCGTACCTACGGCATCCGCTACTACACCGACCCCGAGCAGCTCGCCGTCGGCGACGAAGGAAAGATCACGCCGCAGCGCGCCCTCTGGGAGCTGCAGCAAGTCCTGCCGGCGGACACCATTTACGCGCTTGATGCCGGCGATCACTACGGTTTTGCGGTGCACTACATCAAGTCGACGAGCCCCGACGCGTTTGTGGCCATGACGGGCATGGGGTCGATGGGCTGTGCCATCGGTTCCGCGATGGGCGCGAAGCTCGCGCACCCCGAGCGCACAGTGGTCGCCATCTGCGGTGACGGCGGTCTCGCCATGCAGATGGGCGAGCTGCTGACCATTGCCACCGAGAAGATCGACATTCTCGTCGTGGTGCTCAACGACTGGCGCTTCACGATGGTCGAGCGCGGCAACGTGGAGGCACTCGGCCGCACGCCGCCCTATCCTACCGGCCCAATGAGCGTCCTCGCACTCGGTCAGGCGCTGGGACTCGCAGCGACCCGCATCGCAAGGCCGGGCGACATGCAGCAGCGCCTCTTTGCGCACGCGGGCGCCGGACCGCTCGTCGCCGAGGTCGACATCGACGCGAGCGTGCACATGCCCAAGCACGGCCGAGGGGAACAGCTCGCGAGGTTGGCAAGGCCGGTCAAGCCAGAAAAGCTGCATCCGCAGTTGCGACTCGTCAAGGTCGCCTGATAGACGTAGTACCGACCGTACGGTCGAAGTGAGGGCAGCGATGCGCGCAGAAACGAACGTTGGAATCCTGGGAATTGGCGTCTACTTGCCCGAAGAGGTGAGGACGAACGATTGGTGGCCGAAGGAGGTAGTGGACAAGTGGCGTGTGCGCGCGGACGCGTCAGCAATTCGCGCACACAAAGCGGACCCGCGCGCGGCCTCGGAGGGGGTAATGCAGGTCGAGGCAGCT
>CAYHNK010000361.1:0-4649 GCA_964357695.1 uncultured Bdellovibrionales bacterium | reverse complement strand
CTCCACCATTTTCTCCCCCCATCATTGAGCCGGCAAGAGCACGCGGATGCGGATCTCCGCGAGACCCCGTACCTCGTCGCCGACGCGCGGTGCGGTGACCGGGCTGTCGAGTGCCATATCCGGCGCGACGATCACCTGACGCAGCTCATGGCGACGCTGGCCACGTTGGAGCAGGGCGCCGCGATCCCCACCGAGACGACTGACGAGTGACGCGCCTGCGCCTCCCGTGTCGCGTCGCAAAGCGGCGAGTGCCCAGGCGTCGAGCTGCGCGCCCGCGGACAGGCCCGCGGCGCCGGCAGCCGCGCTTGCCCCGGGTCGGTCGAGCAGAAGCTCGATGTCCCCGCGATGGATGGCTAGGGCGCCGTGCTCGAGCACAAACTGACTCGGGCGGTCTTTTTGCGCCGTGACCCAGAACGAGGTGCCGCGCACGCCAGCGACGGCATTGGACGTGGCCACATCGAACCGCGAATCGGTGCCGAGCAGGCCCATCACGTGCGCCCAGACGCGCCCGACAACGACGCGCACCGATTCTTTGCGCTTGGCCGCAGGATTGCCGCGCTCGACCGCGGTGAGGGCGATGTGCGTCTCGGGCCCAAGGCGCAGAAGTGAGCCGCTCGGCAGGCGCAGCGACGCCCGCCCGTCGGCCCCGGTCGACACCGTGGCGCCTTCAGCGACTTGCGCAAAGCGCACGAGTGGCGTGACGGTGCCACCCACTTCGACCTTCACGTCGCCGACGACCTGCATCGCGATGGCCGCGTTGGCGAGCACGACGTGCGCAAAAACAACCGACAGTGTCATGTCCAGTCTCCCTTACTCGTACCAGAAGCGGATCGCCATGCCGGCCTGGTGGCGCTCGTAGGAGCGCTCGGGACCCGACAGGTTGCGGCCGTAGTCGTAGAACGCCTGCACCTCGGTCAGCCCGAATGTCGCCCGTGCGCCAAGTTGCGCATCGTAGGTGCTCTCGCGTTGGTCGCGCGCATCGAGCTGGCGCGCCTGGGCGACAATCTGACCTAGCACGCCGAGGGTGGGGGTGAGCGCGTATTCGCCGTAAGCGCTGACGTACAGCTCGCGAAAGCCCGTGCCGACGGTGGCGAGCTGCGTCGCGGCCTCATCACGCTGCGCCGCCGTCTGTCCGAGCGCGGCGTTTTGTCGCGCGCCGCCATCGAGCACCAGCAGCAGGCGCTCAAGTCGCAGCTGCTCGCGCAGCGCCACCTTGAACGTCAGGCTCTTGGGGGAGTCGCCCACCAGCTCGACCGGCTGGCGCCACTCGACGCCACCGAGTAGGCGTACGAAGTGCACGCCAACGCGCCGTCCTGCCCACACGCTCGGCGCGACGAGGCGCTGAACCTCGGTCGCGAACTGATTGACGAACAGCTCCTGCACGCGCAGGTCGGCGGCGGCCACGAAGGCGCCGAGTGACCGCTGAGCGATGGCGCCGGCTTCGACGGTGGTTGGCACGAGGCTCGCGAGGTCGGCGTCGTTGGGACCGCCGTTCAACGCCTGCAGGGTGACGAGGCGCACAAAGAACGTCGCCGGACGTTCCTCGCGGTCATAGTTGAGCACGACCGCGGCGTCGAGGCCCATGAGCGCCGCGTCCTTGCGCGACGCGGCCTCCACCGTACCGGGGTCGAGAGCCAGATTGGAGTCGTAGCCTGCACTCACGCCAGCCCGCAGCTGTGGCCGCCACGGCGAGCGTCGAGCACTCGGAGCCGCGATGTAGCCATCCATGCCCAGCTTCAGTAGCAGGGCGGGTGGATACTGCGGATGACGCTCGAGCAGCGAGTCCACGCTGGCGCGTGCCGCCGCGCGCTCGCCATCGTCAAAGAGCGCCTGCGCCAAATCGAAGTGCGCCTCGTCGTTGTAGGGGTCGAGATCGAGCACACGCCGCAACAGCTCGATGCCCCGCTCGCGGTGGTCGCGTCGCAGCTCCAATCGTGCTGCTGCCCAGAGGGCGTCGACGTCGTCGGGATCCGCGGCCAAGGCCTCATCGAGAATGTCGCTGGCCTGCGCGAGATCACCGGCATCGAGGGCGACTTCCGCGCGCTCGAGGGGCGTTGGCGCAGCCGCGCCGAGCGCCGAGAGAGTGAGCAACACCGGAGCGATGATCATGGCATATCCTGCATGGAGAAGAAGTAGCTATAGGTAGGCGTCGTGGCGAGTAGCACAGAATCGTCGGTAGAAATCGCTGTTTCGACGCCGGACAGATAGTAGCCGAGCGACGCCAGGGACAGCATCGTGTCGAAATCGCCGCTCGTGTACAGTCGCGCCGACTGCGAGTAGCCGATATAGTCGTCGGTGACGTAGGTCCACGCGCCCGTAGGTGAGAGCACGGCGCTGTCGACGGTGGTGCCTGCGGGCAGCGTCATGCTCGTGCGGCAGTAGAGCTCTTTGCCGCCGCCGCTCGTCGTGCGCAAGGTGGCGCTGCTGAGCGCGCTCGAGCCCACCGAGCCGAACAGAATCGCGACCTCGTCGCTGCTATCCGCGCGCGCCTGCATATCGAGGGGCACCAGGCCGGAGTACGAGCAGCTTCCCGAGCTGGTCGGCACAATCGCCGTCCCGAGCGCCGCGAGACGGCGAATGTCGAGCGCGGCGCTGTTGCCGGCGAGCACGAGCTCTTGGCCATCGGCGGTGAAAGCCACGGCGCCGATGGGATCGACCGTGCTCGTTTGTGGCGCCCCCTGTGCCTCCAGCGTGGACAGCGCGTAGAGCGCGAAGGAGTTGCCGCGCGCCAGTGCCACGAGCTCGCCGCTGGGACTCAAGGCGATGTGCGGCGTGCCCTGAGGCAAGGTCGCTAAATCGACACGGCGCTGCTCGCTGCCCGCACTGACCTCAAACGACAGGCGGTTGGTCTCCAGCCATGAGGTGCCGTCGCGCGTGACCCCCAGGATCCGACCGCCCATGGAGCGGAACAGACCGCCGTCCGGCGATTCGACGAGGTAGGGCACAGGGCTATAGCCCGGAACGAAGAAATCGGCCCCGGTGCTGCTCGGCAGCAGTCCCATGATCTCGCTGCCCGCCGTCGGTACGAGCTGTGGGGTGAGCGTGCAGTCGCCCGCGGTACACGCGTAGGAATTCGCGTAGTAGTAGAACGCGCGATACGGCCGCGCCGGCTCGACGGTGAGTGCCGGCTGGCCGCCGGCGGTGCTGAGCACGGGACCGGAGAGCCGACCGTGGCTGCGCACAGTGACAAAGACCCCGCGGCGGGTGGTCGGCCAGTCGTTGAGGGCGGGCGGCACGCGAAACTGCACCGCGGTGGTCGACGAGCCGAGCACTTGGGCGGCCAGACCGTTGACAAACACCTCGTCGCGTCCCCGGCCTGCAAAACCCAGACCCGCGATGGTGGCGAGGGCCCCGGGCTCGGCGGTGGACGGGCTCAGCGCGAGCGCCTGCGGCCCGGCGATGGCGAGATCGACGACCGGCGTGGCGTCGAGCCACACGCGACGCGTGCCGACATCAAAGGCGGAGCCGGCGTGCACGCTGTCGAGTGGAAAGGTCCATAGCGCTGGCGCGACACCGTTGTCAGCCGCGTAGAGCAGGCGATGGCTGGCATCGACGGCAAGGCGGTCGAAGCTCAGTGAGCCCAGGGCGGTCGACCGCCTGCTGGTGGCACTCACGTTGGTGCCGAAGCGATTGGCAACGCTGAACAGCGTCGCGACCTTGGGGTCGCTGGCGCTAGCCTGCGAAAAGCCTGCGATGATCTGTGCGCCACGCAAGGGATCGACGGCGATGGCAGACGCGTGCGTACCGTCCTGCCCGGCGATCACGAACGGTCCGCCAACGGGCAGGTCGAGCCCGATGCCCCACGATCCGGCAAGCGGTGGCTGTGAGCTCGTGAGCACGATCGCCGCGGCGCCGTAGGCGTCGAGCACCGCATGGCTCGGCGCCGCAGTCAGGCCGGCGTTGGCGCGCGAGTCGAGGCCCGTGAGCGTGCCTGCGGTGACGACAAAGCGGCTGATGCACCCGGCGGTGAGCGCCGCACGTACGCCGGTGAGCGGGTCGACGACGAGCTCGGTTGGCGCACCCGCGCAGCTGCCCAGTGGGATCGTCTGGGCTGCGACCACGGCATCGCCACTGATCGGATCGATTTCGCAATAACGCACGGCCGCTGTTGCGTCCTCGACCAGCAGGGCCATATCCGCATCGGCGCGACCACGCTCGGCTCGTGCGTCGGTGAGGGCTGCGCTACGAATCGCGACCGCGCCGCAGGGGATCGCGTGCACGGCGCTCCCGCCATCCGCGAAGTAGACCGCCACACCCGTCGTGCCGACGACCACCGTCGCGTCCCGGCTCGATTCCCACAGCACGCGGCGCGGCGTACCGATGTTTGCAGCGATGGGCACTGTGACATCTGCGGTGGCAGTACGCCGTACCAGCCGATCTGCTTTGAGGGCCAACAGTGTTGGCGGCTCGGCCACCTCGATGTCGATGCGCGCGCTGGCGGGGTGCTGTGGGCTCGGGTCGGTGAGGGTCAGCGTGGCGGTGCCTGGCGACAGGCCGAAGAGCTCGCCGCCGCCTTCACCCAAGCTAAAGCGCAAACGCGCGGGGTCATCCACAGCCGGCTCACCGACATAGCTGTCGTACGGCTGCACATACGGAAGCGCACTAGCATCGAGCGACGCGTTGAGCGGCGCCGTGCCGGTGAGCGTCGA
>CAYHNK010000360.1:0-4659 GCA_964357695.1 uncultured Bdellovibrionales bacterium | reverse complement strand
TCTGGTTCCGAGCCCGGCGTTGGCGCGCATCAGCTGGCCGGTGACTTCGCTCGCCTTGGCAGAGCACAGAAAGGTCACGACCGCAGCAACCTCGAGGGCCGTCCCCATGCGCCCCATGGGAATGAGCGGCACGATCTTGTCGTGCGGCAAGTTGGCGACCATGTCCGTGTCGATGAGGCCCGGGGAGACCGCGTTGACGGTGATGCCGCGAGGCGCGAGCTCAAGGGCGAGCGCTTTGGTGGCGCCGATGAGGCCGGCTTTGCTGGCCGCGTAATTGACCTGCCCGGCGTTGCCGCGCTCCCCTGAGATGGAGGTGATGGTGACGATGCGTCCCGAGCGACGGCGCAGCATCTGCCGCACAACGGGCCGCGTCGTCGCATAAAAGCTGCCAAGATTCGTCGCGAGCACATTCTCCCACGACGCGCGGCTCATCATCGCAAACATGCCGTTGCGGGTGATGCCGGCGTTGTTGACGAGGGCATCGGGACAGCCATGCTCTTCGACGAGCGCGCTCACCGCGGCCTCCGCTGCTTCGCCTGCCCCCACGTCGAATTGCGCCACCACGGCCTTGCGTCCGAGCGCGCGGATCTGCTCTACCGTCTCATCGGCGGCCGCCCGCTGGGCCTGGCAGGTGACGATGACGTCAAAGCCTGCGCGCGCGAGGTCCATAGCAACGGCCCGACCGATCCCTCGGCTGCCGCCCGTCACGAGTGCCATCGACATTGCGAGCATGCTCCTAGCGTACCGCGACACGATCGGTCAACGGCCAGCCCAGGACCGTCGCGCGATCGGCCAACGTGGCGCTGGACTGGGCGTCGCGCTCCGACTATGAGCGCGGGGCCATGCCCGATCACCCGCGCGTCGTCGAACTCTTCCTCCAGCTCGCCGCCATCGAGGGCACCTCGGGTCACGAGCGCGGCGTCGCCGACTACATCCGCCAGTTCCTCGGGGGTCTCGGGATGGAGGTGCGCGAGGACGAGGCGCGCGATCCGTCGGGTGGCGACAGCGGCAACGTCGTGGCGCGAGCAGGAGGAGGAGGCGATTTGGCGCTGCTCGCGCACATGGACACGGCCCGCCCAAGCGGCGCCAGCAAGCCGCAGATCCATACCGATCGCATTACGTCAGATGGCACGACCGTGCTCGGCGTCGACAACCGCGCCGGCATTGCCATTCTCCTGTGTGCGGCCGAGCAGGTGCTCGCGCGCGGCCCCAGCAACTTCACGCTTGGATTTACGATCTGCGAGGAAACCTCCATGGTGGGGGCACAACAGATCTCGCTAGGCGCCAGCGTCCGGCAAGCGGCCTGCTTTGATTCCTCGTTGCGTCCCGGCAACATCGTCTGCCGCTCGTACGGCTGCCGACATCTCGTCGTCACCGTCAAGGGCAAGGCTTCACACTCGGGCATTGCCCCCGAGCGCGGCATCAACGCCATCGCGGTGGCGGCAAAGGCCATCGCACGCTTGCCCCTTGGCCGCATCGACGGCGAGACGACGGCCAACGTTGGCCTCATCCGCGGCGGCACGGCAACGAACGTCGTGCCGGATGAGGTAATTGTTGAAGCCGAAATCCGCAGCGTCCGCGCGGCGCGGGTCGATGAATTGGTGGATCTTTTCACGCAGCGCTTTCGCGACGAGGCAGCCGCCGCGGGCGCTACGATCGACATGCAATCGACGTGGGACTTCGAGCCGTACACCGTCGACACCACGAGCCCGCTCTACCGCCGCGTCGCTCGTGCCATGCAAACCGTTGGGCTCGATGCCACACAGCAAGTGTCTGCCGGGGGCGCTGACGCCAACTCGCGCAACGCGCGCGGACTGCCCACCGTGAACCTCGGCATCGGTGCCGCCAATCCGCACGGCAACGACGAGTACATTCTGCTCGACGATCTGGCTACCGGCGCGGCCATTGCCACGGCGCTCATCTCATGACGCCCGATCGCGCACCTTCGCCCGGCACCTCCTCGCCCGTCGCCCAATCGAATGCAGCGTTGTCATCGCCTGTGCGCATGCCGCACACGCTGGTGCTCGTCAGCTCGCTCGTCCTCTTTGCGCTGCTCTTGTCGTGGGTGCTGCCCTCGGGCCTGTACCAAACGGTGGTCACCGACGGGCGGACGGTGCCGGTGGCCGGCACATATCGGGTCATCGAGAAGGTGTACTTGGGTCCGCAGTGGTTGCTGACTGCGCCACTCAAAGGCTTTGTCGATGGGTCGCTCATCATCGCCTTTCTGCTCATCATTGGCGGCGCCTTCCAGGTGCTCCAGACGACGGGCGCCATCGAGTTTGGCATCAAGAAGATCACCGCAGCCTTGATCTCCCGCCCGACACTCGAGAAGCTGACGATCCCAGCCTTGATGGTGGTGTTTTCGCTGGGCGGGTCGATCTTCGGCATGGCGGAAGAGACCATCCCGTTCATCCTCATCTTCGTGCCGTTGTCCCTGTCGTTGGGCTACGACTCCATCGTCGGCGTCGCCATCCCGTTCTTGGGTGCCACCGCCGGCTTTGCTGCGGCCTTCTTCAATCCTTTCACCGTCGGCGTCGCACAGGGGATCTGTGGCTTGCCGCTCTACTCGGGGCTCGGCTACCGCGTCATCACCTGGTTCATCGGTACCGGCATCGTCGTCGCCTGGGTGATGATCTACGCCGCCCGCCTCAAGCGTCGACCCGAGCTCAGCCCGGTGTACGAGCTCGACCGGAGTCGCGACATCGGACCCGTCGCCGTCGCGCCGAGTGGTTGGCCAGCGCGCCATGTCGCGGTTCTCGCCCTGTTCTTGGTCGGCATGGCCGTGCTGATTTGGGGCATCCTCCAGGCACAATGGTACATCGAGGAAATCGGCGCACTGTTTCTGGCCCTCGGTGTGTTGGCCGGGGCCGCTGGCGGTCTCGCTCCCAGCGAGATTGCGAAGAGCTTTGTCAGCGGAGCCAAGGACATGGTGGGCGTCGCGCTCATCGTCGCCTGCGGTCGCGCCCTGCTAATCCTCGCCCGCGAAGGCCAAATCCTCGACACCATCCTCTACTTCAGCTCGAGTGCGATCGTCCGGTTGCCAACGATGGTCGCCGCCCAAGTGATGTTCTTGGTGCAAGCGGCCATCAACTTCTTTATCCACTCGGGCACGGCACAGGCGGCGTTGACCATGCCGATCATGGCGCCACTCTCGGATCTCGTCGGTATCACCCGGCAGACCACGGTCTACGCTTTTCAGCTGTGCGAGTTCGTCAACGGGATTCTGCCCACCTCCGCCGTCACCATGGGCGTGCTGGGCATGGCGAAGATCCCGTGGGGCACCTGGGCACGGTGGTTCTTGCCCCTCATGCTCGTCTTGGTGCTGGTGAGCTTTCTGCTGCTCATTCCCCCAGTCCTTATGCACTGGGGTCCGTTCTAGCGCGCCATGATGCCCGCGGGTCCCTCAGCACGACGCCTGCTCGCTATCGGCCTGCTCAGCGCGGCGCCATTCGGTGCCGCCCGCGCTGGAAGCCTTCCGGTCGATGCGCGCTCGATCGCACACACCATCTCGTACGATGAGATGCAAGCGTTTCTCGCGAGCGTCAACGGCAAGGGACCGATCACGGTGACGAACGAGGCCACGACCGCTGGCGGGCGCACGGTGTTCCTCGTCCATGCCGCGCGCGGCCCGCGACCCACGTTTCGCGCCTTCTTCTACGCGCAACAACACGGCGACGAGGTCTCCGGCAAGGATGCCCTGCTGCTTCTCATCCAGGAAATCGCGCGCGCACCCGAGCGGCTGCCCGCTGACGTAGACCTCTGGATCCTACCGATGGTGAATCCCGACGGGGCCGAGGCAGGAACGCGCCACAACGGCGCGGGCGCGGATCTCAATCGCGATCACATGGTGCTCGAGCAGCCTGAAACCCAGGCGATCCACCGGGTCGTGCAGCGCGTGCGACCGCACCTCTCAGTCGATTGCCATGAGTTCGCGCGCGACGATGAAGACCGGCAGCGCCACGGCTGGGTGGCCTGGCCCGACATCACGCTCGACGGACTCAATAACCCGCTGTTTGATGCGGCGGTCATCACGGCCGCCGCGCGCTGGGTACACGAGTCCGCCGCCGTCGAATCCGCGGCGGGTCACTCCTTCTACCGCTACACGGTGGGCGGGTCGCCGCCGAACCAAGAGCAGCGCCACTCGGCCCCTGACGTCGACAGCGCCATGAACGCCGTCGGTATGTACGGCGGTTTGTCGTTCATCATGGAAGCCGGCGCTTGGCACGCGGCGCCGGATCCCGACGCCGATCTCGCTGCCCGCGTCGATGCGTCCCTGGTCTTGCTGCGACGGTTCCTAACCAACACCCAAGCTCACGCGCTCGACCGCAAGATCGTGGAAAGCGCGCGACGGCGGCCACCCCCGCTGTTTGTGCCGACGAACTACCTGTGGGTCAATCCGGCCTTTGCGGTGACGCAGTTCCCCGTCCTCGACGCGACAACCCGCAAGCCCATTCGCATTCCCACCGCCAACCTCATGACGGCGGTGGCCGTCAAATCGTCGCGCGGAGCACCTACGGCCTACGCCATTGCGCCGTCGGCCGCGTCGCTGTTTCGCTCGCTGCTCGAGCGTCACAGTATTCCGTTTGTAACGCTCACCGCACCTCGGCTGGTGACCGCCGAATCGTGCGTGCTGCTGCGCATCGAGGATGAGGTCGACGC
>CAYHNK010000359.1:0-4692 GCA_964357695.1 uncultured Bdellovibrionales bacterium | reverse complement strand
GCGCGCAACAGGGAGCGACCTCGTTCAACGGCCGAAAGGTTCACAGGCTCTGAGCGCACGTCGTCAGAGCTGGAGGACGAACGTGAGATTGCCCGCCGATTCACAGCCTGCTAGATTGAATTGGATGCGCAAGACGAGTGGTACGACCAGGAGCGAAACGTACGGCCATGGGCGTATCGAGCTATCTGGCGAAGTCGCTGCCCACAGTGCGGCTCTGCGTGACGCGGCGGGCGCTGATCGCACGCCCTATCTCGACGACGCCTACGCCGAGCAATTGCCTAACCAGCTGTTGCCGAAGCGCGCGCCGAGCCTTCTCGACTTTTCTGCAGAACACACCCGCCGCAGATCTTCGTCCAGGCAGGGGGCACAGTCCCCGAGCGACCAGCAACTGGACGCCATCAGGTCCATCCTCCATGTCGTGCGCGAGAGTTTCCAGCAGAGAGACGTGGGCCCAGAGGTCGAGGCGCTACGACAGCTAGTAGAGCGATACCGAGTCGACCTCGCAACGTTCGGACTGGGAAGAGGAGCTCTCGACTACTGGCAGCGCGCGGGCCTCGATGCTGCCGCGAAGGGATTCACCGAAACCGGTGTGGCTCGCAAGACAGCGCCCCTGGAAGCCGGCTCCTTGCGCTCAGGCCCCTCGACGCGCAACGTCGTTGTTCGGGGCGCGCCGTCGTTGAGCCGCGTGAGCAAAGACGAGGTGCAGATCGTGTTTCGGATCTTGGCGAGCCAAGATCACATCCCTTTCGAATACCGCGACGAGTATTGCAGCGCGCGGGCCCACGAGATGGCGATCATCATGGATCGCATTGGCCTCGTGTCGGGCAAAGCGTTCTTCGTCGGGCGGGGCTCAATCAAATCGTCCCACTCCGAGCGCTATGTCCGTACGGCCCACTTCGAGCACTTCCACGTGGCGCCCATCCTCTTGGTCGATGACGGCGGCGTCCCCACGCCCTATGTGCTCGACCCCTCCGCGTTCGATCGCGCTGTGCCCTTGGGCGAATGGACTTCCGCCCTCGTAAGTCCGAGCACTGGCCCATTCATGCAGCTCGTTCTGACCGATCGGTACATCTACCGACGAGCGGAGCTCGATTTGGGAGTTGCCCCAACGGACTATCGCCTCGTGGATCGGTTCAAGACGGGCGCCGGGCTCAAGATCGGTCGCGCGCACCGCGCCTGGCAGACGCTTCCGGACAAGCTGCGCAGCTTTGTGCAAGCGCTGTCGCGTACGTTCGACTGACGTTGCCGACGCCGCTATTCGCCGTTTGCGCGTACAGCGCCCGTCGCCTCCTCCCACGCGCGTCGCAGCAATAGCTCTCGATCGAGACGAAGGACGAACGGGATCGTCATGGGCACGAAGCCGTCATCGGCGCGCAGCGGTGCGGCGCGTTGGAAGCTTTCGAGGGCTTCACCGTTCGTCGCCGCTGTTTCGGCCAAGCGTGCGGCCTCGGCCATGAGGCGCTGGAAGCGCACCAGACCGGCGCGGTCTGTCTGAGGGCCATGTCCAGGGATCACTTTGTCGAAGTCGAGCGCCAGCACGCTCGCCAGGGTCTCGCTCCAGTTGCGCACGGAGCCGCCGGCCTCGAGGTCGACGGCCGGGTAGAGCCCGTTGAAGCACAGGTCGCCGGCGTGTAGCACGCGGTCCTCGACGAAGAGCACCACCAGATCGCCATCCGTGTGTCCGCGTCCGAAGAAGTGGCTCCGAATCGTCTTGCCGCCGATACGCAGCTCATGCGACGTGTCGAACGTGACGCTCGGTAGCGCCTGGTCGCGCTCTCCCGCCCAGTACGCGGCATCCCGATGCAAGAGATGCTCCTTCGTACGCGCCGTGGCAACAATGGTGGTGCCGGATGCAAAGCCTGGATTGCCGTGGGTATGATTGGAATGGTAGTGCGTGTTGAGGATGGCTTGCACCGGGCCGCCACCGATGTGCTCCGCGACCTCGCGCACACGCCGACCCTGCGTGGGAAACGCCATCGTATCGACGACCACGGCCCCCGCGCTCGTCTTCAGCACGCCGACGTTCGAGCCAAGACCATAAACGACGCTCACATCGCCGGTGACATGCTCGCTCTCGACGCTGCGCACGCGTCCGTAGAGCCAGAGCGCCGCGATGCTGACCACAATGCCAACGACGCCAACGACGGCCAAGATCCAACGCACGACCCGCATACCTGCCTCCTGTTCCGCAACCGCGGCGACCATCCATGTCACATTCGGAGGGATCCCGCGCGGACGACGCGGGACACCCCGCAACCGGTGACAGGTGTTGCCCTCCACGTCAAGCTGAATGCCGCAGTTTGGTAGACTGCGAATGGTCTATGTCGGGTAGCGTCCAAGCACGGCGGCAGCCACGAGGGGGGCGCGCAGCCCGCGATCCTCGCCCAGGAGGATCTCCGCCAGCTGCGTGCGAACCGTCACCGAGGACGCGGCGGCGCGCACCACGCCATCGAACAGGCGGCGATCGAGAAGAGCGTCGGGAGAAACCGACCGCGACATGCTTCGCGGTAGCGGCGCAGGCCACGCGTGGTGAGATCGCCTGTCGCAGCTGCCGCGACCGGCGCCTCGGCTGCCAGCCAACCGGATTCGAGTGCAAACTCGATACTCTCACCGCTCAATGGATTGACGAAGCCCGCAGCGTCGCCAGCGAGCATGGCGCGGTCGGCCACGAGCTCCGCGTCGAGGCCGCGCAGCGGTGCAGGATGACCCACGGCCGGTCCCGTCGGGCTCGCGCCGACAAGCGCGGCGCGTACTTCGGGCACGTCCAGGAATTCGGCGAAGAGCTTGCGCAGGCTCTTGCCGCTGCGCCGCTGGTGGTCCAGCTGCGGTCGACTGAAAACGCGAAGGACCGGGTGGTCCAAAAACGGGGTCCACTTCACCTTCAAATCCCGCGCCATGCGGACAAAGACATGCAAGGGCACACGCCCAACACCCAATCCTCGCGGAGACCTGCGATGTCGTCATCACTCAACTACAAGTCACAACGCAACTTTCTTCGCCTGTGCGGCGTCGCTCCGCTGCTCGTGGGGCTGACCGCTTGCGGCCTCGGCACCGTCGATGGCGGCAGCACCGGCGTGGCGGCAGGGGAAGATGGCGGCGCGTGCTTTGCCAACGATACCTGCAACGACGGCCTTGTGTGCAACGCGTCACAAATCTGTCGCCCGGTCGGTGCTGACCCGTGCACCGGCGTTACGTGCTCGGGACACGGCAGCTGCGCCGTCGCCGGTAGCCCCGCGGTGGCCGCGTGCGAGTGCGATACCGACTTCTACGCGGCAGGACTCATTTGCCTTGCCAACGAAGTCGCACCGGTCTGCGCCACCGCGTTGACGGTCGACAGCAGCTACGGGGGCTATGACCCCCAGGCGCTCGACGACGGCGTCGTCGACGCGCTCGGTGCCACCAACACCACGTGGGCCTCAAACGATGTCGCCGGCGCCGAGCACTGGGTGGAGCTGGAGTTCCCGCACGCCATCGCCATCGGCGCGGTGGAGCTCTTTTGGGCCTGGAACGACTTCAAGTCGACCTACGCCACCTCCCAGGCGGTCGAGGTGCTCTACTGGGACCGCGACGGCTACGCTACGGCAGCGACGTTCACGCGCGCGGACGCTGGAGAGCCGGTGTCGTCTCTGGTCTTCGCCCCGGTCGAGACCACGCGCCTGCGCATCCGGCAGGCCGGCGACATGGGGCCGCCGGACTACAAGCGCGTGTTGTGGTTGACCGAGATCGACTACGGCCCGACGGCTGCATGTCTTACGGGCTGTGGCGCCTGCGGCTCGTATTGCGGCGACGGCACCTGCGACGGCGACGAGAGCTCGGCCAGCTGCGCCGCCGATTGTCCGTCGACGACAGATCCGTGCGTGGGCGAGAGCTGCTCGGGCCACGGCGCGTGTGTCTCGAGTGGCACGCCGGCGGCGGCGTCGTGTAGCTGCGAGAGCAACTATCACCCGGTGGGGCTCACGTGTGTGGTCGACACGGTGGACCCGTGCGCGGCGGTGACCTGCGTGGGACACAGCTCGTGCGTTGGTGGCCTGTGTCCCTGCGACCTGGGGTGGGCCGGCAGCGGCTGCGATGCGTGCGCGAGCGGCTATCACCTGGATGGCGCCGCCTGCGTGGCAGACAGTCCCTCCGGGACGATCATCTTCCAGGACGATTTCCGCTCGGGCGACATCTCCAAGACGCTCAACGGCGCGGCCTTTTGGAGCAACAACTCGAGTGCGTATCAACAACCGAGTGCCACTCGGCTCAGTGACATCTTCGTGCTTCCTGAAAGTCCGTCCGGCTATTCGGTGCGGGCGCTCTACGCCGGCACGACGAACCTGGCGGAGGATGCCCGGCCGGAGCTGCGATTCGACCTGGGCGGTCAATACCCGGAGCTGTGGGTGTCGTTCCGGCTCTATATCCCGCAGAACTACTTCCACCGGATACCTATAGGGAGCGGAAACAACAAGTTCCTCATCATGTGGAATGATGTCTACTCGAGTTCACAGTATTTTGATTTGGAGGTCTGGCCGCGAGGTTCCGGAGATGGCTCGGACAAGGTTTCGTTCAACTCCAAGTACAATGGCGTCGCTCAAGGGCACGTGTTCCCGTCCCAAGACTGGACGCTCGGGGCACCGGATGACAGAGGCAGGTGGCACACTTATGTGTTGCATTTCAAGCTGGCCACGAGCGCGATCGCGAATGATGGGGCAA
>CAYHNK010000358.1:0-4698 GCA_964357695.1 uncultured Bdellovibrionales bacterium | reverse complement strand
CGCTCTGCGCTCATGGGGTGGCCCTCCCGGCCGAGAAAGATCTGGATGCGTCGGTATCCGTAGCGTGGGTACTGCGCTGCGAGCTCTCGCATGGACTTGAGCACCGGCGCGTCTGCGTTGGCCTTCTTCGAGCTGTAGCCGAGGCACGAGCGCGCCACGCCCAGCAGGCGGCACGCGCGTCGGCACGAGACGCCTCGGCCCTGCGCGTACGCTACCTGCTGGCGACGGGCGGACGCGCTCACCATTTTTTTGCGGCGATCTCCTTCATGACCTCGATCTCGAGGTCGCGCTCTGCCACCAGCTTTTTGAGGCGTCCGTTCTCCATCTCCAGGGCGCGCAGGCGCCGCACGTCGACTGCCTCCATGCCAGCGTAGCGTCGACGCCACTCATACAGCGTCTTGTCACTCACGCCGTGCTTCTTGGCGACCTCGGCGACCGACGTGGCGTCCGCCTCGCGGACCATCTTGACCATCTGCTCTTCGGTGAACCTGCTCTTGCGCATCGTGCTCTCCACGGTGATGGAGAGGCAGCTTCTCACCTTTCAGGTGGTCCGAAAAACTACCGGCAGGTCAGACCCATTACCGTTGAAGGTGTGCGATATGATTCATTGAATCGAGCGAGCATCGCGACTGGTATCGAGCGTGCAACGTTGCGCCGGTATATGAAGATTCACGGCGACATTCTTCCTCCGCTTGCCAGGCGCAGGCCACCCGACTACTGGACCCTCAACCGAGTGAAGGAAACAGCGGCCACCTGTGCAACGCGAACAGAGTTCTGGAAGAAATACAAAGGGGCGGCGCTGCGAGCGCAACGAAAGGGATGGCTCGATCAGATTTATGGCCACATGGATTTCGTGAAGCACGACAAGGGCCACTGGCAGTCTCTGTCAAATGTTCGTGCTGCAGCGAAGCAATGTGAAACACGGACTGAGTTCCAGGACAAGCATCCCGCAGCCTACGCATCAGCACTGGAACGCGGTTGGCTGGACAGAGTGTGTTCGCACATGGTGGTGAGGAAATCATCTGGCGAAGTAGCCGTACGGAAGTTCCTCTTATCGCACAGCATTCGGACGATTTCCCAGCACCGTTTCCCAGACTGCAGGGACAAGCGTGCGCTGCCCTTCGATGAGTTCCTGCCGGATTTCGGCATATTGATCGAAATACAGGGTGTCCAACACAAGGTCGGCTGGGGCCAATCGGAGGCAAGTCGCGCGTACATATCGAGGCATGATGAGATCAAACGCCGTTATGCCTCAGCCAATGGCTATGCACTGGTTGAGATCTGGAACTTTGACGAAGACGCCGTGTTCGCCCAACTTCAGGCGGTGGTTGAGGATCAAGTGGCATCGCGCGGAATGAGTCACAGACTGAAACGTCGCCCCCTGACCAACACCGAAATGCTGGAATTGCGCACGCTCGGAAAATGGACTTTCGAGAAGGCGGCTCTCATTGCGGCAAAATGTTCGACACTCAGCGAGTTCCAGAGTCGATTCCCCGCAGCGTACCAGAAGGTACATCGCGCCCGCTGGGCTCCCAAGTTGACCCGCCATCTCAATCGTGCCGTTCAGCCGAAGGGGTACTGGACGAGATCGCGTGTCGCACAGGCCGCAAAGAGCTGCACGACACGCAAAGAGTTCCAGAAGCGTTTCTCCGGCGCATATGACGTCGCAAGGGAGCAGGGCTGCCTGGAGGCGATTTGCGCGCACATGACCAGACCACGCGCTGCCGACTGGACGCGGGAATCCGTCACAGTTGTGGCAAGAGAATGCCATACGTACACCGAGTTCAAGTCGAAGCATCCCACGGCGTACAATGCCGCGCGCCGAAACGGGTGGCTTGAGTCAGTTCGACAGCACATGAAGGCCGGTCAGCTTCCTAATGGCTACTGGAATAGCGTGGACAGAGTAAAGGACGCTGCGTTGCAGTGTAGGACGCGTTCTGAATTCCAGCGGCGCTTTGGTTCGGCCCGAAACGCCGCAAAGCGGCATGGATGGATGGACATCGTGTGCTCTCACATGGCGCGCTGACCTCAGGACACCCACACTGCCGAGCGGTGCACCCACGTCCAGGTCGAACAGACAAAGCCGCTCGTCGAGGCGAGGTGGGCGAGGTTGAAACGCCCCATCTAGCTATGGAAGAACAACGGCGTGACAGGCCAGCATGTGGTCGCCGTACTGCCTAGGCGCTTCGATTGCGCTGATGAGCGCACGACGATCAGGAATGAGCGCCTGGGGGTCATAGAGGAAGAACACAATGTGGTCGCAGGCGGGGTGACGCCGATACATTTCAATGTCGTCGTGAAGCTCTTTTGAGACTGTCTTGCCGTGGGATGCGTCTCGAATATACTTCGCTTCGACGACAGTCCGGGCATTCGTCGAAATGAAGTCCTTTATTGCATATCGCGAGGCGACTTTGTCTCCGGGATTCTCCCAGTGCAAATCGGTGATCCATGGGCGCAGCATAAGATACACTGCATCCTGAACGTCTGCCTCTGACTCAAGGCGAAGCACGGCGCCGTCGGACCGACGAGTGTTTAGATATCGAACGCACTCCATGAATTCCTGCAAACCGGCGACGATGTCCATACACGTGACCCGTCGGCCCTGCGATCCGCCCACACCATACCTGTCGTTCAATGTGGCGACGGAGCTGCAGACATCGACGAAGCTAGTCATTTGATTTCCCCGAACCTGGGGAGCGCCCCATCAGGTGCTTCGCGATGTCCTCAAAGATGTATTCATAGTCACGTCTG
This sequence comes from uncultured Bdellovibrionales bacterium, assembly GCA_964357695.1. Taxonomy (GTDB): domain Bacteria; phylum Myxococcota; class XYA12-FULL-58-9; order XYA12-FULL-58-9; family CAYHNK01; genus CAYHNK01. The sequence goes on along the minus strand of CAYHNK010000358.1, from coordinate 1,947 downwards.
TCCTTGTTCTCAGGAAGGTGGATGTGCAGATCGATGTGTATGGTCGGCCCGCGATTGTCGTCGCGCTCGCTGTCCTTCTCTTTGGGGTCTCCGTGACTTTCTCCGTCGGATTGCGAATCCTCGAATGATGCATGGTCGCACAGAGCCTTCAGCGTTTGAATCTGCAGACCGATTGTCGTGGCCGAACCCCCGGAATGGATGTTGAAAAGATTCCTGATGGCCTCGTCAGAGTCCTTGTGGGGCGCCTTGCTGTTTTCAAACAGTGTCTTGTAGACAGATCTGATCTGTTGTCCCAGCACGCCAGGCCCGGTGCCCTGGGTCATGAACTTGACGTACAGCGGCCCAGGAGTGCCATCCCCTGCGATCAATCCGAGGGCCTTGAGCACCGACACTACCGTCTGGGCATTGCTGTCCTTGCTCAATCCCCAGGACTTTATGGTCTCAAGATTCACCTTGGCAGGCTTGGGACGCTTGGGCACCTCTGCCAAGAACTTCCTCAACACACCCGGCGTAGTGGTGTAAGGAAACAACGGCTTGGTGTGACCGGCTGCGTGCTTGGCCATTCGGTATCCTCCTTGAATAACATCACCGGCGACGCTCCCGGTAGTTCGCTCGCCCCGACAAATCAGGGACCTGGTCAGGGACCTCGTCGGAGGCACCTAACACCTTCCCAACGATATCAACAGGATAAGTGGTGGACGCGCCGGGAATTGAACCCGAGTCCGGATTCGCCGTCACGGTCAACTGCACCCACTCGTCGACCCGCAATTGCCGCACTTGTAGCAGGCGCCGTTGCGCACCATGATGCTGCCGCAGTCGGCGCAGCTCGGGGCGTCCGCTTGGGCGGCGTAGACGGCCTTCTCTTCGCGCTCGATGCCCGGGGCCTTGGTGCTGCTGGTGCCGAGGGTCGCCACGGAGCTCAGATCGTCCGGGGCGGCCGGCTGGGTCTCCGCGGGCAGGAACTTGAGGCTGAGCCAGCGGAACAGATAGTCGGTGATGGACTTGGCGATGGGGATCTCGCGGTTGCCGGTAAAGCCACTCGGCTCAAAGCGCATGTGCGTGAACTTGTCGACGAGGACGCGAAGCGGCACGCCGTATTGGAGCGCCAGTGAGATGGAGGTCGCGAGCGAATCCATCAGACCCGAGATGGTCGAGCCCTCCTTGCTCATGGTGATGAAGAGCTCGCCCGGAAGTCCATCCTCGTACAGGCCGACCGTCACGTAGCCTTCGTGGCCGGCGATGGAGAACTTGTGCGTGATGGCTCGGCGCTCATCGGGCAGACGATGACGCTGCGGACGGGCCACGGCGTCGGCAGTCTTCTTCTCGGTCTTGAGGTGCGTGTTGAGCGGCTGCGAGCGCTTGCAGCCGTCGCGATAGATGGCGATGGCCTTGAGTCCGAGCTTCCAGGCCTCGGCATAGACGCTCGTGATGTCTTCGGGCGTCGCGTCGCTCGACAGATTGACCGTCTTCGAGATGGCGCCGGAGATGAACGGCTGCACCGCGGCCATCATGCGCACGTGCCCCATGGCGCCAATCGAGCGCTTGCCCTTGCGCGGCTTGAAGGCACAGTCAAAGACCGAGAGATGCTCGTCTGCCAAGAGCGGCGCACCTTCGATGGTCTCTTCTTTCTCGAGGTACTCCAGAATCGCAACCTTCTTGCCGTTGTTGTAGCCGAGGCGCTCGAGCGCTTCGGGCACGGTGCCGTTGACCATCTTCAAGAGGCCGCCGCCGACGAGCTTTTTGTACTTGATGAGCGCGATGTCCGGCTCGATGCCGGTCGTATCGCAGTCCATCATGAAGGCGATGGTGCCGGTCGGCGCGAGCACCGTCGTCTGCGCGTTGCGATAGCCGTGCTCGGTGCCAACATTGATCGCCTCATCCCACGCCGCACGCGACGCCTGGGCCAAGGCCGGCGGCACGAGGGTCGTATCGATGTTGGCGAGCGCG
>CAYHNK010000357.1:3395-4699 GCA_964357695.1 uncultured Bdellovibrionales bacterium | reverse complement strand
GTGTACGAGCCAGTGGGAACCGGTGCCTTCGAGCACCGCGAGCTCGAGCTGGACGAGATGCGTGGCGGCGCTGCTGCCTGGCACAAACCGTATCGTGGCATCATCACGTAGGCGCTCGCCGACGCCAGCGCGCAGGCCATCGCGAGCCTGCTCATGACCGTCCAGCACCGCCGGTCCATCGATGAGCACGGGTCCAACCGGCAACGTGGGAGTGGGTGTGGAACAGGATGCTAGCAGCAGTGCCAGCGACAGCGCGACGCGCATGCGCTCATACGCCGACGAGCAAGCGCTCGCCAAACACGGGAGAGAGCCCGGCGTCGATGATCTTGTGTCTCGCCTGATGAACATCGTACTCCACGCGGTGGTATTCGAAGATCCGGGTGGCCGTGTCGTAGACACCAAAGCAGGCTCGCGGGTCGCGATCGCGCGGTTGGCCCACACTGCCCACGGTGATCACGTGACGGGCGGCCGCATCACAGATCACGACGGGCACCACCTGAGCGGTCACCTCGTGTCCCTCGACACGAAACGACACGGTCAGGTGTGAGTGGCCGATGAACGTCAGCGGTGCGAGCTCGTCGCCCATCTCGTAGAGCAGATCCTGCACCTGCTCGGCGGCAAACAGATAGTCGAAGTTGTCGGGCATCAGTGGTGAGCCGTGCGACAGCTCGAGCTCTCCCTCGCGCACCTTGTACGGCAGCGAGCGCAACCACGCGATGTTCTCGGCGCTCAGCTGCCGCGTGGTCCAGTCGAGCGCGTGCTTGGCCGCGTCGTAGTAGTCGGCGTAATCCACGTGACCCGCCACCGCGGCGTCGTGATTACCGACCACGGCAAAGTCGACGCGCGGTCGCAACAAATCACAGACTTGGTTGGGGCTCGCACCGTAGCCGACGGCATCGCCGAGAAAGACCTGTCGATCGACGTGCAGGCTGTCGACGGCCGCGAGCACCGCCTCCAGGGCCTCGAGATTCGCGTGCACGTCAGAGTAGAAGGCGTAGCGCATCCGCTTTGTCTGTCCGCTAGGCGACGTGCTCCACATACGCCAGCAGCGCGGGCACATCCTCGACCCGCGCAAACTGGACACCGATGACCCCCCCGCGACCACGAAATCCGGCCGACCGCCAAACTACGGTCCCGACAGCCTGTACTTCCGCGTCGTTCGCGCGCGGACGAAACCGCACAGCCACCTCGTCGCCGACATCGGGAGGCGCCGCCATCTGCACGCGGGCCCCACCGAGCCCTACATCAATGAGCCAGACGTAGCACGCGGCACGCTCATCGGTCACCCAGCAGCGGACGTCAGT
>CAYHNK010000357.1:0-3385 GCA_964357695.1 uncultured Bdellovibrionales bacterium | reverse complement strand
ACAAAACTCCCCCCGCCCCCCCCCGCCCCCCGCCCTGGCCCCCCCCCCCGGGCCCGGCCCCCCCCCCGACGCCGACTTGCGCGTTGATCGACACGCCCCGAGGTAGAAAGCGCCTGCGCCACTGCGAGCATGATCGAGGACCCCAGCATCACTGTCAAGCTCCTTACAGCATGGCAGCATTAGGAGCGGCGCGCCAGTTTGTGTATAAAGCCGTCGCCGTGGCCACACCAAAGGCGATCGTACCCCCCTCGTTCGAGGCGCTTGCACTGCTGGAAATCGACGGCATGCCGCGGGCCGTGCGAGCGCAGGACGTCGCGCTCAAGCGCGCCAGCATCACCGTGCTGGGATGCGCACCCGTGAGTCCCGGCAAAGCCCTGCTGCTGCTCGTCGGGCACCTGGCGGACGTCGAAGAGGCGTTCGCGGCCGCGCGCACCGTCGTTGGCAATCGGCTCATCGATGAGCTGCTCTTGCCGGCAGTGCACGGCGATCTGATTGCCGCCATCCTCGCAGCCGCACGCCCTACCCCGTCGCAGACCCTGGCCATCTTGGAGCTCGCCACGGTTGGCGCCACGCTGGGTAGCGCGGACCGAGCGCTCAAGAGTGCCGAGGTGGGCCTCTCCCGACTTCATCTCGCCACCGGTTACGGAGGCAAGGGCTTTTACACACTATGGGGCGCCCAAGGGGACGTCTAGGCGGCCGTGGAGGCTGCGTCTCAAGTGGCGGGCGCGCAGCTGCTTGATGTCGAGATCATCGCGGCCCCGCACGCCGAGCTCAGCGACGCCGCGTTTCGTCGCCCCTGGGGTCTCGATCCTACGGAATGCAATCGCTGACCGAAGGGTTGAAGCCCTCGGCCGAGCCACGGTCCCGGTCGGCCACAGCACCTTTTGAGGAGAGTTGACGTGGAAAGCGGAGACAGCCCCATTCCCCAAATCAATGTCGTCGATCGCCGTTTCTGGGCGCGTCCGGAAACCGCCGAGGATGCCGATGCGACCGCCGCGCGCAAGCCCTCTCACGTCGAGAAGCTCGAGCGTGAGCTTGCCGAGCAACAGGCGCTGGTACAGGCCATCCGCGTGCAACATCGCGAGGCCGCCTCGGAATTTGAGAGCACCAAGGCGCGCTTGCGCCGCGAGCTGGGTAAAGACGCAGAAATCCAGCGCCGCACGCTGTTTGTCGAGCTGCTGGATGTGGTCGACAACCTCGAGCGCGCAGTGGACGCGGCGCAGGGGGAGGTCAATCCCGAAGCGCTGCGTCGTGGTGTCGAGCTCGTGCGCGACCAGCTGGTCGTCAAGCTCGCGGAGTATGGCGTGCGTCGACGCGAGAGTCTCGGTGAGCCATTCGATCCCGCGCATCATGAGGCCATCTCGCGCGTTCCTGTCGACTCGACGGAGCGACACGAGCGCATCGTCGGCGTCGTCAAGGAGGGCTACATGCTCGGCGACAGCGTGCTGCGGCCCGCAACGGTCGCCGTCGGACACCACGGGGGCAACCCATGAACGAGCAGGCACCGCGCTTGCGCGAGCTCGAAGAGGAGATCCGCGTCCAGAGCGCGCGGTTGGACCTGTTGCGCCAGGAGGTTGGGCGGGTCATCGTCGGCCAGCGCTACATGATCGAGCGTCTCATCACGGGGCTCATCGCTGACGGGCACGTGCTGCTCGAAGGCATCCCGGGCCTGGCGAAGACCACCGCGGTCAAGACCGTGGCCGCCGCCGTGCAAACGAGCTTTGCGCGCGTGCAGTTTACGCCCGACTTGTTGCCTGCCGACTTGCTCGGCACCGAGATCTATCGGCCGCAGACCGCAACCTTCAGCATCAAGAAGGGTCCCATCTTCACGAACCTGTTGCTCGCCGACGAAATCAACCGCGCGCCGGCCAAGGTGCAGAGCGCCCTGCTCGAAGCCATGCAGGAGCGTCAAGTGACGCTCGGCGACCAGACGCTGCCGCTCGAAGATCCCTTCCTCGTTCTCGCGACGCAGAATCCCATCGAGCAGGAGGGCACCTATCCACTTCCCGAGGCCCAGGTCGATCGCTTTATGTTCAAGCTGAAGGTCGACTATCCGAGCATCGAGGAGGAACGACAAATCCTCAGGCGCATGGCAGGACGCGCGCCCGAAAAGCCCACACCGGTCATCTCCCCCGCGGATATCCGCAGCCTGCGCACTCTCGCGCATGCGGTCTACCTCGACGAGCGCATCGAGGAGTACATCGTCAACGTCGTCTTCGCGACACGCAATCCGGAGCGCTTTGGCCTCGAACGTCTCGCCCGCCTCATCGACTACGGTGCCTCTCCGCGCGCGACGATCTATCTGGCGCAGGCGGCGCGGGTGCACGCCCTGCTTGGCGGCCGCGCCTTCGTCACCCCGCAGGACATCAAGACCATCGGCCCCGACGTGCTGCGCCACCGCGTGCTCATCTCATACGAGGCTGAGGCCCAAGACATGACCTCCGATGATCTGGTGCGCGAGGTATTTAACACCGTCGACGTGCCCTAGACGAACGCCATGGCCCCCGCGAAAGCCGTCCCGGAACGCCCGTCGCTGTCTCCCGAGCTCTTCCAGCGCGTACGGGCGATTCAGATCCGCACGCAGCACCTGGTCACCGAGGCCCTCGCTGGCGATTATGAGAGCGCCTTTCGTGGCCGCGGCATGGAATTTGAGCAGCTGCGCGCCTACCAGCCGGGCGACGACGTGCGTCACATCGACTGGAACGTCACGGCGCGTTTGGGCCAGCCCTTTGTCAAATCGTTTCGCGAGGAGCGCGAGCTCACGGTGCTGCTGGCCATCGATCTCAGCTCGTCGTCCGCGTTTGGCAGCGGCACACGCTTTCGCCACGAGGTGGCCGCTGAGGTGGCCGCCGTCCTCGCCTACACTGCCATCCGCAGTCACGACCGCGTCGGCCTCGTCGTTTTCTCGGACCACATCGAGCAGTTTATCCCGCCCAAAAAAGGTCGCATGCACGTCTGGCGCGTCATTCGCGAGATCCTCGCCGCGACCCCCGGACGCCGCGGTACCGACCTCGCCGGCGCGCTCGATTTTGTGGGTCGCGTTCTGCACCGACGCTCCGTGGTGTTTTTCGTCTCGGACTTTTTTGACGATCGCTACGAGGACCGCCTGCGCCTCGTCGCGCGACGCCACGATCTGACGGCCGTCGTCGTGCGCGATGCCCGCGAGCGCGCCCTGGAGGACGCCGGCCTCATCGCCCTGGAGGACCTCGAGGGCGGCGGCGCCTATTGGGTCGACACCGCAAGTGCCGACGTGCGGGCCGCGTTTGCCGCTACGGTCGCCGAGGAAGCCGCGAGGCGCACCGAGATCTTGCGCCGTGCAGGCGCCGGACTGCTCGAAATCGACACGCAACAGAGCTACGTCGAGCCCATCGTGCGCTTTTTTCGC
>CAYHNK010000356.1:0-4707 GCA_964357695.1 uncultured Bdellovibrionales bacterium | reverse complement strand
CCATCGAGGCCGCGGTTGAGCTCCGTCATCGCTGCGAGCAGCTCGGGGATTGAGCCCTCGTTCAGATACACCGGGATCACGAGCGAGTAGCGCGTCATGGTCGCCACGTGTTGCACGCCTTGATGACCACGTCCACCTCGGCATCAGTGAGGTAGGGATGCATCGGCAGCGAGACTTCCTCTCGCGCGAAGGCGCACGCGTGGGTAAGGTCACCGACAATGAGGGCGTTCGGGACGTCCGCGAGAGCGGGCTGGTCGGGGATGGTCTGAGGATAGTGGATGCCACTTGCGACACCGTGCTTCTGCAGGTGGGCGCGAAAGCCGTCGCGATCTGCAGCGATGCGCACCGGAAAGAGGTGCCACACCGACGCTGAGTTGGCGGGGGTGGGGACCACGCGCACCGCCGTGTTGTGGATGCCGTCACGATAGCGCTGCGCAATCACGCGACGCCGCGCGGTCGCATCTGACAAGCGCGGCAAGAGGGCCGAGCGCATGATGGCAGCTTGCAGCTCGTCAAGACGGCTGTTCATGCCGAGGCGCGAGTGCACGTACTTGCTCGATTGCCCGTAGTCGCGCAGCGTGCGCGCCGTCTCGGCAAGGGCGTCATCGGGGCACAACAGCGCGCCGCCGTCTCCCATCGCTCCGAGATTCTTGGTCGGATAGAAGCTCGTCGCCGCGATTTGGCCGGTGGTGCCGACGGGGCGGTTGCCGCTCTTCGCTCCAATCGCCTGGGCGCAGTCCTCGACGAGCGCGAGATCGTAGTGCGAACGCAGGCGCTCAAGCTCCGCCGCATCGACGGCGTGGCCGTAGAGATGGACGGGCACAAAGTGGCGCATGTCGCGATGCCGCTCCAGCGCCGCCGCGCACGATGATAGGTCGATGAGCCCCGACTCGTCGATGTCGACGAACACGGGCACGCCGCCTGCGCGCACGATCGCCAGCGTCGTCGCGAACGCGCTGAGCGGTGTCGTTAGAACCTTGTCGCCGGGACGAAGCCCCAGGACTCGCAGCGCGATCTCCAGCGCGTCGAGACCGTTGGCGCAGCCGACAGCGTGTTTTGCGTCCCAGAAGCGCGCGAGCTGCTCCTCAAACGTGCGCACTTCGTCGCCGAGGATCAGCCAGCCGCTCTCGCCGACACGCTCGAGCGCAGCGATCGCGTCGCTGCGGATGTCGCGCCATTGGGCGCGAAAGTCGTTGAGTAAGACCGTAGGGGTGGGCTTCGCCATGCTCATGCGCTCGCTTCCGTGCGGTGTGCCGCACTTCTCTACTCGGGAGCGAGCACCGTGGCAACGCCGTCAGCGACCATGACGCCGTCCTGATTCGTGCAGACCGTCTGCAGCGACAGGATTGGTTTGTCGCTCTTGCGCTCTGTCACGGTCACCGTCACGGTCACGGCATCGCCGAGAAACACGGGCTTCTTGAACGACAGCGTCTGGCTGAGATAGATGGTTCCCCGACCTGGCAGGTCATTCGCAAGCACGTTGGAGATCAGCCCGCCGAGCAGCATGCCGTGCGCGATGCGTCGTCCAAATCGCGTCGTAGCGGCGAATTCCTCATCGAGATGAACGGGGTTGGTATCACCGGTGACGTGCGCGAATCCCTCGACGAGCGCCGCGTCGATGATGCGCGTCAGCGTCGCGCGTGCCCCTACGTCATGTTTCATCACAGGATCCTCCGAAAGACGTTTTCACACCGGCCAAAGCGGTACCCGAGCGACTCCCATACGTGGATCACTGCCTTGTTCGCAGCTTGCGTGATCATGAAGGCGTGCTCCGCGCCCTCGTCGCGTAGATGGTAGGTGAGCTCCGAAATGATCTTGCGATACCAGCCCTTCATATCCGGCGACACGGCGCTGAGCACGGGCTGTGCGAGCTTCTTGCCCCACGGCTGCCAATGCGCCCGATGGTACTTGGCGGTGCAAAAGCCCGTGGGTGCGAGTTGGGCTGGGCAGATAGTGAAGTCCGCGAAACCCTTGGTGATGGAGTTCTCGACCCATACGCGCATCAGTGCATCGACGCGGGTGGGATCAAAGAACGGATCGGCGTGGAAGCGGTCGTACTGGTTGACCATGACGCGCGCGGTCTCGGCGAGGCTCGGCACGTCCTCAGCGGTGGCGCCGCGCGTCTCATAGCGCTCGGGCCACGAGAAGTCCGTGATGTCACGGTGATAGAACAGGCGCGTCTCGATGAGGGCGAATCCCGCGTTCCCGAGGGCGCGCGTGGCCGCAAGGTCGCGCGCATCAAGCTGGCCGAAGAGATAGCGCACTCCTAGCTGCTTGGCCCGCGTGCACAGCTCCGTAACGGCGGGGTCGAGGTCGGCATCGGATGGCAGCGGTGCGTCGAGACCAAAGGCGCCGTGCAATCGCGCTGTCTTGACGCCAAAGAACTCGGTGTCCCACGGCAGCACCTGAGCCACCACCGCTGCCAGCGACCTGTCCGGCAGCTCGCACGCAAAGCGTAGGCTCAACTCGTCCGGGATCGAGGCCAAGATCGACGAGGCATAGATCGTACGGTCGGCGTCCAGCGACAGGCCGCGGACGAAGTCGTGCGGTGGGAACGGTAGGTGCTCCGCAACTCGCCGAACGGCGTCGGCTGGCAGTGGAAAAAAGCGCGTCATCGGTAACTCCGCGATGGTAGTGCGGTAGCGATTGTCGATATCCAATCAGCGCGGGTGGGTCAATCGCAGGCGAAATACCATGTACCGGATGCGTCGCTACTGCATCTCGTACGCGCTTGTATTGACGACCGGCGCCTCACCTTCGCCGATATCGCCATCCGGCGCGTCGACTCGGCGCGGTAGACCGGCGAGATCGAGCGGCAACGGCTCGAGGTAGTCGCCATTTTCGTCAAGGTCGCCCTCGTCGGCCCACAGCTCGCTGTTGCTGCCTGCGTCGATACATGGGGAACCAGGAGCCAGCCGAAAGTCATCATCGCGCGCGCCCAGGGTGTCGTCCAGCGCCGCCTGCGTCGACGAACTGGGGCAAGCAGTCGTCGAGGTCAGCCGAGCCCAGCAAAGCCACCCGCCACCGCGCGTGCGAGTAAGCGGGCGTAGGCGTCGTACACCGCGGCGAGCATGGCGGTATCCCCTGCGCGAAAGCGCCGAAGGCGCGTTGGGTCTTCGAGCAGCCACATGGACGGCTACGCTTCTTAGTACAACTGCACGCAGGTCTCTACGTCCGAGGTTGGGGGATTTGTTGGGGGCGACCTATTGCGCCGGACTCGTGCACTGCCCCGCCACGCAGATCCTGTCTCCCTTGCAGTCGGTGTCCTTCGCGCACCCCGCGGCGGGCGCTGCCGGACTCTCGATCTCGTCCGACGAGCACGCGTACGCTTCGCCCTCGACGTAGGCGCCAAACGCGTCCGTGTTGTTCTTCGTGACGACGACTCTGTTTGCGCCCAACCTGGCGGCGGTCTCGCGCATCTGTTCCATCGCGTTGTCGCGCCCCGCCTGCGAGGCGATCCCACCCCACGACGACGAGCCCCAAACTTGATGAATGTGCTCACAGCCGCGCGCGGCGCGCTCATCCTGAACGACCTTCACGCGCCACGCCTGTGACGGCGCGCTGATGCACGCGGACATGGTCAGTACGAGGAGTGCAACTTTCTTCAACATACGCACCTCAGCAGCGGGGCGGCGTCTCGCGAAAGGCTACACGGTCTGACCTCACCCCTGCAGCACGGCTGTGCCACGACGGCAGCCGGGCTCGGGACGGGTCATTGTTCCCCGCCCGCGTGGCCGTCCGGCGAGAACAACGCGAACTGCCCGTGCAGTCCGAGTGAAACGTGGATCCCCGGCGTCGCTACCAGCGGGGCATCGCCGTAGGCGTCCTTGCGCTTGGCGCTGCCGACCACCCACACCGGACCCGCTTGCAGGGCGACGCGGATGGCGTTGTATCCAAGCCGCACGAACGCCGTCGGCTCGACGGACGTGACAGTGTCCCGCTTGCTTACAGCCACGTTGTCGATCTCACGGAAAGCGAAGCGAAGGTAGGCAAGACGCATCGACATACCGAAGTCCACCACCTTGGCGCGAAAGCCGACGTCGCCTTGGAGGAATCCAGTCCGGTAAGTTCCTGCCGCTTGTACTTCGTAGTCTGCCGGGCACGGCCCGTGGCTGCACAGGTTGACATAGTTGTCGACGTAGTGCGCTCGCGACTTGCCCCATCCCGCCCCCGCAAACGCCTCGAAGCGCAGCGGGCCGAGCGGCGCAAAGGCGCCTGCACCGAGCTCGCCGTACTTTCGCCGCAGGCCGATAATCTCGGAAGCGCGCGGGTTCGCGGTGGCCTGCTGCGCCGTCTGCTCTTTGAGGCCGGCGCTGGCGTACTTGCCCATGACGGCGATGTGGTCGGTGAGCGCGTACGCGGCCGTGAGGGCCGTACCGTTTGCCGCCGAAGCGCCCTCGAGATGGATCTCGCCGGCGCCGTTGAGCAATGGCGCATTGACAGTCGATGGCGCGTAGACCGATGCGCAGCCCGAGAACGCCACCGCACCAACCGCGCTCAGCAGACGGCGTATTCCGAACCGGCTCGCCCGCGCGCAGCAACCCAACATTGGCAACCTCCGCATTCTTGCCCGCCAGGCCCCCACAGCCCGGCACGCGGTGTTACCCTCGCCCCCGGGCGCGCACCTTGCCTGCGCGCGACACGGCGTGCAAGGAAGAATTTCAATTCCCTACGCGCGGGGCAGTGCGATTTGTTGTTGGGGGCGCC
>CAYHNK010000355.1:0-4718 GCA_964357695.1 uncultured Bdellovibrionales bacterium | reverse complement strand
CACCCGACCGTCACGTGGCCTCGCAGTTCGTACCGCCCCCGCTCGTGACAGCCCCGCTCAGCCGGCGTCGCGTTGGGCCTGCGGTGCCGCAGGCAGCTCACCTTTGAGCGCCGCGCTGACGATGCGCACCACCTCTTGCGAAAAATCGGAGGTCGCCATCCAGCGCAGGTAGTCGGGGTGCGTCTTGGCGAGCGTTTCGAGCGGCTGGTCGCGGTGCTTGCCGAAGTTGAGCACGGCGCGATTCTGGCGCCAGACGATGCGGCCATCGGCATCCACCCAGTCCGGGTGCACGGGGTGACAGAAGGCGTGGAGCTCGGCAACGCTTGCCGGCACGTCGTCGTAGCGCGCCACTTGCGCCATGAGGATCTCCGCGGCGGCCACTGCGTCGGCCTCGGCGCTGTGGGCGTGCTCGAGCGTCGCGCCGCAGTAGAAGCGGTAAGCGGCGGAGAGATCGCGCGGCTCCTTGGTCAGAAAAATGCGCCAGCTGTCGATGACGCTCGCTGCCTGCGGCGGAAAGCTCATGCCGATGCGCGCGAACTCGTGGGCGAGCAGCGGCAGGTCGAAATGCTCGATGTTGAAACCGGTCAGATCGGCACCGTCAAAGAAGGCTAAGAGGCCCTTGGCGACGTGCGCAAAAGTTGGCTCATGCGCCACGTCCTCGTCGCGGATGCCGTGCACTGCGGTGGCTTCGGCCGAGATCGGACGCTCGGGGTTCAGGCGCCGCGTGCGCACCTCACGCTCGCCGTTGGGGTGGAGCTTGACGCACGAGATCTCGACGACGCGGTCGTTGGTGACACTCAGGCCCGTCGTTTCCAGATCGAAGGCGACGAGCGGACGAACGAGGTGCAAACGTGGGGTCGGGCTCATAACCCCCTTATAGCCGGGGGGGCTGTCGATTTTTGCCCGCGCACCGCCTACGGGATCGCCGTACCGGCAACGACGGCGCATGCCACGCCCGGCAGCATGTCGGCGCCCCGATAGCCATCGCTGCTGCGAACCTCGTTGTCGAGGTCGTTCGGCAAGATCGCGTTCGGATCGAGGCCGGCGAGGTGGGCGAGATCGACGTCCGCGGCGGCAGCGCTCAGGTGCGCATCGAGGTACGTGCCGCTCGCGGCGCAGAACAGCAGGGTGGGGTTGGGGTAGACGACGATGCGATTGCCAAAGGCGTCATCCGGACCGACGACACCGGTGTTCCCGCCGAGCAGTGATGCCAGCAGCAGCGTGTTGTGGGACGCGTCAACCAGGGACGGCGGGGGCGTCATGGAGGGCCACTCGACGCGGGTGATGAGCACGTTGTGGTCCAAGGTGACGGGAGTACCGTACGACAAGCCCGCAACGAGTGCGTTGTAGCGTTCGAGCGACGAATCGACGCCAGCGGCATCGACGGTGTTAAAGCCCAAGCGGGTTTGTAGGGGGCTGGACTCAATCGCCACCAAAGCACCGAGAGTGCGCACGGCGTTGCTGACGATCTGAAGTGCGCTGCCGCCCGACTGGAACGAGGATCCGAGTGCGAAGGGTGAGCTCGTCGCGGTCGGCCCCGAGCCGATGCTGTTGCGCGCGACAAAGCTAGCAGGGGCGCCAATGTTGCCAAGCGCCGCACTGCCGACGCGCACGGCCGCGCCGTTACCGAAGCTCTCCCCTGCTGCGCAGCGGTGGTCGAAGATGGCGTTGTCGCTGATTTCGAGAGCACCCGCTGTGCTCACGCGCACCCCGTCGACGAGCGCGGCGGCGCCACGCGCGCAGATGGTGTTGCCCTGCACTCGCACGTCGGTGGACGAGGTCTCCACGCTCGCCACCACCGCCTCGGCGGTGTTCGCTGTCTGGCTCTCTACCTCGAGTTGACTGCCCACGATGGCCGTCTGCCCCCCATTCGTATGCAGAGCGGCGACGGCGCCCGCGCTGCGCGCAAAGAGCCGGCTCTGGCCATACACCTTGGTGATGGCGTCGCCGGAGACGGACACCGCCTCCGCGTCCGTGCCGCCGTGGACCGAGACGTAGGTGGTCTCGATGCCGACGTCGAGCGCAGCGGCGGTGTCACTCGGGGAGCTGTAGCCGAAGGCGACGCCCCGACTCGAGGTATCCGAGGCCACCGAGATGCAGCTATAGGACGCAAAGAACGTGGCGTCGGCGCTCTCGATCCACACACCCTGTGCGTTGTCAGTGGCAATGAGCATTTCGCTGTCCAAAAAGGAGAGCTGCACGGGCCGGCGCACGGCGATGCCCCCACCGCTGCTCGCCGCGCCATGCGCATCGCGTAGCTCGAAAGAGCTACGAACGAGTGACAGCTGGGATGCGCCGGCAGGCGACGCGCCGTCGACGGATACGAGATGCATGCTGCTGCCCAGGCTGCTCGCCCTGAGCGCGATGCCCTCGAGCACGGTGTCGACGCCGGCCGCCTGCGGCTCGTAGGTGAGCAGCGCCGCGTCGTTGAAGGCGCCGCTCGGCTGAACGGTGAGGCGTTGCGCCGCGCAGGCAAGACCCCAGGCCGCCGGATCCATGGCCTCGACCCACCCGGCGCCAGCATAACCCAGGCAATGGCATTGGACCGGCCGCCAGCCGCCATCGAGTCCGCCGACGAGCACGAGCCCCTGCGGAATGGCCAACGATGCGTCGAGCGTCAGCGTCGCCGCACCGCGCACATAGATGCTGTAGGGAGTGCTGCGATCGATGCTGAGCTCGTCACCCGCAAGATAAATCGCTCCCAGCAGATCGTTGCGTGGGTCGGCGGCTGTGCCGACGCCGTCGGTCTCGATACTCAGATCGACGAACATGGCGCGCGTGCTCGCACCCGGCAACCAGACGATATCGATGCGCTGGGCGACGCTGTCTTGCCCAACTGCCTGGGCCAGCAGGCTCACCGTACCCGTCGCGGTGGCTCCCGATGCCGTGCCAACGCCGTGCACGAGGAGACGCGTGTCGGTCGCGACAAAGCACGCGCTGCTCGCCGCGTTGCACACGTACCCAGCGGCCACGCTCGTGTCCCACGCCAGCGTGCCACACGCCGCTGTGACATCGAGCGTCGCGACTTCGTCCGCGGCAACCAACACCGTGTAGCTGCCCGACGTGTCCTGCACCAGCTGCCCTGGGCTACCGTCGGCGAGTGCCACCGTGCCGGCCACGAGCGTGCAGTGTCCCTCGGGTACCGTGAGCTCGCGCGGCTCGTAGACACACCCCAGCAGGCTCGCCAGAGCGAGAATCGACAACGCGTGCTGCAACATTCTCGCACCCCCGTCTGCGTTTTCGAGGCCGCCGCTTCTCCCTGTACCGAGCGTAGCCGCAATGGCGTCACCGCGCCACCTGGCCCGGCATGCGCAACGCCCAACTCAGTAGATGTGCGTGCCCGCTTCGCCGGCGGCGGCCGAGCCGAGGTGCTCAGGATCGGTGATCACGACGCGCTTGCCGCCATGGTCGAGAAACTGCAAAGCCGCCTGGATCTTGGGTCCCATGCTGCCTGCGGGAAACTCCCCGGCGGCGGCATACCGGCGCATCTCCTCGCGCTCCACCGCGCGCAGCGACCGCGCGGCCGGTGTGCCAAAACCTACCTGCACCGACTCGACCGCGGTGGCAATCACCAAGAGATCGGCGCGCAGCTCGCGCGCCAACAGCGCCGAGGCGAGATCCTTGTCGATGACTGCCTCGACCCCCTCGAGCTTGCCGTTGCGAAGTACCACCGGCACGCCGCCGCCACCGACGGCAATCGGAATGATGCCGCCCTGCACACAGCGGCGCACGGCATCGAGCTCGACGATCTCGATAGGCATGGGAGAGGGCACGACACGCCGCCAGCCACGCTTGGCATCCTCGCGCATCTGCCAGCCGTCTTGCTCGCTGCGGGTGCGCGCATCCTCGGCGCTATAGAACTGGCCGATGGGTTTCGTGGGATTCGAGAAGGCTTGGTCGTTCGGGTCGACGCGCACCTGCGTGATGAGGGTGCTCACCGTTCGCTTGACCCCGCGATGCGTAAGCTCATTGCCGAGGATCTGCTGCAACATAAAGCCGATACCGCCCTCGGTGTCCGCGTCACAGATATAGAGGGGCAAGGGGTAGACGTGCCCACGCGCGAGCTCGACCCGGCGCAGCGCCTGGCCGACTTGCGGACCATTGCCGTGCGTCACCACCACGTCCCAGCCCTTCTCGATGAGATCGGCGAGCGAGCGACAGGTGTGCGCGGCGTTGTCCCACTGTTCCGCGATGGTCCCAACCTGCTCCGCGCGGCTAAGAGAGTTGCCTCCGATGGCGACAACAGCAAGCGACATACACGCTCCTTGGTGGACGAGCCCCGGGCGACTGTGCCACAACTGCGTGCGTTGGCATAATTTTGGAGGTCGTGTTGCGTAACCCTTGGACGAAGCTACCCCAGCCGACGCGTCGCGCGCTCGGGCTGACATTCAAAGTCATCGCCACTGTGGGGGCCTTCTATTTGCTGCTCAACCACCGTGTGCGCGCAGACGACGGCGAAAGTGTCACCATTGCCGCCGCTATTGCGGCGCACCTCGGCGAGGTCGATTGGACAGTGCTCGTGCCCTTTGTGCTCGTCGGCACGCTCATCAAATTTGTCGGCATCGCCAGCTCGATGCTGCGCTGGCACCTGTTGCTCGTCGGTCAGGGGATCCGTTTCAACTTTGGCCACGTCGTCGGCTCCTTCCTCATCGGTCGCTTTCTCGGCACGTTCCTGCCGTCCACCGTGGGTCTCGACAGCTACAAGCTGTACGACGCGG
>CAYHNK010000354.1:0-4748 GCA_964357695.1 uncultured Bdellovibrionales bacterium | reverse complement strand
ACTACGGCCGCATCTGCCCCATCGAGACGCCGGAAGGTCCGAACATCGGCCTCATCGCGTCCTTGTCGACGTATGCGCGCGTCAACGAATACGGCTTTGTCGAGACGCCCTATCGCAAAGTGGTCGACGGCAAGGTCGTCGACGAAGTCAACTTCTACAGTGCCCTGCAAGAAGAGCAGCACGTCATTGCACAGGCGAACGCGGCGCTTGGTGCCAAGGGTGAGTTTACGAGCCCTCTGGTTGCCTCGCGACGCGCCGGCGACACGGTGATGGCGCGACCTGAAGAGATCACGCTGATGGACGTTTCGCCCAAGCAGCTCGTGTCGGTCGCGACGTCACTGATCCCGTTCCTCGAAAACGACGACGCGAACCGTGCGCTGATGGGCTCGAACATGCAGCGCCAGGCGGTGCCGCTCTTGCGGACCGAGGCACCGCTCGTCGGCACCGGCATGGAGCTCAACGTCGCCCGCGACTCAGGCGTGACGGTGGTGGCGCGGCGTGCGGGCATCGTCGAGTCGGTCGACGCGACGCGCATCGTCGTCAAGGCGGACACCCCAGCGACCTCGACGGATGTCGCCGAGGAAGTCGACATCTACAACCTGACGAAATTTCAGCGCTCCAATCAGAGCACGTGTCTGAACCAGAAGCCGATTGTGCGCCCTGGCGACCGCGTCAAGGCGGGCGACTGCATCGGCGACGGGCCAGCGACGGATCATGGCGAGCTCGCGCTCGGGCGCAACCTCACGGTCGCGTTCATGCCCTGGGGCGGCTACAACTTCGAGGACTCGATTCTCATCAGTGAGCGGGTTGTCAAAGAGGACCTCTATACCTCGATCCACATCGAGGAGTTCGAGTGCATCGCGCGCGACACCAAGCTCGGCAAGGAAGAGATCACGCGCGACATCCCCAACGTGGGCGAAGAGGCCCTCAAGGATCTCGACGAGGCGGGCATCATCCGTATCGGTGCCGAGGTCAAATCGGGTGACATTCTCGTCGGCAAGATCACGCCGAAGGGTGAGACGCAGCTCTCGCCCGAAGAGAAGCTCCTGCGCGCCATCTTCGGCGAGAAGGCCGGCGACGTGCGCGACACGAGCCTGCGGGTGCCGCCGGGCGTGCAAGGCACTGTGATTGCCGCGCAGGTCTTTGCGCGCAAGGGCATCGACAAGGACGAGCGCGCCCAGGCGATTGAGGAAGAAGAAGAGGCCCGCCTCCTCAAGGATCAGAACGACGAGATCAAGATCATCAAAGAAAGCGCTCGTCGTAAGATCTTCTCGCTCATCAAGAACAAGGCGACGACTGCGCGTATCGTCGACGACAAGGGCAACGTGCTCGTCAAGAAGGGCGATGCGCTCAATGACGAGCTCTTTGGTGCCATCCGCGAGAAGTACCTCGCGGAGATCAAAGTCGGCGATAGCAGCATCGAGGAGCGCATCACCGCGATCTTGGCGTCGGTCGAAGAGCGCGTGGCGCTCGTCAAGATGACCATCACGGAGAAGATTGCGCGCCTGAAGAAGGGCGATGAGCTCGCCCCGGGCGTCATCAAGATGGTCAAGACGTACGTGGCCATCAAGCGCAAGCTTCAAGTCGGCGACAAGATGGCCGGTCGTCACGGCAACAAGGGTGTCATCAGCCGCATCTTGCCCGTCGAAGACATGCCGTATCTCGGCGACGGCGCGCCGGTCGACATCGTGCTCAATCCGCTCGGCGTCCCGAGCCGCATGAACGTTGGACAAATCCTCGAGACGCACCTCGGATGGGGGGCGCAAACGCTTGGGCGCAAGATCCAGCGCTTGATCGACGAGAACTTCGACGTCGACAAGATCCGCAGCGAGCTGCGAACGATCTTTGACGGCAAGGAGCAGCAGGCGTTTATCGACAAGCTCAGCCGCGAGGATGTCGTGCGCATGGGCCGCAAGGTCAAAGAAGGCGTGCACGTGGCGGCGCCGGTGTTCGAGGCCGCGAGCGAAGAGGAGATCCGGCAGATCCTCACCGCGGCCGAGCTGCCGACCTCGGGACAGACGGTGCTGTTTGACGGCCGCACGGGCGAGCCGTTCGATCAGGATGTCACCGTCGGTGTCATGTACATGCTCAAGCTGCACCACCTCGTGGATGACAAGATCCATGCGCGGTCCATCGGACCGTACTCGCTCGTGACGCAGCAACCGCTCGGCGGCAAGGCGCAGTTCGGTGGGCAGCGTCTCGGTGAGATGGAAGTGTGGGCGATGGAGGCCTACGGTGCAGCCTACGCGCTGCAGGAGTTCCTCACAGTCAAGTCCGACGACGTGACCGGAAGGACGCGCATGTATGAGGCCATCGTCAAGGGTGAGAACGTGCTCGAGGCCGGCATCCCAGAATCATTCAAGGTGCTGACCAAGGAGCTTCAGGCTCTGTGCCTCGACATGGAAATGCTCGAGGACGACGGCGCGGTTCCGAGCGCGTAGCGGTAGGCAGAACGCATCCAGAAAGCGAAGGCGCATCCACCGGAAGCAGCTTTCGCAAAGGAGATAGCCAGGTGAAGGACATCTTCTCATTCTTCGAGAAGCCCAAGGACCCAGAGCATTTCAACGCCATCCGTGTGTCGATCGCCAGCCCGGAGAAGATCCGCGAGTGGTCGCACGGTGAGGTCAAGAAGCCGGAGACCATCAACTACCGTACGTTCAAGCCTGAGCGTGATGGCCTGTTTTGCGCCAAGATTTTTGGGCCTGTCAAAGACTACGAGTGCAACTGCGGCAAGTACAAGCGCATGAAGCACCGCGGTATCGTGTGCGAAAAGTGCGGCGTCGAGGTGATCCAATCGAAGGTGCGACGCGAGCGGCTTGGCCACATCAATCTGGCGACGCCAGTGGCGCACATTTGGTTCTTGCGCTCACTGCCCTCGCGCATCGGCTCGATTGTCGACATGACGCTCAAAGAGCTCGAGAAGGTGCTCTATTGCGAGGCCTACGTCGTGCTCGATCCGGGTAGCACCGAGCTCAAGAAGGGCCAGCTGCTCACTGAGGATGAGTACCAGCAGGCCGTCGAGACGAGCGGCCCCGATTCGTTTCGCGCCGAAATGGGCGGCGAGGCGATTCGTGATCTGCTCAAGGAGATCGATCTCGAGTCGCTCGGCAAGAGTCTGCGCGAAGACATGGTCAGCACCAACTCGGAGGCCAAGCGCAAGAAGTACGCAAAGCGCCTCAAAGTGTGTGAGGCCCTGCGGGACTCACAGAATCGACCCGAGTGGTTGATGCTCGAGGTCATTCCGGTGTTGCCGCCAGACCTGCGGCCACTCGTGCCGCTCGATGGTGGACGGTTTGCAACGTCCGATCTCAACGATCTCTACCGCCGTGTCATCAATCGCAACAACCGCTTGAAGCGGCTCCAGGAGCTCAACGCTCCCGAGATCATCATTCGCAACGAGAAGCGGATGCTGCAAGAGGCCGTGGACGCGCTGTTTGACAACGGTCGACGGGGCAAGACAATCACCGGCCCCAACAAGCGCCCGCTCAAGTCGCTCTCGGACATGATCAAGGGCAAGCAGGGCCGCTTCCGTCAGAACCTGCTCGGCAAGCGTGTCGACTACTCGGGTCGTTCGGTCATCGTCGTGGGTCCCGAGCTCAAGCTGCACCAGTGCGGTCTTCCCAAGCTCATGGCGCTCGAGCTCTTTAAGCCCTTCATCTACAACAAGCTCGAAGAGCGCGGCTACGTCACCACCATCAAGAGTGCCAAGAAGATGGTGGAAAAAGAGAAGCCCGAGGTGTGGGACATCCTCGACGAGGTGATCCGCGAGCATCCGGTGATGCTCAACCGTGCGCCCACCTTGCACCGCCTCGGTATCCAGGCATTCGAGCCGGTGCTCATCGAGGGCAAGGCCATCCAACTGCATCCGCTCGTCTGTACGGCGTTCAACGCTGACTTCGACGGCGATCAGATGGCGGTGCACGTGCCGCTGTCAGTCGAAGCGCAGCTCGAGGCGCGCGTGCTCATGATGTCGACCAACAATATCCTGAGCCCGGCGAACGGCCGTCCGATCATCGTGCCGAGTCAGGACATCGTGCTCGGTTGCTACTACATGACACGCGAGCGGGCGTTTGCCCGTGGTGAAGGCATGCGCTTTGCCAGTGCGTCGGAGCTGCGAGCCGCGCACGACCACGGTGCTGTCGATCTGCAAGCGGCGGTCGAGTGCCGCGTCGACGGCAAGCGCGTCAAGACCACTGTGGGGCGCGTGTTGCTCTACGAAATGGTGCCCGCCGGTCTGCCTTTTGATCTCGTCAACAAAGTCATGGACAAGAAGGCACTCGGTTTCCTCATCGACTCCGCGTACCGCCAGTCCGGTCAGAAGGCCACGGTGCTGCTGGCCGACCAGCTGCGTACGCTCGGCTATTACCATGCGACGCGTGCCGGCATCTCCATCGCCATCGGCGACATGCAGATCCCAGCGAAGAAGCAGCAGTTTGTCGACGCGGCGC
Source organism: uncultured Bdellovibrionales bacterium (assembly GCA_964357695.1). Classification (GTDB taxonomy): domain Bacteria; phylum Myxococcota; class XYA12-FULL-58-9; order XYA12-FULL-58-9; family CAYHNK01; genus CAYHNK01. Next base: position 300 of record CAYHNK010000354.1, on the reverse strand, counting down.
AAAAGCAGGTGCAGGAGATTGAGAATCAGTACACCGAAGGTCTCATCACCGACGGTGAGCGTTACAACAAGGTCATCGACATCTGGTCGCGCGTCGCCGAGGATCTCGAAGGCGAGCTGATGAACGAGATCGGCACCGAGGTGATCAAGAACGAGAAGGGCGAGGAGCGACGGATGCCCTCGTTCAACCCGGTCTTCATAATGGCCGACTCGGGCGCTCGTGGCTCGCGCCAGCAGATCAAACAGCTCGCCGGCATGCGCGGGTTGATGGCCAAGCCCTCGGGTGAAATCATCGAGACAC
>CAYHNK010000353.1:0-4767 GCA_964357695.1 uncultured Bdellovibrionales bacterium | reverse complement strand
ATCTCGCAAAAAGTTGTCCCGCTTCGACATCGAGCCGCCGCGCGATCGCTTCCCCCCCGGCGAGTATCTCGACGTCTGTGCCCACCACCCAGAGATCCGCGTCATCAGGCCAGAATCTCGCCATCTTGACGGCGTCCTTGGGGGTCACGACGACCGCCCGTGCGCCGACGCGCAGCGCACGCTGCACGAGATCTCGTGCATCACGATCGTCGTAGCGATGATGATCAGGGAACGCCACGAGCTCGCGCACCTCGGCTCCAGCGCGCCGCAGCGCGTCAGCGAACTCCCGTGGCCGCGCGATACCGGCCGCCGCCAGCAGCGGAGCGCTTGCCAAATCGACGCGCCCGCCCCGCCGCTCGACCGCGACGCCGAGCCGCGCCCGACTGCGCACGAGCAGCGCGCCGGGACCGTATTGGCGTACGAGCTCCGGCACCTCGACATCAACCGCCCCACTGCGTGCGTGCAGCCAGATGACGTGCGCGCGCCGCAAGCTGCTCATGGGCTCACGCAGGCTGCCCGCTGGCAGCAGACGGCCATTGCCGACCGGCCGCTCCGCGCGCAACACGACGATATCGAGGTGTCGCCCGAGGGCGCGGTGGACAAAGCCGTCGTCCATCACCAACACGTCACACCCGAGCTCGGCAAGCGCAGCAGCACCGATCACTCGCCGCGCGCAGGCGGCGACCGCGACGTCCACGCCTGCCTGCACCAGCATCGCTGGCTCATCACCGAGTTGCATTGGATCGGCGGGCGTCCCCGGGCGGCGGACCACGAGGTCGCGGGTCGCACGCCCATAGCCGCGCGTGAGCAAGCCGGGGTGCTTGCCGGCGCGCAGCAGCGCACGGAGCAGCAGCCCGGTCACCGGCGTCTTGCCGCTGCCACCGGCTTCGAGACCGCCGACGGAAATGGTGTTCACAGGCGGCGCCGCCACAGCGAGCCAGCGGCGATCGTAGGCGACGCGGCGCAGCCGCACCCCCAGACCGTAGAGTTGGGCGAGCGGCTCGGCCCACAGCCCAAGTCCGTCTTCCCACGCCATCGGTCGGCATCCTCAGAAAGCAGAGTGAAACGTGGTGGGCGGAGAGGGTTTCGAACCCACGACCCCCGGCTTGTAAAGCCAGTGCTCTACCCCTGAGCTATCCGCCCGCGCATTCTCCCTTAGCCTGACGAACGTCGCGATCGCAAGCGACAGCATTGACTATCGCGCGGTACTGTTTATATATGGAACCGCATTAGTACCCATTGCAAAATCGAGGCAGGAAGGTAGAGGTCGAATCGTCATGGCTCACGATCACGCGCACGCCGCGGCGCCCGAAAAGCTGCCCGGCATTCGCCATATCATCGCCGTCGCCAGCGGCAAGGGCGGCGTCGGCAAGTCCACCGTTTCAGTCAACTTGGCCTTGGCGCTCAAGGCACAAGGCGCGCGCGTCGGGCTCATCGACGCCGATATTCTCGGGCCGTCACTGCCGGTCATGCTGGGCGCGCCCTACGGCGAGCAACCGCCCGTGCAGGGGAACAAGCTCTTGCCCGTTTTGCGCCACGGCGTGCAGATGATGTCGATGGGCATGCTCACCGCGCACGACACGCCGGCCATTCTGCGCGGTCCGATGGTAACCAAGTACATCCGCAGCTTTATCGACGAGGTGGCGTGGCAGCCGCTCGACTACATGATCATGGATCTGCCGCCCGGCACCGGCGACGTGCAGCTCACCTTGGCGCAGACGATGCCGCTCTCGGGCGCCATCATCGTCACCACGCCACAAGATGTGAGCCTGAACATTGCGCGTCGCGGTCTGCGCATGTTCGAGAAGGTCAGCGTCCCAATCCTCGGCATCGTCGAGAATATGAGCGGCTTCTCGTGTCCGCACTGCGGTGAGGTCACCGACATCTTTCGCGCCGGTGGCGGCAAGGCCATGGGCGAAGAGATTGGTGTGCCCTACCTCGGGCGCATCCCCCTCGATGCGGACATCGTCATGGGCGGCGACCACGGCGAGCCCGTGGTGCTCGGCAAGCCCGAGAGCCGCGCCGCGGCGGCCTTTCGCGAGCTCGCTGCGCGCCTGGCAACCGAGCTGTCCGAGCGCAACGACTTTCACCTGCCGGAATTCCAGTGGGACTGGCACAACGAAAAGGGCGCGCCGCTGTGGCGTGACATGGCGCCACCCACGCACGCGAGCCCCATCGTCGCCGTCGGCCTGCGCAAGCGCGACCCCCGCACGCTCAGCATTGCCTGGCAGGATGGCGCCATCTACGACTACGACGTGCGTGATCTGCGCCTCGCGTGTCCCTGCGCCGTCTGTGTCGACGAGGTGAGTGGCAAGAAAGTCCTCGATCCCAACAGCGTGCGCATGGATGTCGCGCCCAAGCTCGTTCATAACATCGGCCGCTACGCCCTTGGCATCACCTGGAACGACGGCCACAGCACCGGCATCCACGCCTTTGAGCGACTGCGCCGCGAAGGTGAGCAGGCAAGTGCCGCCGGAAGGGTCGCCGTCTAGAGCGCGCGCACAAGAAGGAAGATCCCATGACCTCGCTGGCCGCCAACGCCGCAACCATCTCGATCAGCGCCGAGGCATCGCGCGTCGATCCCAATGCCTTCAAGTTCGTCGTCGACCGTCCCATCCACCCGGGCGGCCCGTTCGTCTACGCCGATGCCAACGCGGCCGGTGGATCCCCTCTGCCGGCGAGGCTGTTCGCCCTGGGCGGCATCGCCAGTCTACTCGTCGCCGAGAACGTCGTCAGCGTCACGAAAACGCCGGAGGCCGATTGGCAGGCGCTCTTGCGCCCCATCGGTCAGGCCACCGCGAGCAGCTGCTCTCGGGCGTCGCGCCCATCGTCGTGCAGCCCATGGCCACGCGCGATGGCCCACTCACCGACGCGCAGATGGGCGACGTCATCCGCGATCTGCTCACCCGCGAGGTGAACCCGCAGATCGCCGGTCACGGCGGCAAGATCACGCTCGAGCGTGTCGAGGCCGGCACCGCGTACGTCCGGATGGGGGGCGGCTGCCAGGGTTGCGCCGCGTCGAGCGTCACGTTGCGCCACGGCATGGAGGTCATCGTTCGTCGCGCCCTGCCCGAAGTGAAGATCGTCGACGTCACCAATCACAGCGACGGCAAGAAGCCCTTCTTCAGCTCACTCATGCACCTCGGCGATGGGCGTGAACAGCCCGCGAGTGAACGGGGATGCACGTGATCCGACTGACCAAGCTCTCCGACTACGGCATCGTACTGTTGACCTTCTTTGCGCGTGAGTCGGAGCGGGCGCTCTACACTGCCCGCGACTTGGCGGACGAGTCCGGCCTTCCCCTGCCCACCGTCAGCAAGATCCTCAAGGCGCTCGTGCGCGCCGAGCTGCTCGCTTCGCATCGCGGCGTCAAAGGTGGCTACAGTCTCGCGCGCCTGCCGAACGAGATTTCAGTGGCCCAGATCATTGGCGCCATCGACGGTCCCATCGCGGTCACCGACTGTAGTACCCACAAGGCGCATTTGTGCGATATCGAGCGCGCGTGTCCGGTGCGGCGCAATTGGCAGCACATCAACGCCGCGGTGAGCCACGCGCTCGGCGAGCTCACGCTTGCCGAGATGACCTCACCCATCTCCCCCACCCTCGCCATCGCGCAGCGCCAGCACGCGCATGAGACGCTGGTCCAACTGCCCATAGGAAAGAGCCGATGAGTAGCACCACCGACATGGCACGCGAGCTTGCCGAGCAGGTCTATCGCTACGGTTTTGTCACCGACATCGAGGCCGACGAGGCGCCCCCCGGGCTGTCCGTTGAGATCATCGCCTTGATTTCGCACAAAAAAGAGGAGCCGCAGTGGCTGCTCGACTGGCGCCTCAAAGCCTTTGCGCGCTGGCAAAAGATGACTGAGCCCCGCTGGGCGCACGTCAAGTATCCACCCATCGACTACCAGAGCATCGTCTACTACTCGGCGCCCAAGGCGAAAAAGGACGGACCGAAGAGTCTCGACGAGGTCGATCCAGAGCTGCTCGCCACCTATGACAAGCTCGGCGTGCCGCTGCACGAGCGCGCGGTGCTCGCTGGCGTGGCCGTCGATGCGGTGTTCGATTCGGTGTCGGTGGCGACCACCTTCAAAGAGAAGCTCGGCGAGTTGGGTGTCATCTTTTGCTCCTTCTCCGAGGCCGTGCACAAACATCCGGAGCTGGTCAAAAAATACCTCGGTTCGGTCGTGCCGGCGGGCGACAACTACTTCGCCGCGCTCAACTCGGCGGTATTTACCGACGGCTCGTTCGTGTACATCCCCAAAGGCGTGCGCTGCCCCATGGAGCTGTCGACCTACTTTCGCATCAACGCGGCCAAGACCGGTCAGTTCGAGCGCACGCTCATCGTCGCCGATGAAGGCGCCTACGGGAGCTACCTCGAGGGGTGCACCGCGCCCATGCGTGACGAGAATCAGCTGCACGCGGCGGTGGTCGAGCTCGTGGCGCTTGACGGCGCCGAGATCAAGTACTCGACGGTGCAGAACTGGTATCCGGGCGACAAGGACGGCAAAGGCGGCATCTACAATTTTGTCACCAAGCGCGGCAAAGCCATGCGCGACGCCAAGATCTCGTGGACCCAGGTAGAGACCGGCTCGGCGATCACCTGGAAATACCCGAGCGTGCTCCTGCAAGGCGACAACGCGGTCGGCGAGTTCTACTCCATCGCGGTGACCAACCACAGGCAGCAGGCCGACACCGGCACGAAGATGATCCACATCGGCAAGAACACCCGCAGCACCATCATCTCGAAGGGCATCTGCGCGGGTCG
>CAYHNK010000352.1:0-4817 GCA_964357695.1 uncultured Bdellovibrionales bacterium | reverse complement strand
CGAGACAGCGCAGGTCCCCGAGCGTGTCCGGATCGTCTGGCCCCAGCGCGCGCTGCACATCGTTGGGCAGGTGCCCCGGAGCCACGTGCAGCTCACCGATGAGCACCATCACGAGATCGTCGGGGCGCTGGCACATCGCCGAGGCGAGTCGCGCAGCAGCGTAGCGGTCCCGCACACGCAAGGTCTCGCCCGCGGCTCCACGTGCCGCCCGATCGAGCGCCACGATGCGATAGCCCCGCTCGCGCGCCAGCTCGAAGATGGGCAAAAAGCTCTCCCACGTGCCGAGTGGTGTCTGGACCGCGTAGCCGATGCGGCGCAGAAACACGTCCTCCGAAATACTTCCGGCGAGCCAAGCGTCGATGAGCTTCTGATGACGGCCCTGGAAGAACTCGAGCCCCAGCGTGACGGGTCGATCGGGCGGCAGCTTGCGAAGCAGCCGCAGAAACGCTCGCTGTGATTGCGGCAGCGTGTGGTAGTCCCCCACGTAGACGACGCGGCTCGCGTCGATGGCGTGCTCGAGCTCGTCGAGTCGCACCCGGCGCTCGTAGCGACGCACGCGCCGCGCATACTCGCGCTCGTAGGTACGAAACGCCGGCGTGTAGCCGTACACCGACGTGTTGATGCGCTCCTGATTGCGGCGAAAGATCGCTCGGTGCATCGCCAGCACTTGTCGTCGAAACGTACGCGCGCTCGCGCCCATCGTGCCCGGCTTCGATTTCTTCTTCCCTGCGGCCCCGGTGTGTCTCATGCGGCTTTCCAATTTCTTTGCGCTGGCGCCGAATTACACCCTATACTGTGCCTCAAGCAAATCCCCATGAGGGTTTGACGCAAAGTCGTTTGAGGCAAGATGCTCCCCGCATTTCGAAGCGATCTCGTTTGCTCGCGAGAAGAACAACAGGGGGTTGTCTTCTATCGCATCGACGATCCGAAGACGCAAACGAGCTTTCGCCTCTATGAGATCGAGTACCTGATCGCGCAGAAGCTCGACGGCACGCAGTCGCTCACCGCCGTCATCGAGGCCGTCAAGAACGAGTTCAACTTCGACATCTCCGAACCCGACCTACAACGCTTTGTCGCGCAGCTCGAATCCATGGGATTTCTGCACGCCGCCGACACGCGCGAAGCGGGCGAGGGTGTCACGGTGACCGCCGTGCGCGTGCCCCCGTCCAGCCAGGATCTCGACATCGTCGAGGCGGACGTGGTGATGGAGCCAGGTACGGAGATAGACCGCACCGAGCTCGACCGGCTGCTCAAGGCCGCATTTCAACACGTCAAGCAAGGCTACATCGTGCACGCGCGCGACTACTTTCTCGCCGCGCGCGAGCTCAACGCGGCCGACGATCGCCTCGCGACCATCGTGCGACACCTGGAAATCATCGGCGATGCCAGCGGTCCCGCCGAAGTCGAGTACCTCTGGAACCAGGCGTGCCAGCTTTTTCCCGACATCGCCGCGGCCGTGGGACCCATCCTCGAGGCCAAATCCGGCGGTCCCGGGCGCTCCACGAGCGGTCCCCTGCCCCGCACCGAAGACCTGCGCGCGCGTGTGCTGTGGACGCTGCTCCTGTTGGCGGTGCTCGTAGGTGGCGTCGGCGCTCTCGTGTGGGTCACGCGTGCCGCAGGCATCTTCGAGCCGGCGGCCAAAGTCACGACAACACGGCTGACCGCGAGTCGCGTGCCGGTGTTCTTTGATCGAACCGCCACGAGTGTTCTGCCTGCCAAAGAAACCTGGCTCAGCTTCGGCGAATCAGGGAAGCTCGACGGCAAGCCTCCGGTTGTGGGCATGCGCGTCGATGTCGGGACGATCGTCGCGTCGCTCGCGCTGCCGCCGCCAGCGGAAAAGCAGATGGTGCGTGCACGAGCCGCCGTCGCCAAGGCGGAGCAGCAGTACAACGGCGCCAGCAAACGCCTCGAAAAGCTGCTGACCGATCGGGAAGCGCTCGAGACGGAGCGCGACGGCGCCGAGACCAAGCTCAAAGAGCTGCTCCCCAAGAGCGTTCTGGGCCAAGGCGGCGTCTCGAAAAAAGATCTCGAGAAGTGGAAGCGCGCCAAGGTGGCCGCCAACAAGAAGCTCTCCAAGCTGGCGCAGAAGGAGCGCAAACCGCGCGCCGATGTGACGCGTGCGGAGAAGGCCTTCAAACAAGCGCAGCGCAAGCTCGATGGACTGGAAAAAAAGCTCGGACGCAAGCTACTGCGCTCGCCCCTCTCAGGCACCATCGTCCAAGCGAAGCTGACCGAGCGCGGCAAAGTCGACAAGGGACAGCCCGTCGTGCTCGTGCGCGATGCCGGCTCGGTTCGCCTGGTGTTTGAGCTCTCGAGCCAGGCCGCACTGCAAATCGGGGGCGAAGCGTACGTGGCTGTCCGCGGTGGCACGCCGAGTCGCGCGAAGATCGCGGCGGTGACCGGCACCGCGGGCGGGCAGCGGGTGGAAATCGCCATCGAAGATCCCGGCGGCGGATTCCTCAAAACCCCGCCGAGCGAGTTTCATTTGGTGCGCGAGTTCGCCGAGCCAGCATTTGAGATCCCCACCACCGCGGTCATTCACAATGAACGCGGCGCGCGCATCTTGATCGCGCTTCAGGGTCGGGCCCTCGAGCGTGGCGTCGACATTCTGCAAAAGGGCCCCGCAACGTCGGTGATTCGAGACGCGAGCGGCGCACTGCGGGACGGTGATCAGCTCGTCGTGGGTCGCGTGGGCGACGATCGCAGCATTGGCACCATCGCGGAGGGCGCGCAGCTCGACGTGAAATAGCCTAGGTGGGGTCCGCAGGTGCCGCCGCCAGCCGCGCCGCTTCCCGGCGCCCCTTCCAACGGCGCCAGACCCATAGCAAGAAGCCGACGAACAGGATCGCGCCAAAGACATAGCGCTCGTAGCGCTTGGCGCGTACCAGCATGAGCTCGACGGCGGTGCCGAGCAGGTAGCCGACGGTCGAAAAGCTCACGGCCCAAATGGCGGCGCCCATCACGTTGAGCAACGCGAAGCGGCGCGGCCGCACGTCGCTCATGCCAATGAGAAATGGCGACACGGCCCGCAGACCGTAGAGAAATCGGAAGCCGAGAATGAACACATCTTGGTGGCGCAAGAGCATCCGGTGCACGACATCAAAGCGCACGCGCCAGGTGGGACGCCGATCGAGCAGAGCCGTCCCATAGCGACGTCCGATCCAGTAGTAGAGCTGATCGCCCGAGGTGCTACCGGCGAACGCGGCCAGTATCACTCCAGGCAGACCCAGATAGCCATTGTGCGCTGCCAGCCCGGCGAGCACCACAATCGTCTCGCCCTCGAGGAAGGTACCGACGAGCACAGCCCAGTAGCCGTAGTCGCTGATGAGCGCGTGCAACGTTGACGTCATCTCGAGCCTCGCCCCCACCCGTCACAAGTCCAGGGGCCCTAATACACTGCCTCGGCGCGAACGAACAGTCCGCGTGCGCCAGGTTCCGTACACCGCACGCCTGCCGCGGCGATCGCACTAAAATTGTACCCAGCGCCGAGCCGCATCCAGGGGAGCACGAGGGCGCTAGCCTCGGCGAGTGCTCCGTAGCGAGCTGGCTCGCGGGCACCCGGACTGGCGCACAGGCGACCCTCGAAAGAGCTATCCCAGGTGTCGCGCACATGAACGTCGCCGCGCAGCACGCCAAGCAGCGCGCGGTCGGCTCGCGTCACGCCGTCAAGGGCTATGCGCCCATGACGATACGCGACCTTGGGTCCGACATCGATGCGCGGACCCAGGGCGACGACGCTGGAGAGTGCGGCGATGTGCGACTGCTCGCTGAGCCACCCATCACCGGGAGTCGGCTGGCGTCGCTCGCGGCTCCAGGCGTAGCGGCCAAACAGCGTCAAGGGACCGGTCCCCAACGGGCGCAGCGCGAAGCCCACCGAGCCCTCCCAGGCGCTCTGTGCCGCTCGACGTGCCGTGCTGGGATCGAGATACGTTGTCGCACCGCGCACAGCCCCCGCCAGCACCAGCGCACGCGTGACGACAAGATCCACTCGTCCTTGCCCGCCGAGCTGCGCACGATCAGCATCGCGCAACGATGCGTCGAGGCGCGCATCCGCCCCAAAGCGAAGCTGCAGACGCTCGCCGACGAGCAGGCCCCCGACGCTCACGACGTCGCGACGGCCCTGCCCCGTGCCGCTTGGCCCCGCGTCAATCTCGCCGCGCTCGTAGCTGAAGCTGACTTGGGTGCGTCGTCCGAGCGGCACGAGCGCGCCCACGAGACGACTCGCACGCCAATCACTGCCGTCAACTTGCGTGTGCTGCTCCGCATACACCGCCGTGCCATCCCGTGCCGTTCGACGTCCACCGGCGACGATGCTCGTGTCAGGGGCCGCCCCAAGAGCTGCGGGCTCGGCGAGATGCGACTGACGCACGAGGCCGAGATAGAGCCGTGTGTCGTCGGCCGTCGGCACGGCGGCCTGCGCGCCACCAAACACCCGCCCGTCGTCGCCCATGCCGAGCTCGCCGGAGAACCCTGCCCCACCTGCTACGTCGTACATGGTACCCAGCGCAGTCTCGCCCCGCGTCGGCGAGGCCATCGCCCCCGCACGCCCGCCAGCGACAATCTGCCTGCGACGCGTGCTCACCCGCCACCCGGCCCCCAGCGTGATCCCGAGCTCGCCGCCCAGCACAGCACGGCGCGACGGGTCACTCAGGGACTCCTCGTGCCGCCCCTCGATCCCCGCGTCCGCCACGCCGAGGCGGTAGCGCACGCCACCGAGCACGAGCCGTCGCGCGACCTCCGCTTGTCCGTCCGGCAAGAGATGCAGCTCATCGGCCTGCAACCACACCGATGCTGGCGCGAGCGTTGCCGAAAAGCGC
>CAYHNK010000351.1:942-4834 GCA_964357695.1 uncultured Bdellovibrionales bacterium | reverse complement strand
CGCTGAGCACCACGAACGCAGCGATCGTCGTCGGTAGCACGAACATAGCGTTGGCGACGAGTGAGCGGGTCGTGCGACGATACTCGCCATAGATGAGCGCCAAGCGCAGCATCAGGTAGGGTACCGGCGCCCAGGCGAACATCGTCAGGCCGACGCTCACCTGGAGCTGCGAAGCGTCGCGCGCACTGTTCGAAATGAAATCGCCGAACGCCCAGGCCGAGGCCAACACCATGGCCGCGACGAGCGTGCTCTTGGCGGGCTGCGGCGGCCCGGCCAGAGCGAGTAGCGCGGCACAGGCGGCCACCACAATGAACGACAGCAGGTACACGTAGGTGAGCGGCTCCCCCATTATTCAAAGCTTACGAGGTGAACAGCTGCCGGTCAAACGAGGGTCACAAAGTTCGCTCTTGACGGCTGCCGCGGTGTGGGTGTCACGTGCGGCGATGACAAAGAAGCTGCTGCTCATGCACACGGGTGGAACGCTTGGCATGACGGGCAATCGCCCGACGCCGCTGCAACCGGAAGCCTACGCCAGCACAGTGCACCGCTTCGTCCCCGAGCTACGCACGATCGCGGACGTCGACTTCGAGATCCTCTTCAATCTCGACTCGAGCGACCTGCAGCCCGAGCAGGTCGAGCAGATCGCGGCGCACGTGCACGCACGCTATCGCGACTACGATGGCTTTGTGATCATCCACGGGACCGACACGATGGCGTACAGCGCCGCGGCGCTGGCTTTCCTGCTTCGCGGTCTCGCCAAGCCGGTGATCCTCACGGGCTCCCAGCGTCCGTTGAGCGAGGTGCGCTCGGATGCCAAGTCGAACCTCATCGCCGCCTGCGTGCTCGCCGCGGAGACAGTGCCCATCCCGGAGGTGGCGGTATTTTTTGGCACCGTGCTGCTGCGCGGCTGTCGCACCACCAAGGTGCACACGGTCCACCTCGATGCGTTCGCGAGTCCGAACTGCCCACCGCTGGCGCACGTGGGACTCGACGTCGAGCGCGGCACGCACATCCGTAGCCCCGGAGCCGTGCTAGCGCCGCTCGGCACGCTGGCTCATGACATCGTGGCGATGCGCCTCTTGCCCGGTCTCGACTCAAAGCACCTGCTCGGCCTGTTGTCGCAGCCCGTTCGTGGTATCGTGCTCGAAGCCTTCGGGCTCGGCAACATTCCCGTGCGCGGCCGCCCCATCGAGCCCTTCTTGCGTGCGGCTGCAGCACGCAATCTGCCGGTCGTGCTCACGACGCAATGTCTCTTTGGCGGCGTGCGGCCGGAGCTCTACGAAGGCGGTCGTCTGGCCCTGACGACGGGTGCCATCGCCGCCGGCGACATGACCGTCGAAGCGGCAGCCATGAAGCTCGCGGTGCTGCTCGGGGCCGAAGCCGACGTCAACACGGTGCGTCGCGAGTTCGCGGTCGATTGGGCCGGCGAACGGACGCACTTGCCCGGGGAGGCATGACAAGACCGTGACATCGGCGTGCCATCCTCGCGTGACATGCAAAAGCCAGACACGACACTCGACCCGCACGCGCTGCGGCACAATCTGTTCTCGTCGATCTCGCACTTGGTGGGCGCCCTCGCCGCTGGGCTTGGCCTGGCGCCGCTCTTGCGCCTTGCCGCAGGCCGCGCGCCCTTGCTCTTTGTCGGCAAGGTCTACGTCGCGTCGGTCGTGCTCGCCTTCGGCGCGAGCGCGATCTACCACTGGTTTGATCGCGAGGACGAGGGCAACGGGCTGCTGCGTCGCATCGACCACGCGGCGATCTTCGTCCTCATCGCCGGCACCTACACGCCGGTGGCCTTCGTGTTTCTCGATGGCGGGTGGCGCTGGAGCGTACTCGGCGTGCAGTGGGGCGTCGCCATCCTCGGCATGGCACTCAAGCTCGTGCGCGCCGACTTGCCGCGCGCCTTCACAGTCGGCCTCTACCTTGCCATGGGCTGGTTCGCGCTCGTGCCCCTGCGTCCACTGCTCCACACGATGCCGGCGAGCGCGTTCGTGCTCATGCTCGCCGGTGGCGTTGCGTACACGATCGGTGCGCTCATCTACGCGGTGCGGCGCCCGAGCCCGCTCCCGGGGCTTGTCGACTTCCACGGGCTTTTCCATCTGTTCACGCTCGCTGGCGCGGGCCTGCACTACGCTCTCGTCTACGTGACGCTTTCTGCCGCCGCGTGAGCAAGATCTTCCCTGCCGTTGCCACGGCGCCCCAGTCCCTGCTAGATGTGCCGTTTTTCGGAGGCATCCGTGAGCAAGACGAATCCCACGACCGTTGGAGCCAACCGGATCGTCGCGCTGCGCCTGAAGATGACCAATGAGGCAGGCGATGTGCTCGACGAAACCACACAAAATGAGCCACTCGTGTACCTGCACGGACACGAGAATCTCGTACCCGGTCTCGAGGTGGCGCTCGAAGGCCAGCCGGTAGGCAAGCGCCTCCAGGTCACCGTGCCGCCTGAAGATGGGTACGGCGATCACGATGGCTCGGAGCCCGAGCCAATCCCACGCGCTGATCTGCCCGAAGACATCAAGCTCGAGACGGGTATGGACCTCGAAGCCTAGCTCGACGACGGCTCGGTGGAAGTGGTGTGGGTCACCCATATCGACGGCGACCAAGTGTACGTCGACGCCAATCACCCGCTGGCTGGCGAGACGCTGCACTTTGACGTCGAGGTGCTCGGCGTTCGTGAGGCGAGCGAAGAAGAAATCGCCCATGGCCATCCGCACGAGCCGGACGGTTCACCGCACCTACACTAGCCCCCGCCGGGCGATCGCCACCGCCATCGCGGCAGTGCCTGACACGGCGTCGTCCTTGGGCTAGACTGCAAGGGGCATGTCGAAGTACCGCGTTGACCAGTACCGCGAGCTACAGGACGCCGTCGAGCGCATGCAGCAGGCGTGGCAGGATGAGCCCGCCACCGCTCGGCCGCCAGGGTCACGCGATGTCGTCGAGCGCACAGGCGGTCGCGGCACGCAGGATCCGCTGCCCTATCGGCAGACACTTGGCAAAGCCCTCGACCGCAACCTTGAGATGGGCGGTATGCAGCCACATCTCGCCAAGCACCTGGCACGCAGCGCCGACGGTAAGAACAAGGTCGTGCCTCCCCTCGTCAAGTCTGAGCCCCGCGCCGACGAGTGGCTCTTTCCGCCCACCGATGCAGCGCAACAACGCGCGAAGGCGAGAAGCAAACGGCGCATCGAGCGGTGGCGCAAGCGCCGCGGCGGCGACGAGGCGGACCCCGCGGAGCGCGAAGCGATCTTCGAGGAGGGCGTCGACTACATCGAGGAGACGGCGCTGCCGGCGTTCGAGGACCCGACCACCTCCGGTGCGGTCGCGGCGGCGCGGACACGCGAGCCCCTCGCGCTCGAAGAGGAAGATACCACCGTGGAGCCCGAGGCCACGGTCACCGGTTTTGCGTACGTTGCGGGAGAGTCGGCCTACGACGCGTGGCTGCGCAAGCACTCAGAGGGCGCCGAGATCGTCAGCGGCGAAGGGTCGAGCTACGTCGACCGGGACGTCACCAAGACGCACCACAAGCGCCACGGCCCGGCCCGCTGACGTTGACGCCCTCCGCGGACCCCGGCGGCAAACTTGGATCGAGCCCGTGGCCTTGCTAGGCTGGCGCCGTAGTCGTCATGCACATCGCACTGCGCCCATGGATCCGACCGTTGTGCGCCCTCTCGGTGCTCGCGCCGAGCACGGCCCGCGCGGCGGACACCCTCATCTACGTGCGGGCATCGAGCCAATACGAACGGGCCGCTGACCCCTCGCGCTACCATCCACTGAACCTACTCGACGATGACCCGGCGACCATCTGGTGCGGCGACGGCGACAAGCTCGGCGAGGGCGAAGAGATCCGCTACCACTTTCGCGCGCCGCAGAAGATCGATCGCATCGTCAT
>CAYHNK010000351.1:0-932 GCA_964357695.1 uncultured Bdellovibrionales bacterium | reverse complement strand
ATCGTCATCGGCCCAACACCCAAGAGCGGACGTATCATCGAGGCGGTGCGCGTCAGCGACGGCACGAGCAGTGTGCGCGTGGTGCTCGACGAGCGCTACGCCGATCAGTCGCTCAAGACGCCTCTCGAGGGCGACACTTACACGGTCACCATCGAGCGCGTCCTTGGCCCCAACAAGGGCTCGGCGCTACCCGCAGGCATCACGTGTCTCGCCGAGGCGCTGCTCTACTACAACGGTCGCCTGTTTGGCGGGCGTACGCCTCCGAGCAAGCTGCGCTTTGATCGCATGCGCGACTTGATCCTCGGCCGATGGCATGGCCCACCGTTCGGCGCCTCGGAAAGCACCCTCACCTTTGGTCTCGACGGCACCTGGGACTGGGTCTACCACCCGCTGCTCGGTGGCACGGGCGATTCGTTACACGGCGAGTATCGCTTCCGCGGGGATCGTCTGCTGATGCGCCGTGGTGAGGCAGGTCGATGGCGGGATGTCAGTCTGCTCTATCGGCGCGTCAAGGTCGATCCTGGCGCCTACAGCGGTCCGACCTCGGACTACGATCGCCTAACCATCAACGGTGCCGTCGGTCCCAAGATGGTCGGCAACTACGACAACGCGCAGCTCTAGCGTCGCACCGACAGACTGAGCGCCTCACGCAGCGTGTCGCGGTAGCGCTCGAGCACGCCCACGGCATCCTCGAAACGCTCATCCTCGTTCTCTGGCGTGCGCTGTCGCAGGCGTACGAGCGTCTCCTCGAGATCGCGCAGGCTGTCGGCGTCACGATTGCGCAGCGCCGTCACCGCCTCCTCGAATACGCCAAAGAATTCTTGTAGCTCGTCACGTCGGCGCAACGGTCGCATCTCGGGGTAGCGTCCGGTCGAGAGCGTACGCAGATAACGCGCGACGATGTACAGTGGACCGCTGATGCGATGGGTGAT
>CAYHNK010000350.1:0-4944 GCA_964357695.1 uncultured Bdellovibrionales bacterium | reverse complement strand
CGCGCCTGCTTGCCACGTACTCGCGCAGCAGTAGCCATCGACGTGCCAGGCGTCGCCGCAACAGATGCCGTCCGTGTGGCGCGCGCCGCCGCAGGTGCAGCCCGTGCTCAGGACCACCGCGTCGCCGCAAGCGGCACAGGCCTCATCCGCACCGCTACAATCCTGGTCGACGGTGTCGCCGCAAACCTCGGCCATGCCTGGGTGGACGGCCGCGTTGCGGTCATCGCAATCGAGCGCCGTCGTGAAGCCGTCACGGTCGACGTCGACCGCGGGGTTCGAGTCACCGCCGCTCGCCGTGCCGCTGCAGCCGGCAAGCATGAGTAGACCGAGCCAGAGCGGAAAGAAGCGCGTCAAAGGTCTCATCGGAATCACTCCTGTGTGTGTCGCTACGGCCCCTCGACGGCGCCGATGTCCGACAAGCTGTTCTGGGGTCTTGTTGTGCCAAAGAAGTCCGACAAAATGGGTGCGCTCGCAAGCCCCGTATCGCGCGCCGGGTTGGGGAGCGCCGTCAGGCTGAAGTCTGCGGGCACGGCGGGCGTCGCGCTGACGAAAAGCTCGGCCGGTACGTTGTGCAACAGGTTGTTCGATTCGACGAGACCCGTACCGCCGCCGACAATCATCTCCGGACCGGAGGCGTTCGGCGCCGAGGCGAGATTGTTTTGCACGATCGTGTCCGAGGCCGTGCCAATCTCCACGCCCACGAAATCGCCGGGGGAGCCGCTGTAAAACGTGTTGTTAAAGACGTGGACATCGGCTGGCGCCGGCGTGACGCCCCACCGGCTCACCGACACGCAGGTGTGATACGCCGCACCCGTCAAGTCACAAAGGTTGTTGCGAATCGTCGTCGCGGAGGAGTTCAGGTGCATGTGCAGCTGCGTGCGCGAGTTCGAGGTGAACCAATTGCGCTCGACGATGATATCTCGAACACGCTCATCGGTGATCTCGTCTTGCGGACCCAACGACAGCATCCAGGGGTTCGCGCCACCTTCGATCTTGTTGTCGGCGATCACGATATTTTCCGTGTACGTTCCGGCCGTTGCGTTGCCACCGGCGCTGCCGTCCCACGCCCACGCGTGCAGCTTGATGTCGAGCTGGAAGTTTCCGGCTCCCTTGAGCGTATTGTTACCGATGACACTGTTCTGCAGCATTTCGGCCCTGATGACGTGCGAGCCACCCGCATAGAGCTCCGGAGTCAATGGCTCGCCGAGATTGTCCAGAGTGTTGCCTTGCATCGACCAGCGCGTGCCGACGACGTAGATCCTCCAGTTGCAGATGTAGTGTCCGTCCCAGTTGCAGCGAGGAACTCCCGCGGCGGTCGAATCCTGGATCGACCACTGGTCATAGCCCTGTTGACCGGAGGTCAACGTCCAGTGACTCGCGGCAAATCCGGTACTCGTGCCGACGACATCGACCCGCAGAATGGTCACTTGGTCGAACTGACCCACCGTGCCGATGCCGACGTTCTCTCCCGCTTGATTGTCTTGTCCGTCCAAGTACAGATCCATGAACCGCCAGTCGGTGAACATGCCGCTGCCGTACGTGCCGAGAGAGATGACGGGAGCCGTTCCCGGCCCGTTGACGATCGGCTTGGCACCCGTACCATAGGCACCGATGATCCCGGGACCATTGACGTCGACGGTGCCGGGTGAAGCTGCGGTGAACGTCTCACCACGGCGAAACAGCAGGCGCCGATTCGGGGCGACGTTGTTGTTGATCGCCGTGTTGAAGCTGGCGGTCGTCACCTGCGTTGCGCCGGCTGGGCAGCCCGCGAACGAGCCCGAGGTCGAGAAGCACATCGTATTCGTGCCGGCAAACAGCACCTCGGGATCACTCACCGTGATGGTCGTCTCGGCGCTGTCCGTGTTGACGCCGTCAAAGACGCTCAGGGCCACCGTGTAGGTGCCTGGCACCTCGAAGACGTGCGCCGCCACCGGGCCCATGGCTGAGTTGCGGCTGTTGACCCCTGCACCGCTGCCCGTCGCCCACGTCGTACCGCTCACCGGCGAGCCCGCGGCATCACCGAAGGCCCAGCGATAATCGAGGTCGTGAAAGGGCCGCGAGGTGACCGAGGCATCGGTCGTGCCCGAGGCATCGAAGAACACGTGCAGCGGCGCCACACCGGACGTGCGACTCGGCACAAGAGAGACCGTCAGCGGCCCCGTCCCCGTGCCGACGCTGAAGCTCACGACGTAGTCCGACGTTGTCGCGTTGCTCGCGCCGTCCTGGCAGCGCACGTAGTAGGTGTAGCTCGTGCTGTCAGCAAGCCCGGTCACGACGGTGTTGTGCGAGGTCGTGCCCGTGGTTGTGAACGTCGTCGCCATCGCGGCGTACGTTGTCCCGGCGCTCGCACTCCACTTACAGGTCGCGGCCTCGTTGGTCGTGACGCGTAGCGTTGCCTGGGTCGTGCCGCCCGCAAGTGTGCCGACTGGTAGGCCGCTACTCAACACCGGCGCCGTCGTGTCCGCGGCGCAGGTGAGATCCAGGCCCGAGCAGTCTTGGTCGACGCCGTCCCCGCAGGTCTCTGCGGCTCCGGGATGCACGGCGCTCACGCTGTCGTTGCAGTCGTCGCCGCCGCACAGCGCGTCGTCGTAACCGTCACCGTCGCCATCGCCGCAGCTCGCACACGCGCCTGCTTGCCACGTACTCGCGCAGCAGTAGCCATCGACGTGCCAGGCGTCGGTGCAACAGATGCCGTCCGTGTGGCGCGCGCCGCCGCAGGTGCAGCCCGCGCTCAGGACCACCGCGTCGCCGCAGGCGGCACACGCCTCGTCGGCGCCGCTACAATCCTGGTCGACGCTGTCGCCGCAAACCTCGGCCATGCCGGGATGGACCGCCGCGTTGTGGTCGTCGCAGTCGACCAGCGTCGTGTAACCGTCTTGGTCGGTGTCCGCTGGCGGGGTCGGGCCCCCGGTATCGACGGTGCCACCGTTGCAGGCGGCGAGCACCAAGAGGCCGAGCGGCAACCAGGACAATTTCGCGGCACAATTTTGTAGGGACATGGACATGACGACTCGACTCCGTTTCGTATACTTGTGCATGGTTACGGTCCTTCGACGGCGCCGATATCGATGGCGCCGTTCAGCGGTCGGCTGGTGCCGAAGAAGTCTGACAGAACTGGTACGCTCGAAAGCCCCGTATCGCGCGCCGGGCTCGTGGCGTGCAGGGCGAAGTCTGTGGGCACGGCGGGCGTGGCGCTGACAAACAGCTCACTCGCTGTGTTGTGCAAAAGATTGTTTGATCCAACAAAGCCGGTGGTGCCCGTGCCGGAGACCAGCACCTGACCCGAAGCTAGCGGCGCTGATCCCAAATTGTTGATCACCGTGACATTGGTGGCGTTGCCGATGTCCACACCCACGAAGTCGCCGGTAGAGCCGCTGTAGAGCGTGTTGTTGTAGATGCGATCGTTGCTCGGCACTGGCTCAATGCCGCGCCGATTGACGACAATCCCGGTGTGGTAAGCGGCGCCGCTCATGTCAATGATGTTGTTCCTGAAAGTGCTGTCGGAGGCGCTGGTTTCAATGCCGATTTGCGAGCCTGAGCCCGACGTGATCCAGTTGCGCTCAAAGAGGACCTCGCGCACGTGCTCGTCACTGATTTCGTCTTGCGGGCCCAACGACACCGTCCATGCACCCGGCCCACCGCCGATCTTATTGTCGGCGATGAGGATCTTCTCAGAGGCGACGCCTGTCCCAGCGGGATCGGCAACGGTTACGGACTGCCAGATGACAGAGTGGATCTTGAGGGCGTGTTGAAAGTCGCCTGCACGCATGATGTCATTGTTGGCGATGACACTATGGTCGAGGTATTCACTCCTCAACACATGAGAGCCACCCGCGGTGCCGTCTGGCAGGCCCTGATTGTCGAGAAAGTTCCCTAAAACAGCAGCTCGCGTCCCGGAAATATAGATTCTCCAGTCGCAGTTGTAGTGCCCGTTCCAATTGCATCCGGGAATGCCGGTGATGTGCGAGTCGACGACTGACCAGTCAGTAAAGAGTGTGTGTCCAGGATTGCCGTGCGCGTTCCACCAGTCGGCGATGCCAATGCCCGCTGCGACACCGCGATAGATATCGTGAATCGTGAGTCGAAGGACCAACAAATAGTCAAAGCCGCCATAGGTGGCTATCCCTGATACATCCGACGAAGTCGTAACCGAGCTACCATCGAGCTCGAAGTCCATCACTCTCCAATCGCCAATGCCGGGTGTAGAAGGCCCGGATGCTTGCAGGATAGGAAAGGTTCCGTCCGCCATGATCTTGGCGATGGGCTGTGATGTGCCGCCGCCGAATGCACCAATGATCCCGGGACCCGTCACATCGAGGTCGCCCGACGACGACGCGGTGAAGGTCTCGCCGCGGCGAAACAGCAGGCGTCGGTTCGGTGCTATGTGGTCGTTGATCGCCGTGTTGAAGCTGGCGGTCGTCACCTGCGTCGCGCCAGCCGGGCAGCCCGTGAACGTCCCGGAGGTCGAGAAACACACCGTGCTCGTCCCGGCAAAGACCACCTCCGGGTCACTCACTGTGATGGTCACCTCGGCGTTGTCGGTGTTGGTGCCGTCAAACACGCTCAGGGCCACCGTGTAAGTGCCTGGCACCTCGAAGACGTGCGCGGCCACCGGACCCATCGCCGCGTTGCGGCTGTTGACCCCCGCTCCGCTGCCGGTCGCCCACGTCGTGCCGCTCACGGGTGACCCTGCGGGGTCACCAAAGTCCCAGCGATACTCAAGATCGTGGAAGGGACGCGAGGTGACGGACTCATCCGTCGTCCCCGCGGCATCGAAGAACACCGACAGAGGTGCCACGCCCGAGGTGCGGCTCGGCACGAGCGAGACGGTGAGCGGCCCCGTCCCCGTGCCGACACTGAAGCTGACGACGTAGTCGGAGGTCGTGGCATTGCTCGCGCCGTCCTGGCAGCGCACGTAGTAGGTGTAGCTCGTGCTGTCAGCAA
>CAYHNK010000349.1:0-4947 GCA_964357695.1 uncultured Bdellovibrionales bacterium | reverse complement strand
GTACTGGCCTGTGCTGCCCACCGTTTCACCGGGACTGCCGCAGCACTGCGTCCCACCCGCCGTCCCCCGCGTCACCGCCATGCTGCCCGAGCGGTCGAGCAGGCTGAGGATGTTGGGCTTGATGCTCGCCGCCGTCCCCGTGCTGAACTCGCAACCGAGCGGCGTGCACGTGTGGTCGCCCATGCACACCTCGGGCCTCGTCGTCGAGCAGTCCGTGTCCTGCACACACTGACCCAAGGGGATACACGCTCCCGCATCACTACAGTGCATGCCGAAGCCACACGTCTCGCTGCTACAGACGCTCGCTGGCGTCGGCGCGCAGGTATGGCTCGCGTCGCAAATATGAGACGGCGTCAGACAATCGGCGTCCACAAGACAACGACCGTCAGGCATGCACAGCCCGTCGGTGAGGCTGCAATGCTGCGACGGGTCGACCTTGCCCGCACTGTCCAAGCAGCAGGTCTCGCCGGTGGGGCAACAATAGAGTGAGCCCGCCACGCACCCCGCGGTCTGCTCAAACGTGTAGCCGTTGGTGGTGCACGTCGCCGCCGCGGGATCGACTTCGCACGCGTGACTGCCCGTGTTGCACAGATAGCCCGGCGCACAGTCCTGTGTGGCGGCACAACCACCGATGGCAATACACACGTTCGTGAAGCTGCACAGCTCGCTGCCGCTTGCGCAATCGCGATCGTCGTAGCAGCCGGTCTCGGGCACGCAGAAGTCCGCCACCGCGCACTTGTCGCCGGTCTCGCAGTCGATGGTCTCGCGACACGTGTCGGCCGCCGCACAGGTGCTGATGCTGACGAGGCAGTGCTCGGCCGGCTGGTCGCAGTGCTCGTCAGCCGTGCAGGCGTAGTCGCGCTCGCACGCTGAATTGACGCACAGCTCGCGATCATCACAGTCTTCGACAACGAGGCAGGTACCAATCGGTGCGCATGCGCCCGCGGCCGAGCAGAAATCGCCAAGATCGCACGTGCCACCGAGGTGCCCGGGGCCACACGGTAGACGAGGGCACTCACCGGCCACGCACACCTCGTCAACGTCACAGACCCCGTAGGGGTGCGCGGCGTCACAGGCGACCGCGACGCAGATGCCACCGACGCACTCCTGACCGGCCAGACACAGTCCGTTCGGGATACTGGGGCTACACTCTCGCGATACGATGGGGACACAGGCCCCCCCAGCGCACGCGCTTCCCGGTGGACACAGGCCGGTCGGACGCTCGAGCGAGCAACCCGTGTCGACAATCGGCACGCAGTAGCCGCCGACACACACCTCGTCGTTCTCGCATACGCCGTCGGGTCGCGCCGGCGTGCAGGCGTTGTCGACCGTGACGGTGACGCAGCTGCCTGCATCATCGCAGCCCTGATCTGCGGGACAGTCGCACCAGTCGTTGTCGATGATGGTGATGCAGGCCTCGGCGGCGCACGCTTGCCCCGGCCCGCACGAGCTCGAGGTAACGCACGGCGTGCCGTCGGCAATCGTCTGGTTGAGGATGAGGATCCCGCGACAGGCACTCGAGGCGAACAATGCGACAAGGAGAACGGCGACGCGCTTCATCTCAGAAGCTTAGCGCACCTGAAGCTCCGTGGCACGCGGATCTCAGCCGCCGATGACAGGGCACCCCTCGACATAGAGCGGACGTGCAGAGCCGGCCATGACAGCGTCACAGGAAGTCCCTAACACCGTCGCCCGCCCCGTGATGGAGTCGTAGGTCCAGCCGTTGGTGCCGTCGCGATCGAGCCGCGTGCGCACGTCGTCGGCGGTGCCGTAAACGCCGTCCGTGCCCGGCGTGATCAGGTAGACATACAGTCGCGTTGCATCGGCGACCGTGCCGAGCGCGTAGTCGCACGAGGTCACTTGTCCCGCGATGTTGTCGAAGGCGGCAATGAGCGCAGCTTGATCGTTGGCAGGATAGTAGCAGGCATCGTCTTGCACCGTGCGCACGCCATCGCTGTCGTTGGGATTCTCGTACGTCGTACAGGTGGTGGCGGTCACTGCCGGTGGGCCCCCACAGTTGTCTTGCCGCGGCGTCTGTCCGTAGACGGCATTGCAGTTGAGCGCGTCGCTGAACGTCTGGAAGGACAGACCCACGACGAACGTTCGCGTGGCATCGTTGGTGGCCAGGCGATCGACCGCGCAGTTGACGCGCGCGGTGTACGCGTTGTTGCCATCGCAGGTGAGACCATCGTCGAGCGGACACACAGGCTCGTCGCCGGAGTTGTTGCCAGTACCATAGCACCAACTCACGTCACTATTCGCCTGACCATCGGTAACGAGGAGGATGAAATTCGAGCGTTGCGCCGCCTGCGGATCGGCTGGGCTCGGAAGCCCGTAGCCAGCGAGGTCGCCTTCGATGTCGCGCAACGCGGGTGCGGTTGGCGTACCGCCGCCGGGCGACTGACCATCCAGTGCGGCGCGAATCGCAGTCCCCGTGTCGACGCCCACGGCGACGTGATTCATGATGCTGCCGGCAATATCTGCCGAGTAGGTGGCCAGACCGAACCGCACGTCGCCCTGCCCACTCGCGGTGGCCTGATGGGCGGCAACGACCGCGTTGATGGCACTCTTGGCGACACACCACCTGTCGGTCGGTGCCAGCTCGGTGCCACAAGCGCACGCGTTGTTGTTGTCCAAGCACCAATCCATGCTGCCGGACTGGTCGAGCAGAATGAGCATGTTCGGCTGCACGCGCGTCGCGGTCACGGGCGACTCGCCGCCGCAGCTAGTATCGGGGGTGCACTCGAACAGCGCGTTGCAGAGCTCACCCGCCTGGCAGTCTAGGTCGACAGCGCAGCGTGCCGGAGCCGTACCATTGGGGATGCACCAATTGGTGGCCTCACTGCAATGCGCGTCGATGCCGCACTGACCGCAGGCGAGCTCCGGCACACACCGGTAATCCGAGCTGCAAACGAAGTAGTCCGCAAGGCAATCGTTGTCGTCGACACAATCGCCTTGAATGATACAGCTGCCGGCAGAGCTGCAGCGCTCCCCCACCAGACAGCAGACTTCACCACCCGGACAGTCTGGGTCCGTGAACTGGTTGGTGGTGCACAGCGTGCCCGTTAGCTCGCAGCTAGGCGCGTTGCACGTCTGTCCTGGCGGGCAGTCCGTAGGGACGGAGCAGGTGCCATCGGTGATACACATGCGCGGCTCGGCGTCATTGCAGAAATCCGCGGGATCGCAGTCCGCATCCGAGCCGCAGGTTCCCGCGGGGATGCACTGCCCTGCGATCGAGCAGCTCTCATCGCCCGCACAGTCGGTGGCGTCCCCACCCGGCACGCACTCGCCGAGCGGCAAGCAGAAGCCACCGGTCGTGCAGTGCTCCGTCAAGGGGCAGTCGGTGGCCTCTGCGCAAGTGTAGTCGCGTACGCACACACCGACCTGACACTGAAAGAAGTCGCCGCAGTCGGCCGGTACCGCGCACGTGCCGATGGGGATGCACGTGCCGCTCGAGCTGCACGTCTCGCCCATATCACACGCCCCATGCAGATGCGCCGCGCTGCATGGCAACACCACGCAGAACCCGCCGTCGCAGATCTGGTCGGTCGCACACGCACCCGCGGGGTAGTCCTCCGAGCACGGCACGAGCTCACACACGCCCGGGGCTTCGCAACGCTCGCCCGCCGCACAGAGCCCGTCGGGATGCGCCGCGCTGCACGCGAGCTGGTCCTCGATGACGATACACCGACCCTCGAAACACGTGGCGCCGCCTGTACACAGGCCGTCGGGCACGAGCGCGGAGCACTGGTTGTCGACTGTGATGGGCACGCAGGTGCCGGCGACACACACCGCGGCGCCGACGCACGCGCCGTGCAGGTTCGCCTCCGAGCACGCGTTGTTGATGTTGACGGCAACGCAGTCGCCGTCGAGGCAACCCTACGAGGGCGAGCAGTTGCACCACGTCCCACCGGTGGTGACACGCACGCATATGTTGCTCACGCATGTGCCCGCCGCGCCACACTCGCTCGGCAGCTCACACGGTTGCCCGAAGTAGCTGTTCTCGTTGAGTACCAAGAGCCCACGGCAGCCGCTCATGCTGGCAAATAGAGCGAGCACTGCCACCCCAGCAAAGAATGTGTTGCGTCCCATGTGCGGCATTGTAGCCGGTGGTGTCGACATTTGCACGGCACCTCGCAGGCACGATCGCCATCGCTCGTGCTGCGTCGCGTCAGCAGGCCAGACAGGCATAAAAGAGGATTGACTTGTGCGGCGCCATCATCTAGGAAAAGGCCCCTCACTGGGCGGGACTAACTCAGTGGTAGAGTGCAACCTTGCCAAGGTTGAAGTCGCGAGTTCGAATCTCGTGTCCCGCTCCATCGAGTCCACGAACGCCCGGTCGGCGCCAACGTCGATCGGGCGTTTTTGTTTGCGCCGCTGTCGATCGTGGGCGCAGTGGACACCATGGACGCGAGTCATTAGACTCGCCACGTGGACGGGGGCGAACGGTTTCGACGGGGATACGGAGGTGAGCTTGGTGCGTGCCGCGGATGTCATGCCACCGCGTTACAAAGGTGTGGCAAACTTCAAGTGCCAACAATGATGTTGTGCCTTACGCTCTGGCTGCCTAAACACCAGTCATAGCGCGTCGGTTCTTGGCTCGGCCCGTGGCCAGGATACCGACGGCAAAGCAACGGGCTGGATCCCGCGTGGCGCCTCGGCGCTCGGGGTCGAGACACTCTGAGGCTAGCTTGCCAGACAGCCTGCCCATGGGCGGCCCGGTGAGTTAAACAAACCATGGGCTACGCACGTAGGACCACTCGCTGAAGATTTCCGGACCCGGGTTCGATTCCCGGCGCCTCCACCATATCTTCAACCAGTTCGAGGGGATCGCACGGCGCGCGTTGTGGTTCTCTTTGGTGCTAGACCCAATGCCGATCGGTTAGCGTAGCTCGCTCGTTTCGCCTCGTCGCTGCAACGCGTCCTCGGTGGGCTCGCTCGTCTCCG
>CAYHNK010000348.1:0-4988 GCA_964357695.1 uncultured Bdellovibrionales bacterium | reverse complement strand
CGCTGCGATGATCATGTCGGCGGTCGGAACCGTCGGTGAGTATCTGCTGCTGCCGCCGGGGAGCTATGGCATGTAGCCCAGCTCGATAGCCGCGCTCAGCCCGTGTACTCTTCCAGGTGGCCGTGCGGTACCACGGCGTTGGGCCGGGCAAACCCCACCGGCTCGCGCAAGGGCACGGTGCCAAAGCCTCGGTCGTACTGGCGCTGCATCAGCGCACGGAAGCGCTCGTAGGCGCCCTGCTCGCGCAACATCGCCGCGGTTTCTTGCTCCACGCCACCCATCATCCCCAGCAGGAGGGGCAGCGAGCCGTCGATGGTCTTCATGGGCGCGATGGCGCTTCCGTCGTTGGTGCCCGACTCACCGCCGCCGAGTGGTCC
This sequence comes from uncultured Bdellovibrionales bacterium, assembly GCA_964357695.1. Taxonomy (GTDB): domain Bacteria; phylum Myxococcota; class XYA12-FULL-58-9; order XYA12-FULL-58-9; family CAYHNK01; genus CAYHNK01. The sequence continues at coordinate 4,611 of CAYHNK010000348.1, read as the reverse complement.
CTGGGCCTTGGGCGCGCGCAGCATGTTGTGAAGCCAGGCGAGACCGTAGTTGCCTACCGTTTTGTCGGATGTGGTGGAGTGCTCCAACAGCAACGGGAAAGCCCCGTACTGAGCGTAGACATGGTTGTTGTGGACGGCCTGGCTGCCGAGGCCCTCGATCCCCGCGGCGGAAAGGTAGCCCAGGTCGGCCGACCCACCCGGTGCGTTGGTGGATGACGCCAGACCCGGGTACTCTCGTGCGGCGGCGTTTTGCGTGCGGATCTTCTCGCGGATCCTGAACAGGTCACGATAGGCCGGCAAATCGCGCAGTGGCAGGAAGAGATAGGCCCAGGATTCGTGTGCCGAGCCCCAATACGCCTCCCACGTGGTGCCGTACGGACTCTTCTCCTGGCGCTTTATCGGGATGCCGTCCCAGATCCGACAGGCGGCGCCATCGGGCAGACCCACGCCGAACAGCGTCAGTTAGAGCACCATCATCAGGCCCTCATGAACGCCGTGCTCGCCGGTCAAAAAGCTCATGCGTCCAGGGCGATCGGCAATCGAGTCGTAGCCCGTGGTCGCGCGGTGCGGCGCCCGAATGTGCACGTCCGCTCGCACCTTGCCCACCTCGGCGTCGTAGAACACTTTGACGACGTTGGCTCGAAGCATCTTGTTGTAGGCGCCGTAACGGTCGGCCAGGTCCGTAAACCCGGCGTCGCGAAGAGCCTTCTCGGCTGTGAGCAGCGTCCAGACCCATTCGCCGTTGTCGAGGCCTGGAATGTCGCCCTGCCAGTCGTCCGTCGAGGTGATCGTGCCGTCGGGCGCCTGCTTGAACCACGGCAGAAATCCCGCGTAGCCGGGGTTGTCGTCGTAGAAGCGCCAATAGCCGCGCAGCTTCTGGTCGAGCACCTCGGCGGCCTTGGCGATCGCGACCTTGGTATTGCCGCCTGCGACGAGGCGGGCGGCGCGCCGGTCACCGCCCAGCGCCTTGATCCAGATGCCCAGGTCCAGACACTCTTTGGAAGGGGCGCTCCAGTTGCGGACGCCGCTGACGCGCCCGGTCTTCAGATCCAGATTCACGCCGTCATACGTGAGGCCGGACTTGGGATGGCGGGCGATGGCGAAGAACTTGGCTTCTTGGTCGACATAGCGCCGCGTAAGCTCGGCGGCCTTCGCGGGGTCGGTGAGGATCTCTGCCGTCGTGTAATTGTCGGCAAAACGAAAAGACGGCGGCGCTGCTATGTCGGCAAGAGCGCGCAGCGGGAGCGTGCTTCGGACGTGCAGATCCGAGAGGCCACCGATGCCTTCGCCACGGTTGACCGCGGGTGCGCCCGCCCTGCCCTCGCGCACCGTCTCTGGCAGCGGTCCGCCATCCAAGGACGACGCCTTCGGCAGATTGTCCCCGACCGCGGGAGCTCGCATCAAGATACCTCGACTCGGAGAATGTCCTCGGTTCGAGGAGGTTATCGCCGGCCCGGTCCGACAGTTGCCAAAACGAATCGACGTGCCGTCAGTCTCACCCCTCGGCCAGCGCGTCAGCCACCCCGCCCGCGTGTGGCCGTTCGATCAGCGATCCCATGGCCTCGAGCTCGATGCCTCGCGTCTCTGGGATCTTGCTGTAGACGAACCACCACGACAGACCGGCGAAGGTGGCATAAATGCCGTAGGCAAAAGCGAGGCCCAGGTGCTCGGCGAGCGGCGGGAAGGAGAAGGACACCGCGAAGTTCGCGATCCATTGCACGCAGGCGGCCAGGCCAAGCGCCGCGGCGCGGATCTTGTTGCTGAACATCTCACCGAGCATCACCCAGACCACCGGGCCCCATGAGAAGCCGAAGCAGAACACGTACAGGTTGGCGGCGACGAGCGCAGTGATGCCGGCCGTCGAGCCCAAGGACGGGTTGCCTGCGGCGTCCACCGGCGCGTTGCCGAAGACGAAGGCCATGACTGTCAGGGTGACGAGCATTCCCGCCGAGCCGACCATCAGCAACGGCCGTCGGCCAAAACGATCGATGAGCAGGATGGCCAGCACCGTCGTGACGATGTTGGTCAAGCCGGTGATCATGGTGATGGCGAGCGCGCTCGATTCACTGAAGCCGACCGCGCGCCACAGCATGCTGCCGTAGTAGAAAATGACGTTGATGCCGACGAACTGCTGAAAGACCGACAGGCCGATGCCCAGCCAGACCACCGGTAGAAAGCCGTAGCGCCCGCCCAGGGTGTCGGACAGCCGCGGCCGACGCTCGGTGAGAACGGTGTCGCGGATCTCTTGCACCTTCGCCTCGACGTCGCCACCGACGACGCGTGCGAGCACCAGGCGAGCTTCGTCCAAGCGCCCTTTGGCGACAAGGTAGCGCGGCGACTCGGGGATGAGGAGCGCGGCAACGCCGAAGAGCAGCGCCGCGGGCGTTTCCATCCAGAACATCCAACGCCACGAGCTCGCGCCGAACCAAAACGGTAGGGCTGCGCCACCGGAGCCCTCGCCAATGGCCCAATTGGAGAGCAGCGCCGCGAAGATGCCGAGCACGATGGCCATCTGCTGCAACGAGCCCAATCGCCCGCGGATGCCGGCCGGTGAGACTTCGGCGATGTACGCCGGAGCGATGGCGCTGGCCATGCCGACGCCGACACCACCGATGACGCGCCAGACGATGAAGTCGTAGACGGTGAAGGGAAATCCGGAGCCGATGGCACTCACCGTAAAGAGCACGGCGGCGATGACCATCGCGACCCGGCGGCCCAGCTGGTCGGCGAGCCGTCCGGCGAGGATGGCCCCCACCGCGGACCCGAGCAGGGTCAGCGACACCGACAAGCCCACAGCGGTGGCGTCGATGTCGAAGAATTGCTGCAAAGCGAGCACGGCGCCGTTGATGACCGCCGTATCGAATCCGAAGAGAAACCCGCCGACGGCGGCGGCACTGGCTGCGAGGATTGCGTGGACGTGGTGACGATCTGACATGATGAAACCCTCCGGGTTCTTGGAGCATAGGGGATCCTATCGCGTCACTACAAATCCAGTGGAGTGGCAATTGGATCCCCGCCAAGCCAGGTAGGCGTTCGTCAGTGTGGTGCTGCCCCCGCGGCCTGTGGCGCCGGCACGAGACGCACCCACAGCGTGCGCGACGCTGACCATGGCAGCACGCCATGCTTGCCAACCGCGTCGACGATGGCCACCTTGCGCCCAAACCTACTGACGGGGGAGACACCACGTGCAGACCACAGGCAAAGGTAAGACCATCGCTATCTGGGTGATCAAGGGGCTGCTCCTGCTGCTGTTTGGCTTTAGTGCCATGGGCAAGTTGTTGCCGCTGGAGCAGGCGACCGCCGGGATGATCAAGTTCGGTCTTGGCGATCAGATCCTGCTCATCGGTCTGGGCGAGCTCGCCTCCGTGCTGCTCTTTGTGATCCCGCGCACCACCGCAGCGGGCGTACTGCTGCTCAGCGCGTACATGGGCGGCGCCATCGCAACGCACATGCAGCACGGCGAGGCCTACGTCATGCCGGCGCTCGTTTTGGTGCTGGTATGGCTCGTGGGATGGCTGTCCAACCCGGCGATGCTCGGCGGGTTGATCGAGTCGAGGTCCGTCGCCGCGCGTGCGGCAAGTAGATCGACGTAAGCACCGGCGACGAAATCCCCCAAGTCCTCCACCTCATCGAGGTGCACACGCGTTTGACCGACGAGAGACTTCGCGGCAGAGTTCACACACGAAGGACTTTCAAATTGAGTGGACCAACTCTGGGGTCGGTGCCCCTCCCCCACAGCTTCTCGATGGTGTCCTCCGATGCACGCGCCAGGACGGGTGGTTGATGGACGTGAGGCGCGTCGGCAGCGTCGGGTTTCGTGAAAGTGGGTGTCACGTTCTCAGGCAGGGCTAAGCCGCCTCGACGGCAACGCGCAGATCGAGCCCGGCGCGGTCCAGCTCGTCCTGCAGCGCGAGCCGCACCCACACCCAATCGGGATAGCCAAGCTCATGGGCCCACGCCGCCGCGCGCCCGGCGCTCACGGCTTTGCGGCCGTGCTCGATGTCACACAGGTGACTGACAGAGATGCCCAGCCGCCGGGCCATGGTCGTCTGGCTCCACTCCTCAGCCTCGCGCGTCGAACGAATGAGCCGGGCAAACGTGAGCGGCCCGCCAGCCATCTTCTCCAGTGTCCTGACGGCGGCGCTCTTGCGTTGTCTAGTAGTCATGTTTGCTCACCTCCTCCACGCGCACAAATTCCACCGCACCATGCACCACGCGATAGATGGCGCGATAGCTGCGGCTCAAGCGGACCGAGCGCTGGCCGACCCGGCGCCCCTGCAAAGATTCGTCGTGATAACCCGGCACGCGTCGAAACACCCCGGCATCCGAAACAAAGAACGTGTGCCCGCCTTCGACTTCAAGGTTGAACACGTCGACGAGACCGTCTTCCTCCTCGACCAGCTCGACCACGAGATCGCCGCCCGCGAGCGTGCGCAGAGAGTCACCAGGCCGGAGCTCACGCGCGGCCGTCCATCCCTGCCCATCAACAAAGAACGGATGCAGCGCCGTCACCGCCAGCTCGCCGCGCGATGTCGTGATGACAACGAGCGCCTCGGCGACACGATGGGTTACAGCACTCACGCGCGCCGCAACGATCTGGTCGGTACGCTC
>CAYHNK010000347.1:0-4993 GCA_964357695.1 uncultured Bdellovibrionales bacterium | reverse complement strand
CGACGACGCAACGCTACACCCACGTCGCCATCGACCGCCTCTTTGCCATCTACGACCAGGCGCATCCGCGCAGCCGCTGACTGCTGCCAATTGACAGACGCAAACGCACGGCGCTACTGTTGGTGAGGCTAAAATAAACTCGGCGACCGCGAGGGTTGCCATCGACAGGAGACGACGATGAAGACCACCACGAGCGGTGAGCTGAACAAGGCAGTTGTGCACGAGAACGTTCAGGCCGCGAGCACCCAGGACGTTGGCACGAAGCAGGCGGGCATTGCACAGCAAAAGCCTTTGCCAGCGATGGCCGAGCGCCTATCATCCGTGGGTCTCGACGCGGCGACAACGCCCATCAAAAAGAGCACGCAGGCGGAGCTGCTCAAAAAGATGGCCGCGATCCAAAGTGCCGTGCTGGAAAATGGCATCGAGAGCAGCGAAAGGTACGAGCTGAGCGGCGTGGTGGCGTTGCATCTCCAGAAGGAACAGTACGAGTCGCGGCTCTACGTGAACGGCCAGTTCTTTGCGTGGATCAAGGGCGGTCAAATCGAATACAAGGACACCGAAGTCGGGGTCATTGAAGGCATCGACGACATGCTCAAGCGTAGCGGCGTGGGCACAATATCCTTCAATACGTGGCCACACTCGAACGGGGCATACAGCGAGCCGAAAGAGATCGACATCTCGAAGGTGACGTTTCTAGGTAGCGACGCGTAGGCAACCGCTCAGGCTCGCCAGCTCCTCACCAGCACTTCACTCACCGGCCCACGTCGATCGGCACGCGCATTGATTGCCCGACGCGCATAGACCCGCTCGATATGGAAGTCCTTATACAAGTCGTTGATGAGCTTGGTGTCGGAGTTTGACAGCAGTACATAGGCCCCGCGCCGGGCAAGCTCGCGAAACAAGTCGGCGAGGCGTGCCTGCTCTTGGCGACCAAAGCCGTGCTGCGCGTAGCTCGTGAATGAGGCGGTCTTGGAGACCGGATCGTAAGGCGGGTCGAGGTAGACAAAGTCGCCGCGTCGCACCCTCGTCCCCATGTCGAAAACGCTTTCGACGCGCAGCTCGACGTGACCGAGCGCCTTCGACGCCGCGGTGAGATTGCCGACATCACAGATGGTGGGATTGGCATAGCGCCCGAACGGCACGTTGAACTCGCCGCGCCGATTGACCCGATACAGACCATTAAAGCACGTGCGATTGAGAAAGATGGTGCGGGCCGCCGACGCCACGTCACTCATCATCGCCGGCTGCTGCGCCCGCACTTGGTAGAAGTGCTCCTCTTCGGCTGCATGGTGCGTGAGCTCTCGCACGAGGGCGTCGACGTCATCACGTACGGCCGTGTAGGTACCGATGAGATCGGCGTTGACATCCGAGAGGATGGCTCGCGCGGGTGTGAGGGCAAAGAAGACGGCGCCGCCACCCAGGAAGGGCTCATGGTAGGTGCCAAATCGCTTCGGCACGCGCGCCAGGATCTCCCCGAGCAACTGTGTCTTGCCACCGGCCCACTTCAGAAACGGCCGTGCGCGCGGCGGCGCAGGGGGAGAGACAAATTCAGGGCGACGTAACGAGCGCGCGGATGCAGATGCCATGTTGCGCGCATGGTAGGGCCCTGCGCGAGTGTCGGCAAAAAATCGGCGCGCGCCTCCTAGTTTTGAGGTGCGCGCAGCATCGCGGGCCCCGCGGTGGGCGCTGGCGCGGGGAGGCAATTGATCATGTCGATGAGCGCCTTCGAGAGACCATCGCGCAGTTTCATCTGCGAGACGCGCGCCTCAGTCTGCTCGTACCACGTCACGAACGAGCGCGCCGCACTGGCCGCGGTGTACTGCGTCGTGCCCACAGAGCCGGCCGCACGGCGTGACGACTGCGCACGACCATAGGCGAGCAAGCGCTTGACCGACGGGTGGCTCGCAAAGTCCGCGAAGTATTCCTTGGCGTCCGCGACGCCCACGCCAACACCGAACAACCCGAGGTGCACATCGACCATCTTCTTGATGGCGCTGATCTCGTCGGCGCTGAGGGGGAAGCCGTCTTCTGCGCGCAACTCACGGTCATTCCAGAAGACGTACAGCGTGCGACTGAGCTCGTTGGTGGCGGCAATGCGTTCCATACCCATGGCTTTTCTCCTTGTTAACGTGGCGACAGTGCGAAGCTATCAGCGGGTCCGCGAAAGACCGGCGCGGTCCGGTCGGCACGGTAGAGCGTCACCATGCCGTGGTTGTCATAGACGGCTGCCGTGTTGCCGCTGACGACGAATTTCGACCCCGCAACGCTCAAGACAGGGTCACTCGCCCCCGGGCGGTAGATGGCCACGTCGTAGGGGCGCTGCACGACCACAATCCCGTCACCCACGGCGAAGTTGCCGCCAGTCTGCGGGGCAATTTTGCGGCCGTCGGCGGCCACCGCACCCACGGCGCCGCCCTGTCGGTAGGCCATCAGACGATCACTCAGCTCATACGCGTCGACGCGATCGGCAAACAACGCCTTACCCGTGCGGTCAAAGACCTGCACGTACGTGCCGTCCGCAAGCACCGCCAGCTCGTCGCTCACATCGTAGGCCGACGCGCGCGCACTGGCGATGACATCGCCGGCACGAGGGCCGTCGAGAGCCACGACCTCGACATGGCCACCGTTCTCGCGTGCCAGCAGGTGCGCGCTCTGCACGTACGTCCTAGCGGGGGCGCTCGTCACCTCGCCGCCCTGGGCAGCGCCGAAGACTTTGAGCTCACGACCGCCCGTGCGCGCGAACACCGCTGTCTTGCCGGCTTCAAACTCACCGCCGAAATCCACCGAGCCCAGCGCCTTACCGGTACGATCATAGGCCTTCACCGAGCGGCCCTCTTGGAACGCGACGACGTCATCCCCAACGCTGTAGCGTTCCGCCCAGCCGCGAACGACTGGTTTCCCACTCGCATCCAGTACCGTGAGCTCGCGGCCGAGACGGTAGGCGATGAGCCCGCGGCTCACTTCGTAGTCATCGGCGAGGCCCGAGACGAGCTTATGACCGCTGGCGTCGTATGCATCGAGATCTTTGTTGCGACGCAGCACGATGCGATCACCGACGAGCTTGTAGTCGGTGACATACGTATCGACGATCTTGCCACGACCTGCGGCGTAGACCTCGATCGGCCGCGCGTCGGCATTGTCGTCTCCGCCCCGCCGCACAATCGCCACGAGCCCGTCGCCCAGCTTGTACGTATCGGTCGCAGCGTTGAAATAGGTTGACGCCACGGCGCGGCCGCCAGCGTCGACAATTGTCAGGGTGCCACGACTCACGGTGGCAAAGAGGGTCGCTGCGACGCTGTTCGGCTTCGGTGCAGGGCGGGCGCGAATCGCATCGACCATCGCCGTGCTCGACAGCGCGCCGCCCGAGAGCGAGAGCTGCCGGTGGCCTTTGCGCCCCGCGTCCGCGTCGAGGACCGCGACGACTTGTGGTTGCGACGCCAGCGCAGCGCCCTGCTCCTCGGCCACGGTGTCGAAACCGGCGCCCACGCTATTTTCGACCGCACGGGTGACTTCCACCATCGTCCACCTCACCTATCCTAGTGGCTGGATCCTACTGTGCTCGCTTATCGGCGGGCGCGGCGCCGTGGTGTGTCATTTTTTTCGCAGCGCTGGGCCGGTGGTGGACCTCACACCAACCTTCGCCACATGAGCAGCACGCCGAGCGACAACAGCAGCGCCGACAAGAGGGCCAGGGGATTGCCGGCAGCCGTGCGCGAGCGCACGATCACTTGCGGCGCAAGGTCGAAACCGATCAGGCGCAAGACGCCGCCGGAGAACGCGAGCTCTTGCCCGGGGATAACGAAGTGCCGCACCGCAGCCGTGGCGATGCCGACCTCGAGGAGCGCCACCGCCGGACTCGTGGGTACTGAGGCCGGTACGAGCTGAGCCAAAGCCACGCGCTCGCCAACCAACGTGCAGGCATCGCCGACGCTGAGCACGCAGGCCCGATCGCCACCCGAGACGCGCACTCCCACCGGCACGCTGCCCCCGTCCACGTAGAGGTAGAGCTCGCGTCCCCAGCCAAACGACAAGGGGTTGTTGTAGCCAAGCTCCGCGGTGGAAACCTCGCCCTCCCTGTCGCGCAGCTCCACAAGAGCCTTGACCGAACGCGGCATGCCGCTCGGCAGCGCCGCGGTCCGAAATGACACGAGCCGCGCCTGACGACTGTCGCTGAGAGACCGCCAGGTGCCATCGAGCAGGCGCTCGCCACCCTCACGACTCCACAGTCCGCCAACGAGGTGCGCGAGCAACGCCAAGAGAAAGCCGACGTGCATCAATGCCGCCGCGTAGGTCGGCAGTGATCTTATGCCCAAGCGCCACTTGCGCGCGATGCTGTCCCAAGTCGCGAGCAGCGTATTGAGCGCGTAGAGGCCAAGCACCGGCACGAGCATGTAGAGCCAGAGGTGCACCCACGACGGGGCGAAAAGGAACGCGCGCACATCGTCCATACGTACGCCGCGCGACGCACCGTCCGCACTGACGACGAGGACCACCGAGCCGACGGCGAGCAGGAGCACCGTCAGCTGGCCGCACAAGACCCCAAGGCCTTGCGACCACAGCCAGCCAAAGCGTTGTCTAGCCCCAGGCATGGCTCGAGCGTCCAAAGAAGAAGGATGTCCCAACATAGGCGACGAGCACCCACGCAAAGCCCACCACCGCCAAGGTCGGCCGCAGCCAGCGTCGGGTGGCGAGCGTGGGCGCGAGCTTGACGTGCACAAAGCTCGCGTAGTGGAACCACAAGATCACCGACCAGATGATCTTGGGGTCCCACATGAAATAGGCGCCCCAGGCGACGACACCCCACAGGCCGCCAAACACCATCGACACGCTCCACACGGCAAAGCCTTGCAGCGCCAGGGCATCGACGTGGTCTCGTTCGCCGCCGGTGAACCGGACTTTGACACCCCCCAGCCCATCAAGGATGCCGCCATCAAGGCCATGCAGGCCGGGATGACCAAGTACATGCCCACCATGGGGGACCCCGAAACACGGG
>CAYHNK010000346.1:0-5010 GCA_964357695.1 uncultured Bdellovibrionales bacterium | reverse complement strand
GCGAGACGCTGCGCCTCGGGCCGCTTAATCGCTTCTGTCAGTCCGTGCGCACGGCCGCGCTCCTGCTCACCGAGCCATTGCACGAGCTCAGCACGATATGTGCTGAGCGTCTCCCCCCCCTTGTCGCGCAGCGACTCTTCCTGCGTCGTTTCGTGAATGAGCCGAAAACCGCCGAAGCTCGCGACGGCAAGCAGCCACACACCGACACCGAAGACGAAACGCTGCCGGCGGGTAAGCAGGAACGTCTGCGCCAGAAAGATTGCGAACACCGCCAACAGTCCCTGGCGCAGACCAAAGTGCCATGCGCTGCTGTAAACCTTATGCACGAGATGCAGCGAAGCGAAGCCGCCCAAGGCGAGCAGGCCCACGAAGACGCGCGGCAAATTCTCCGGCGTCCGCAACCACGACCATGCGGCGAGCCAGTCGGCGCGCGACGAGCGTTTCATCGCCACGAGTGCAACGACGAGCGCCGCTGGGAGGGCATAAGCGAACATGTTGAAGCTACGAAAGTACGACGCTCCCCCCCAGCCGAATGCTGCCCCAATGCCTTGCAGCCTGTCGACCAAGAACGCCCACGGGCCCGTAGTGGACACGTAGATTGGCACCTGTGACAGGGCCGTGGCGGCGCGCGCGCTGTCAAAGCGCAGGTATCCGAGGAGCCCGGCGTCGTCAATGAACGTCGCAAGGTAGCGACTGTAAAGCGCAAACACCGCGCCAAACGACGCCGTCGCGCCCACTGTCACGAGCACAGCTCGCATGCGTCGAGGCGCATCGACCGCTGCCCACGCGAGTGCCATCCCGGCGGCGATCACCACGATGATGAATTGGCTGCGAACGAGCAGCAGACCGACGAGCCACAGCCCAAGCTCGATGCCGTCACGCGCCGCGAGCCTCCGCAAGAGCATCTCGGCGCGCAGCAGCGCCGCGAACAGCAGCGCGAACGCCAGTCCCTCCGTGTATGGCCGCGAGGTGCTGACAAAGAACTCGAAGTTGACTCCGAGCATGAGCGCCAACAGGTGTCCCGCGTTCAGGCGCGGCACGATGCCCGCGAGTACTTCCCCGGGCCAGAAGCGCCTCGCCCAGAGGTAGGCGAGTACCAACGTGACGAAGTAGAGCGCCGTCGGCAGCCAAATGCCCACCACGCGAATGTCGACGAACCGCGCGAGGTAGCCGTAAACGAGCGGCCACAGGGGATACACCGAGGTGGGGTGCGGGAACGTGCGGTAGCCCTTGTGGAAAAGCGAGACGTTGGTCGACAGCCCGAAACCGTCCCGCACGTTTTGCGCCACGTTGGTGAAGAAACCGCCGTCGGCGCCGAACTCGGTGATGTGCTGACTGAGCCAGACCTTCTTCGCGCCCAGCAGCACGAGGATGAGCATGAGCAACAGCAGCTCGGCATGTCGTCGCGCCCACGAGAGGAGAGTCTGTTGCATGGTTCGGCCCGCGCGTAGCCCGCCGCGATCTGCACGCCAACGCGCCAGCTTCGTCTAGTGAGTCCATTGATGCTTGTCAATGTCGGCAGCGCCTCCGAGCTCCGCCGATGTCGCGCGGTTGACATTGAACTACCAACGCTGATTAAGAGCGCGTCAAGTTGCGTCTCGCACTGTTGAATCGAAGGGGATCCTCCATGGGCGTCGTTCGCTTCTTCGCTTGTTTTCTCGGTGGCATGCTCCTGTTCGCGCACGATGCACATGCCTACCTCGACCCCGGCACTGGAAGCCTCGTGATCCAGGCACTCGCAGCCACCTTGCTCGGCGTCGCGGTGACCGCGCGGCTGTGGACGGCCGCCATCAAACGCGCCGTTCGGCGCCTGCTCGGGCGACCTGCGCTCACCGAGGGCTCGACGGACCGGCAGCGCTCCAACGACCACAGTCCGTAGCACGCGGCTGGGCTCGCCGACGCCGAGACACATCATGACCGGCTCCAATGCCAACGCCCGCGGCTCCGCCGTGATCGCACCCGGCCTCGCCTTGCTCGTTCCGGTCGTAGTCTTCACGGGCCACAACGGCTATCCCTGGCTCCGTTGGGAGATGCTGCTCCTAACCGCAGTCATCTTCACCTCTGGCCTGGTACTTGGCTGCGTGGGGCTGGCGACCGGCCTACGGGGGCGCGTGGTGGTGCTCGCGACCGCCGTCGCGCTGGCCACCGAGCTGCACCTGATGGGCACGGCCAAGGCAACCAAGCTCGGGCTGGCGCTCACCGCCTTTGTTGTCGTCGTTGTGATCGGCTACGTCGCAAGAGAGCGCCTATTTCGCGTTGGCGTCCCGGTGCTCGCGGTCGTCATCCTCACCACGCCCTTCGCCGAGCCCGGACTCGCGCTCATCACCGAGACGACCTCGGCGACGCTCTCCGGCAGCGAGCGCCAGGACCTAGCGCCGGTCGTGCACCTGCTGCTCGACGAGCAGTGCGGCATCGACGGCATCCCCGACGAGCTCGAGAGCGGCAGGCATCTGCGCACGGCGCTCACGGATTTCTATGTCGCCCACGACTTCGCGCTCTACACGCACGCATACTCGCGCTACTACGACAGCCACAACGCCATCGCCAACGTGCTCAATCTGTCGTCACTTGCACAAGACAGCGGCTATCAGCGCGTCGAGGGCGACGCCCAGACGGGAACGCGCGTCCTCGAGGAGAACGCCTATTTCCGGCGCCTCACGGCGGCAGGCTATCGCATCCGTACCTACCAATCGTCGTACATGGATTTTTCGCGCGATCCCGAAACCCATGTCGAGTACGCGCTCACGTATCAGATCAATGCCATCGGCAATCTCAAGAACCTCGCCGTCTCCGCGCCCCAGAAGGCGGGTTTGATTTTCGACAGCTTCACCTATGCATCCCAGGTGTTTCGCTTCCTGCGTCGCACTTACGCGGGACTGCGCACGGCGGCCGGCGGCTCCGACAGTGCCTTACCTGCATGGACGTCGGTAGCCAAAGTGGTCGCCGTCCCGGCGGTGGCGACGCTCGCACGCCTCGCAGCCGACATTGCCAAGGGCCCTAACCGCGGCAAGGTGTACTTCGCCCACCTCACGCTGCCACACTACTACTACGTGTACGACGAGCGCTGCGCGCTATGGCCCGAACTCGATAGCTGGATGGGACGCCGCGCTGGCCGAGGGCGCACCGAAAACTCGCCCGAGCAGAGACGCGAACGCTACGAGAAGTACATTGCGCAGAGCACCTGTGCGAAATCTCTCGTTGAGAGTGTGTTCGTGGCGCTGCGTCAGGCGGGCGATTGGGAAGATGCCATCGTCGTCGTGCACGGCGATCATGGCTCTCGCATCAATCAGCATCCGCCGCTCGCGCGCTATCGCCAGCTACTGACTCGCAGCGACTACCGAGACGCGTTCGCGACGCTCTTTGCCATCAAGAAACCCGGCATTGTCGCCGGCACGAACGACACGCCCGCGGCGGTGCAGGACCTTCTGCATCTCGTCGTCGACGGCGGGAACCCCGCGCCGGCCGCGCCGTATGTCTTTCTGCGAGGCAAGCGTGGCGCACTGCAGCGGGTGCCATTCCCCGGCGTTGAGCCCGAGCCGAGCTCCACTGCGACCGCAATACCGCAGTGAGTGCACGCGTCAGCGCACGCGCATGAGATAGAGCGAGCGCCTGGTGCCACCGATGGGCACGATTCCGTCGATCGTGAAGTAGCGTCCAAACGCCTGCTCGAGACCCGTCTGCACGTAGTCATCAAAGACGTCCTCGCGCGTCGCCAGCAGCTTCCGCACCTGTGAGTCTTCTTTGGGCACCCACTCGAGCACCAAATTGCGACAGACCGAAGCGAAGAACGCAGCGATGCGATCGAGCGGCACGTTGTTGGAAATCGCCAGGTGGTGCACGAGGCCCAATGCCAGCGCCAGATCGGCAGGGCCGCGTGCCCACAGAGAAGCCCGCTCGCTGTTCGCCCACCCGAGGCCCGGGCTGGGATTGGTGAGATCGAGCAGCAGTGGCACCAATCGGGTCTCGTGCTTAGCGACGACGTGATCGTAGTTGGCCTGCACGCACGCCGAGTCGATATCCCACGCAATTGCTAACCGCGCTCCCGCTTCGATCGCCACGCGACTAAAGGCGCCCGTGTTGGCGCCGAGATCCCACACGGTATCTGGCTTCTGTGCGGCCACGAGCTTCGCCACAAGCTCGCGCTTTTGCGCCATGCCCTCGACACTGTAGTTGTTGTTCGCCTCGTAATAGTCGGCCCACTCAAAATGGCCACGGGGAAACTGGAGTCCAACGACGGCACTCTCGAGGCTAGCCACGAGGCCATCAAAGGAGCGGCGAGAAAAGCGGACTTGCCGTTGCGGTGTCGACGCCGTGTTGTCCGATGCATATTTGCGCTGCGCCTTGGCGTGCGCGTGGACATGCAACCCCAGCCCCACGCTCAATGCCGTACGCCACGGCAAGAGTCGACTCGTGAGGTCGAGAGGTACACCATCAATGTGGACGCGCATCAGCTGTCCTAGGCGTACATCCGTCCGGCTCATGAGGGCGAGCGGCGCGAGAAAGTGCTGGCAAAATTGTCGGTAGGCCACCCACGGTCGCCCCTCCTCGTAGCGCTCGAAGGAGAGCGTATCGATGAAACGCAGTCGACCGCTGTGCAACTGCACGTTGTAGCTACTGGCGTCCTTGAGGGACATGCCCCGCGCGAGCGCTCGCTTCTGCACGTCGAGTGTCAGCAGTGCGGCATCGCGCAACTGGCCAAAGGACCACTCGTAGGGGTAAGTGACGAACTGTAACTGCTCGGGCTCAAGCACCTTGTAGGCGTCAGGCGTGAGCGCATCGCCCAGCGATCGCTCGCGGTGTTCGAGCAGCAGCCTGTCGCGCGTGAGGTCAGCGTACAGACCCGTCGAATGCAGCAGCTCGAATTCCTCGCGATACCTGGGGTTGACCTGCCGCAAGACAACGCCATCGCGCTTGAACACGAAGCCACTGGGGTCGCGAAACGAAGCGGGGTCTCTTGCGTCGGCTGCGTCATCGCGCGAAGTAGTAGATTGAATGGCAGAGGTGATTGAG
>CAYHNK010000345.1:3142-5051 GCA_964357695.1 uncultured Bdellovibrionales bacterium | reverse complement strand
GCGGCACCGGTCCTCGCGACGAGCGCTTTGAGCCCCGCGCGCGGCAGCTGCCCGTCCCCGTGGCCCAGAGGGCGGCCCTGGGCGGGGCCGCTGTAGTAGAACAGAAACAACGGCCGCTGGTCGGCCGAGGCGCTCTGCACGACGCGGCGTGCCTGCTCGAAGCGCGTGGTGACGGTGGTGACGTCTTCGCGGTAGCTGACGATGACGTCGCTTTCGGCAAAGCCGCCGAGCAAGGTCAGCACGTCGCGCATGCGCTCGAGATCGTTTTGCACATAGCGCAAGGGCTGCAACCGCTCGCCCCCCAGAGGATGGCCGACGAGCAGCGCGACACGACGCTCGACCGCCTCGGCGCCGCGCGGCAGCGCCAAAAGGGTCACAAGCATGAGCCATCGTGTCGTCGGCATGGACAAGCGGTGCTCCTTGCTCAGTGTGCCGAAAAGCCGCGACGGCTGCCACTCGGCGCGCTAGTCTTCCAAATGTAAAAGCTCGCCTGGCGCAAAGGCGGGTGCAGCGGCAACGCCGCATCCGGACTTTTGGCCACCGACGCGAGCGCGCTCACGATCTCCTCGAGCGGTGCGGCAGTCGGCGCGAACACTGCGACAAAGTGCTCGATTCCAGGTGTGGCATCGAGCGTGAGGCTAAAGGGCAGCCGGCCGGAGGCGCCGCCAGGAAGCGGTGCCAGCAAGCCGCCCGAGTCCTCGGGAAAGTACACCGTCACGGTCCCGGTGCGATCCACGCCCAGCAGCGCCATGTAGCGCGCGTCCCCCGCGTCGTAGCGCAGCTGTAGTCGTGCGCCGGGGGCAACGAGCTCGCCAGGCCTGCCCGGGCGCAGCGTGCTGCCGTCGAGCACTGCGAACTCGAGTGCCACGCCGCTACCCTTCGAGCGCACGCCCGGTGCCTCGCCATCGGGAGGGGCAAGGGCGAACAAGACCGCCGCGGCCGACGCTGCGAGTACCGCAGGGGCGAGCACCCACCAGCGGGCGCGTGGCGCGCGTCTTTTGGCGATGCGACGCTCGTGCTCGATGCGAAACGCGGCAGACGGCACAGTGCGCGTAAACGCCTCGTCTTCGGCGCGCAGCTGTGCCAGCAGCTGGCGACAGTCGCCGCAGTCGTCGAGGTGCTGCTGCGCGTTGTGTGTCTGCTCGCCCGAGAGGTCGCGCGCGAGCAGTCGTTCGAGGGTGAAGCGGCGTATGTGCTGGTCACGACTCATGGTGTCTCTCCCTGCTTCTGTGCAATCGACACCGCCGGGCGGGAACGCCGAAAGAAAATGTGATGGCCATCACCATGCCACGGGCTCTGCGCCGTCAAATCGGCGCCTCTCCGAAGACGGCCAGAGGGTCATCGCGACGCAGGTGCTTGCGCGCCAGCTCGACAAAGCGACGCAGACGCTTGCGCAAGGTCGGCACCGAGCAGCCGCACGCCGCCGCGGCCTCCTCTTGCGTCATTTCGTCGACGAAATAGTAGATCGCCGGCTCTTGCACGTCGCGTGGAATGTACGTGAGTAGCTCATGCACGAGCGCCATCTTGTCGCGGCGCGCTTGCGGCGCTGTGGCCAACGATGCTTCGAGCTCCGCCGTGCGGGCGTAACGCTCGCGCCACGCAGCGCGCCGGCCGCGCAGGATATTGAGGCAGTGGTTGGTGGCGATGCGCACGATCCAGGTGAGCGGCGATGCCTCACCGCGAAACTCACTGTAGCGCTCGACGACCTTGACGAAGACCTCGTGCATGGCGTCGCGGGCGTCTTCGTCGTGGCGCAAGAAGTAGCGACAGCGCACGAAGATCGCACGGCCGTAGCGCTCGTAGAGCTCGCTCACGTGGGGGGAGGCGGTTTGCGGCATGGCAAAAGAGGGGGGGACGAGCCCCCCCCCAATCGATCTAGAGCCCGACGTCGGTGGCGTACTCAGCCGAC
>CAYHNK010000345.1:0-3132 GCA_964357695.1 uncultured Bdellovibrionales bacterium | reverse complement strand
CCCTCACAACACCCCCCCCCCCCCCCCCCCCCTTTTTTTTTGTTTTCCCCCCCCCCCCCCCGGGGCGCCCCCGCCCCCCCCCCCCCCCCCCCCCCCCCCCCCGAGCCCCCCCCCAATCGATCTAGAGCCCGACGTCGGTGGCGTACTCAGCCGACTGCAAGCCCGCGGCGCAATCGGCCTCGGCGCCCAGGTTGCGCGACGGATCGATGATCTGCGGGTCGATGCTGGCGTAGGTGAGGGCGAAGTACTCGCTCCAGCACTCACTGGCCGACACCGTGGCGATGGTGGTCTGCGCTTCGAGATCGCCGCCGGAGATCTGCACGTCGCTGCGGCCTTCGCCGTTGGCGTGCCAGCGCGAGCGGATGGCGAAGATCTCTGGCACCGCGGGTACGATGGCGCCGTTCTGAATGTCACCGAGGGCGGCGAACTGGAAGTTGCCCGAGCCATCGGCGGCGCGGTCGTAGTAGTAGCTCGCTTGCGTCGCTGGCGTGCCGCACTCGGTGGCGAAGTCGACGAACGCGACAGACAAGTACTGCGGTTCGGAGGTCGTGTCGTAGCTGACGTTGGCGACGCCCGCGGCGCAGGTGTTGCCATCGGTCTGCCCGAAGTTGCCGACATGAAGGACCATCGTCCCGGCGCCGTCGCGTTCGCCGCTCGTGACATCAGCGGTGCCACTGACGAGCGGAAAGTAGTTGGCATCGAGATCGTCGGCGGCTTTTGGCCGCGCGTCGAGCACGTAGCTGAACTGACCCTCTGCCTCGCGAGTGACGGTCAGGCGGTAGTAGACCGGGTCGAGCGCGTCTGCGCCCGGGCCCCAGATGCGCCGATTCTCCTCGCGCGTCGTCGCCGGTGCCTGCATGACTGCCTTGATGATGAGCAAGAGGCCGCGGATGTTGCCGTTGACGTCACGCGACATGTTGCGCGTCATCACGTAGTACTCGCTCTGTTCGCCGAGCGCGACGACTTCACTCAGTGCGCTCGAGCTCTGCTCGGGGGCTTGAATGGTGACAGCGCTCTCGTTTGGCACCGCCGCGCGGTATTCCTCGTCGGAGAGCTCATCGGCGCCACAGGCGCTCAGGGTCGTGGCGACGAGTGCGGTGGCGGCGGTCAGATGAATGAGTTGGGACATGCGGATCTGCATCGCTAGCTCCTTGGTGGGTTGAAGTGACAACCCGTTCGACACGACGACCGATTGGAGTCGAAAGACAATCGTACGACGCGATCGCGCGGAAAGAAAAGGGCAGCGCTGGCGGCGCAACGCGGTGTGTTACGCGGCCGCTAGTTATCGAGCGGTCGATTGGCGCGAAAGCTTGCGAGCTGCATGAGGCGTGGCGCGAGGGGATCGCCGCGCAAGGCCACCTCGCTGATCTCCTCGCGTGCCATTTCGGCGATGAGGCGGTTGACGGCGTCATCGTTGGCGAGCGCGTGGTAAGCGGCGACTGAATCATCCCCCTGAAGGTGCGGATGCTCGCGAATGGCCCGCGCGATATCCAGCTTGATCTGCATGGCGAGCAGGCAGCGAAGCGCTTCGAGCGAAACCTCGGGTCGTTTCATCGTCTCCTCCGCAGGGATGTGGTGTGCCATGCGCGTTATCGTCGCCCGTGCGTCCGTGTTGTCGAAAACCGTCTGGTCTTCGGCGATCTCGTCTGCTAGGCTCACGTGAGGTTTTCGGTGCGCGGCACGCAACCCCAGCGGCGATTGTGCCGATAACTAGGATCGAGTGGCGACGAAAGATGCCACGCGATAATCCGGGAGGAGTGATGGCTGTCAGAGAAACCGAGCGGACCGCAAACATGCAGGGCGTCCGTCATCTCGCGCGTGCGCTCGGCGAGCTGCCGGAGCGTATGGCGTTGCGCTCGGGCGAGGCCAACGGTGCGCTCGACGGCGCCGGGCACAAGCGATTCTGGGCAGGTGTGTTGTCGACGATGCTCGTCTCTGGGCCCGAGAACATTGCGGCCCAACTACGCTCGACAGGGGGTATGGCGCAGGAGCGGGAGCTGCGCGATGCGCGGCTCGCGATGGCGCTGCGACGCTACGAAATGAGCGTCTGACAAACCCTCTGGAGGAGCGCGATGAGCCCCCAAGAAAGCGTCCACCGGGATGTGAAGGGGGTGATCCTCTCTTGGGCTCGTGCCACCAGTCTTGCTGACGCTTCCGCTGTCCTCACCAAAGCTCGCACCACTATGCGTCCGGAGCTCGTGCATGAGCTGCGCGACGAGGTCGCGGAGATCTCCATCGAGTCGCTTGCCGAGCTGCTCGCCCGCGGCCAGGCAAGTGGCAGCGAGCCGAGCGTCGAGTTCTACGGTGTGCTGCTCAAGACGCGCCAGGCCGAGCAGTTGACGCTGTGGCTCGTCGATCAGCAGTCGACCGCCGCCGCGTTGGGCATGAAGGTCCCGGCGTGGCGGGGTCTTTTGGAGCGCACCCTCGTCGAGCTGCTCTCACCCGTGGCGGCGCCGCATCAAGTCAAACGCATGCGCGACGAAGAGGCCGAGTACTGGCGCAAACAGATGCGCAAGATCCTCGGCGAGGGCCTGGCCGGGCCGCAAAAGGTGCCCGATGAGCCGACGGCGCCCGGCGGCATCATGAGTCTCTTGAACGCCAGACGCTCGGGCAAGCCGGGGACGAAGCGACACTCGGAGGGGTAGGGTGTCGCGACGGCTCAGGCGGCTCAGCCAAAGTCTGCATCATTGAACATCTCGTCGGCGCCCACGCCGCGCTTGACGGCGATGGCCTCGACTTCCACGCCCACTTCCTTGGGCAGCGCCGCGACTTGGACGCCGGCGCGCGCCGGCAGGCTCTGGCCGACGAACATCTTTTGGTAGACGTCGTTGACGGCATCAAACGACTTCATGTCGGTGAGAAAGATGGTGCACTTGACGATCTCGTCCATCTGAAAGCCCGCGTCCTGGACGATGTTCTTGACATGGTTGAGCGCTATCTCCGCTTGCTTCTTGATGTCGCCCTTGAAGATGTTACCGCTCGGCACCTCGATGGGAATTTGGCCCGAGACGAACAACATCTCGCCCGGTGTCTTGACCTTGATGGCCTGCGAATACGGGCCGACGGGCTTGGGTGCTTTGCGCGAGGCGATCATTTCGTGGGGGGCGGGGCGGCGGGGCATAGTGGGCTCCT
>CAYHNK010000344.1:0-5069 GCA_964357695.1 uncultured Bdellovibrionales bacterium | reverse complement strand
GAGAACCAGGTGTCGAGTACATCGGGGTCTTGCGCAAGCTTGCCACCACCACACTGCGGGCATTTCGTCGGCGCGACGCGACTGACGATGGGCTTAGCGGGCGCGCCAAAGCGCAGGTTGTCTCCTTCGCCCTTGCCGTGCGCGCCGTCGCACGCCGTGCAGTACCAGGCGGGAATGCGGTGTCCCCACCACAGCTGGCGGGAGATGCACCAGTCTTGGATGCCTTCCATCCAGTGATAGTAGGTCTTGGTCCAGGTGTCGGGGATGATGCGCGTCGCCCCCGAGCGCACGGCTTCGAGCGCGGGCTCGGCAAGGGGCTTGGTGTCGACGAACCACTGCACGCTCACCGCGGGCTCGACGATGGTCTCGCAGCGCTGACACTGGCCGATGGCCATCTCGTGGAGCTTGGTGCCGCGGGCGAGACCGAGCGCTTCGAGCGCCGCTTTGACCTTCTTGCGCGCCGCGACGCGATCGAGGCCCGCGTATTCGACCCACTTCGCCATGTCGATGTGGTCGCGAATGGCGGCCGCCACCTCCGGCTCGGTGACGATCTTGGCGTCGATATCGAAGATATTAAATAGATGCAGCTTGTGCCTTTTGCCGGTGGCAAAATCGTTGAAATCGTGCGCCGGGGTCACCTTCACCGCGCCGGTACCGAACTCGGGATCGACGAGCTCAGCGTCGCCGACGATGGGGATTTCGTAGCCGAGCAGCGGATGGCGCAAGGTCTTGCCAAGGAGGTGCTTGTAGCGCTCGTCGTCCGGATGCACGGCGACGGCGGTGTCCCCCAGCATGGTCTCCGGCCGCGTCGTCGCGACGACGAGCTCACCCTTGCCGCTTACGAGCGGATAGGCAAACGACCACAGCTCGCCTTGGATGGCCTCTTCGTGCTCGACTTCCAGATCGGAGAGGGCGGTGTGGCAGCGCGGGCACCAATTGACGAGCCGCTCGGCGCGGTAGATGAGGCCGTCTTCGTAGAGGCGGACGAATACTTCGCGCACCGCGCGCGAGAGCTGCTCGTCCATGGTGAAGTGCTCGCGTGACCAGTCGAGCGAGCAGCCGAGCACGCGCAATTGCTTGGTGATTTCGCCACCGTACTTGTGCTTCCACTCCCAGACGCGCTCGAGGAACTTCTCGCGCCCGAGATCGTGGCGGCTCTTGCCCTCCGTCTTGGCGAGGTTGCGCTCGACGACCATCTGCGTGGCGATGCCCGCGTGGTCGGTGCCCGGCACCCACAAGGTCTTGCGACCCTGCATGCGGCGCCAGCGCACGAGCACGTCTTCGATGGTTTGCGTGAGCGCGTGGCCCATGTGCAAGGAGCCGGTGACGTTCGGCGGCGGAATGACGAGCGTGTAGGGCTCAGCGTCCTTGGCTGCGGCCTCGGGCTTGAAGTAGCCGGCTTGTTCCCAGATGGGATACCACTTGCTCTCCGCTTCGGTCGGGTCGTAGGCCGGAGGCAGAGTCTTCGGATCGCTCGGTGTTGCCATGATGGGCTTTCTGCGGGTGCGCTAGCGCAGCCAGACGCTGACGTGCGCGTTACCGTTCGTCTGTGCGTTGGGCCAGTCGCTGTCGTTGGTTGGCTGGTCGTAGCCTTGGCCGTTCTGGGTGAAACCGCTTGTCGCGACCGTGGTTAGCGTCATGACACCAACCGCCATGCAGACATCGCTGCTCGTGGTGTTACCGTCGTAGTTTTGGCTGGCGTAGGGGTAGCTGCCGCCATGCTGGTAGAACGGCATGATGCCGAACTTGTTCTGAAAGCACGTGCCGCGACGCGCGTCCCAGCCGACGACCTCGATTTGTGGCGTCGGTGATGACGCGATGGTGGCCTGTCCCGCATTCATGCTCCAGAAATCGTTGACCGTGCGATTGTCAGGAAGCAACCACTTGACCCAGCGGTCGATGGAGCTGTTGCTCAGGCGCACCTCGCGGGCTCGGTTGACGGCCATGTCGACGGCGTTGGCGCAGCTGAAGGTGTTCGACTCGATGTCGCGGCTCGAGAGATTCTGCGTCTGCATATCTTGCCGCAACCAGCTGTTCGCCATGTCATGGCGGCCGTCGATCTGTCCCGCGAGAGTCCAACCGCCGCCGTCGCGGGTCATGTCGCAGAAGATCGACATCGAGGTACCCGAGCTAATGCTCACCGTGAAGGCACCGTCAGCGACGCCCTCGCCGCCCGCCATGCTGAGGATGTCGAGGCAGCTCTGCGCCGGGTTGGAGGGGCTCCCCGGCGGTGGACCATTGCCGCACTGGCCGGGCGCGAAGGCACCGCAACTATCGGTTCCCATGCACGTGCCACAACGCTCCCATCGCCCGCAGTGGTCGAAGATGGCGCCGCAATTCCAACCGCGCTCCGAGCAGCTTTGCGCGAAGCAGCCGGTCGAATACGCGATGGTATCGCCGCCTGCGGTATCGCAGAAGTGGTCGCCGCAGTACGCACGACAGGTGCCGCCGTCGCAACCGTAGCCGTCGGCGCAATGGACGTTGTCGTTGCAGGCGAAGGCGACAGAATTGTCATCGAGGGGCGGTACGTCCACCGAGCACCCGGTACCGATAAGCACCATGGGCAACGAGAGAACGAGAAATCTTCGTAGCATCGAGCGAAACCTCCGCGGTGCGTGGCGAACGCGAGGCGATATGGTAGCTGCGATGCACGACGCGGCCAACTCCTTTTTTGGGGAGCAGCGGAGCTTGCATTTGGGCGCGCTTCTCGCTATGCACCCGAGCCGCGCGTCCCCATCGTCTAGCCCGGCCTAGGACACCGCCCTTTCACGGCGGCGACAGGGGTTCAAATCCCCTTGGGGACGCCAAGCAATCCCACCTCATTGAAACGAAATCATGCGACTCCCCGAACGGGGCGGATTCGTGCCGTCGTCCCAGGTGCAGCTGGCGTCGAGGGCGGCCGTGACGCACGAACGCAGGGTGGTGGTGTAGACGCCGCTACCGGCCTCGGTGATGGTGCCGAAGATGGGCGTACCGCGGACGTCGACGTCGTCGACGGCGGCATAGCCGACGCCGCTGGGGAAGTCGAAGCTGACCTTGAGAGCCGAACAGTCGTTGGCGCTCGCCGGCAGCGTGTACGACACGACGCGACAGGCGTCCGTGCCGCCACCGTTGGCATTGTCCACCGTGGCAACGAGTGTCGTCGGTGAGCAAGCTGCGCCACAGCAGTAGTTGAGCTTGAGCTCCTGTGTGGCCGGCGGGCTATCGCGATAGCCGACGAGAAAGCTCACCACGATATTCTGGTATCCCGTGACGTTCAGGCTCGACGCCAGGCGCATGTAGCCCACCAGGTTCCGGTCGAAGCGTCGGAAGTAGTTCGTGTTGCTCGTCGGACAGCCCGCGGGAAAGGAATTGAGCCACGCCCGCGCCACCACGGATGCGACAGTGGTCCAGCTGGTGTCTGCCACGGAGTTAGAAAATTGCGCCTGGTTGAGGAACTCTGCCGGCGCCGTACAGCTCAGCTCGCCCACCGCGGCGATGCGCGCATCGATGTCGATGCTCAGGTTGGCGGTGCTGCAAACCGCCGTGGGTGAGGTGCCCGTGAGCGACAGGTAGCTCGGCACGCACACGCCACAGTCGGCGTTGCAGGTGGCGTTGCTGTCGCTGCAATCCACGCCGGTGCACCACGCGTCGCCATCGGTGTCGTTGCAGTTGCTCGTGCAGTGGTTGTTGTTGTCGTCGCAATCGCTGTTGTTCGTTACGACGCCACCGGGTGCATCGCAGTACGCAATGCCGCTCAGGATGCTCGAGCCAAGACCGTCACCGTCACTATCTGCGTAGTACGTCACCTTGCCGCCCGCCGCGGCGTCGGCGTCGTCCGCTGCGCCATTGCAGTCCTCATCGGTATTGCTCGCGTCGCACACCTCGGCGGCGCCGGGGTTGATGGCCATCGCCCCATCGTCGCAATCGTCGCTGTTCACCACCCAGCCGGCGGCCGCGTCGCAGCGTTGAGTGCTGCTGCTGGGCGTGCCGTAGCCGTCGCCATCGCCGTCGGTGTAGAAGGTCGATTGGCCGCTTGTGCCCACGTCTTGGTCATCGGCTTGACCGTTGCAGTCCTCGTCGGTGTTGCTCGCGTCACAGACTTCGCTCGCCCCGGGATGCACGGTGGCGCTGCCGTCGTTGCAGTCGTCGTGGCTGGTGACGACACCGGCGGGAGGGTGGCAATAGGCGGTGCCAGCGGCGAGGCTGTCGCCGTGCGTGTCGCCATCGGTATCCGGGTAGTAGGTGACCTCGAGGGTCGCGCCGCTGTCCGCGTCATCACAGTCGACCGTGCTCACCGTGCAGCCACCGTTGCCGAGATGGCCGTTGCCGTAGCCATCCCCGTCGCCATCGATGCAGCTGTCGACGGTGTCGCACAGGTCATCGACATCTGCGTCGACGCAGCGCGAGCCCGCTGTCTCGCAGATGTTGGTGAGCGAGTTGCACTCGTAGCCCACGATACAGGCGCCGTCGGCATCACACGGACGGCCATCGCGGCGCACCGTGACTTGCGAGCACCCGAAGGTGGCAACCGCGAGTAGCGCGGCGGCCATGAGCGTGTCGTATCGATCGAGCCTCATGCGAATACCCTACCAGGCGCCTGCGATGTGAAGGCCGGTCGTCGTCGGCGAGGCGACGAGGGCGACGTGTGAATCACCGAGCCACGCGGGCTGAAACCAAAGCAACGACAGCGTCGAAGCGGCGGCAGCTGCGGCGACACTTCCGAGCGCCAAGAACGTGTTGGCACGCTTGGCCGCGCGGTTGGCGTCGCCTTCGAGTCGCACCGCTTTGGGCAGGTCCGTATCGTCCCTGACCGATGCGCCGAGCGCGCGCGCGTGTAGACCGTAGTACGTGCCCGCGCCAAGCACGACGAGACCGAGCCCGCCAGCGCCCACGGAACCGTAGAGCACCACGCGACGACGGTTCCACGAGGACGGGGGCACGGCGATCGAGGTCACGAGCTCTGGGGACGTCACGAGCTCTGGCTCGGGCGCGTCAGCGACGGGCGCGGCGGCGACGAGACCTGGTAGGCTGGGCTCGACGTCGAGGATGCCGGGGTCGGCCAGTGGCGGCGCCGCCGCGCCCCGGCG
>CAYHNK010000343.1:0-5079 GCA_964357695.1 uncultured Bdellovibrionales bacterium | reverse complement strand
GATCTGATTGATGAAGATGACCGAGGTGCGGCTCTTGGCGATGACACCCGTGAGCTTGCGCAGCGCCTGACTCATCAGACGGGCTTGCAGGCCGACGTGCGCATCCCCCATCTCGCCTTCGATTTCCGCGCGTGGCACGAGCGCCGCCACCGAGTCGATGACGAGAACATCGATGGCATTTGAGCGCACAAGCATCTCGGTGATTTCGAGCGCCTGCTCGCCGGTGTCGGGCTGCGAGATCAACAGATCGTCGGTACGCACGCCGAGCTTGCGGGCGTAGGTGACGTCGAGGGCATGCTCGGCGTCGACAAAAGCGGCGATGCCACCCTTTTTCTGGGCTTCGGCGATGACGTGCAAGGCGAGGGTCGTCTTGCCGCTCGACTCTGGGCCGTAGATTTCGACGATGCGACCGCGCGGGATGCCGCCGATGCCGAGAGCCACGTCGACGCCGATCGAGCCGGTGGAGATGGTTTGGATGTCTTGCGCCACCCGCTCGTCTTCGCCAAGACGCATGATGGCGCCCTTGCCGAACTGCTTTTCAATCGACGAGACCGCGAGCTCGATAGCCTTCTCGCGATCAAAAGCGCTGCTGTTGCCTGCTGTTGCCATGATGTCGCTCCTTACCTGCGTTGAAGTGCCGCTCTTGTAACACAAACCGGCATACCTGAACAGATGTATCTGACCGTGTAAAGCCTTATGGCAGGGGGGTCTGACAGAAGGTGTGTGGCAAAGGTGGGGCGCGGTGGACCCGGCACCTCACGGCGACTACAATCATCGCGACCATGGCATCTTCAACCCGCCCCTTCGAGCCGCTGCTGCGTCGCATCCTCGAGGACGTCTCAGGCTCGGGATCCGTGGCGACCCTGGCACCGAACGATGTCGACAAGTGGTGCGGCGAGCTACGGCAGCAGCCGCGTGGCGAGGAGCTCGCCGTGCAGCTCGTGGCGCTGGCGATCCGCGTGGCCCGGATGGGCGCCAACCACTTGAGCAGCCAGCTGACCGCCGTGGCGATGGCGGCGCTTTGTTCGACTGGCGATCAACCGCAGAGCGAAGGCCACAAGCAGCGCCAGGCGCGCGAGCTCGTGCGACCCACGAAGGTGAAGCTTGCAGCCACGCTCGATGGCGTCGCCATGCCGCGCCGGCGGCGCTGAGCGTTAGCTGTTGTCGTCGGCCACAGGGGTCGCAGGTGTCGGGGGCGGCTCGTCGCGGTACTGCTTGACGAAGTTGACCACCCCCGCTTCGAGCGCATCGACCACCTGCACCGCGCGCTTCGCATAGCGCACGCCATCGATCACCTGTGAGCCCCGTGTGCTCGTGAGCGCGCGAAACTCGCTCGTGCGGTTGTAATAGAGCGCCTCGACGTAGGCGAAGGCGACTTCGGATAACGCACGCGTCAGATGCAGGTTGCGCGCGAAGACCGCGGGCTCAACGAGTGTGGCCACCGAGGTGTGCACCGTCTCGCGCTCGAGCCCGAGGCCCGCGCTCAGGCCTCCGGTAATCGAACGACTCAGTTGTACGGACGCGTCCCACGGCCCGCTGTCGACGAGGTGTCGCACGATTTGGATGCGGTCCTCACTACGAGCAAGCTCGCCTTCGAGAAAGCCGCCGGCAACATAGCTCTTGGTCGCATTCGGCGCCGTGGGATTGATGCGGTGGTCGGTGTTCGAGCGAATGCGTACGTCGTAATGCAGCACGAGGGCGATGTCGGGGCGAAAGGCGAGCAGTCGCTTGCCCCGCGCATCGAGGTCGACGGCCCCCATCAGGTAGTTGTCGCGCTGCGATTCGTCAAAGAGCGCCTTCATCTGTGGGCTCTCTTCGAACGCCGCGATGAGCTGGGCGTCGTTCTCGGCGCGGCGCACGATCCCTTGGAACCAGCGGTCGGTCGTGCGGTTGCGCAGATCGGCGCGGCCGAGCGCCACGAGGTCGAGCTCCTCGAGCTGTTTGGGCGTCACGAGATCGTGGCTGGTGCGCGTTTCGAGGACTTCAGCGCCGAGGGCGCGCAGTCTTTTTGCGAGTAGGCTCGATGTTTGCAGATTGAGGTCGCCCTCGTTCAGCGTCGTTTTGCCATCGCGGATGAACTTCCCCGTGCGCGGGGGCCACATCTTGCCGCCCATGTGGCCCGCATCGAGCGCGATGCGCAGGCCCGTAAGGGGCTTGGCGTTGGAATTCGTCTTGGCGGCGAGCAGGCGCGCACGTAGGGTCTCGGCCGGCTTCGGCCCGTCACTGAGCTGGACCTCGAAATCCAAGTCCTGCTTGCTGTCGCGATCTTTGTAGACGCGCAGCTTCGCCGCAGTTGTACTCTCGGCGGGCACGAGCGTCGCGTAGCGCCAGAACTCGCCATCCGGATCGAAAAACGGCAGTCGTGCATTGAGCCCCGCAGCGCTCTGACGCCCATGCAGGTCGGCAACCAGGGGTTGGGACGGCGGCTCGGGTGTCACGCCAAAGTGCTCGAGCACGAGCCGCGTGCGACGATGGATCTCGCCAGGATTTAGCTCCGGCGCGTCGTCGAGCTCGGTCGTGGCAGCGAGGGTCGCGAGCTCACGCGCCATGCGCACGGTGCTGCTCGGGGCTGCCGCCGGGACGTAGAGCTTGCTCCAGGCGGTCGGCGGTGAGACGGCGCGCGGCTTCGCCTGCTTGCTGGCCAGCGCAATCTTGAGGAGGCCTTCTTCGCGACGCGCAGCGTCTGGGACGGCACCTGCGCGAGCTGCAATCGGTGTCACCATGCTAGGCGCGACTCCCTTCGTGGTGAGTGCCGAGCGCACGTCGTGCCCGTACGGCCTGGCTGAGCTGGTGCACTGCCATGGCGTAGAGGGGACTCGTGTTGTAGCGCGTGATCACATAAAAGTTGTTGAGCCCCACCCAGTACTCGGGGCCCTTGTCTCCCTGTTGTTCGTAGAAGGAGACGAGCGCCTCGCCGCCCAGATCGCCGCGCGGCGTGATCTCATGCCGGGCCAAATCGCCCACCGCAATGGTGGGCTTGCGTCCGCGACCGAGCAGCTCCTTGTACGCCTCACCCTGCACGCCCGCGTCGACGACGACGGGCTGTCCCAACTTCCACCCGTGCTGCGCGAAGTAGTTGGCCACCGAGCCGATGGCGTCGGCAGGGCTCCAGAGGTCGCGCACGCCATCCCCATCGAAGTCGATGGCGTAGTGGCGATAGCTCGAGGAGATAAACTGGCTCAGGCCGAAGGCCGCCGCGTACGAGCCCGTGGTCTTCGCCACGTCCAGGCGTTCCTCGCGACACAAGAGCAAGTACTGCCCGAGCTCGCTGCGAAAGAAGTCCGCGCGCGGCGGGTAGTCAAACCCCAGCGTGGTCAAGGCATCGAGCGCGGGGGTGTCGCCTGTGTTGCGTCCGTAGAACGTCTCCACACCGAGGATAGCCACGATGACTTCCGCGGGTACGCCGTAGGTCTTCTCGGCCCGCTCGAGCAGCGCTGCGTGCTCCTGCCAGAACTTCGCCCCGGCGCTGATGCGCGCTTCGGTGAGAAAGATCTTGCGGTACGAATCCCACGTCAGAGACTCGGCGGGCTTTGAGATCTTGCGCAGCACGTCGTCGCGGCGCGTAGCGCCGGCAAAGAGGCGCTCGAGCTAGTAGCGGGAGAATAAGTGGCGAGCCACCATCTAATCCATAAAGGCCCGCACGTCCGCGCGCGTCTCATAGCCGCTACCCTGGGCGACCGCACTGCTGCCTGGAGCCGGCAAGCCGCGCACGAGCGGCGACGCTCCGGGGCCCGCATTCGTGACCGTCTTCTTCGGCACGGGCGCGACACGTGCTGCTGCAATCAGCAGTGCGCGAGGTTGAGCCAACGGAGCCAGGTCGGCGTCACGAATGGCGGCGTGGGCGGCAACTGCCTTGAGCGGGTCCATGCGGGTCTCTCTCTCGCGCGTGTGCGCGCTCAGATGCGAGCCAGTTGATCGCGGTCCTTGGAGGCCCGCAGGATGCGCCGGTAGAGGGCGTGAAAGCTCGTCAGCTGGGACTGTAGCTTCGCCATGTGCCGCGCGTCGTGCTTGCCCGACTGCTCTTTGGCAATCAGATCCTTGATCTCGAGCACCACGTCAGCAGCGGCGAGGAGCTCGGCCAGCGAGAACTCGCCGTCGGCGGCGACGGCCGTATAGATCGCCTCGGCGCTCGTGCCTTGCTCCCACAGGGTAAAGACATCGGCGTCGTGCCGCTTGCCCGCCAGCAGGAGGTCAATTGCCATGGGACGGCCTTGATCGTGCATCGTCTGATGCTCCTTGTCATCGGACTCGCCCGTGCGAGCCCCGAGCCCAAAGTCTCTTATCGGCCGATGCGGCGCGATGTTGCAGCCAAATTTCGTTGCCAATCTTCGCTACGCGAGCGCTGCTTGACTCGCTGGCAGGTGGGCCATAAACAAGCGCCAGCTCGTTCGAGCGGCTAGGCTTCTTTTTCGGAGCGGATGGCGTTCATGCTTGCACACACCGACTTCCTCATCGCCGCGATCCCCCTCGTGCCCCTTGCGGGTGCCATCATCAACGGACTGTTGGGGCATCGCCTGCCGCGCCCGTTGGTGACGATCGTGGCCAACGGTACGGTGCTGCTGGCGTTTCTTGCCGCGGCGACGCTGTTTCTCGGCCTGTCCTCGGAGGGCGCACCGCTCGCGTTGCACACCAAGGTCTACACCTGGATGCAGGCCGGTACGCTCAGCGTCGATGTGAGCTTCGTCTTTGATCACCTGAGCGGCGTCATGGCGCTCGTCGTCACCGGCGTCGGTTTTCTCATCCATCTCTATTCGGTCGGCTACATGGCCCACGACCCGGGCTACGCGCGCTACTTCGCCTACTTGAACCTGTTCACCTTCGCCATGTTGGTCCTTGTGCTCGGCGACTCGTTGCCCCTGATGTTTCTCGGTTGGGAAGGTGTGGGCCTGTGCAGCTATCTGCTCATCGGCTTCTGGTTCACCGATGACAAGAAGGCGGCGGCGGGCAAGAAAGCCTTTATCGTCAATCGCATCGGCGACTTCGGCTTCATCGTCGCCATGCTGCTGCTGTTTCGCGCGCTCGGCACCTTGAGCTTTGAGGGCCTGCGCACAGCCGCCGAGGGGGGCAGCGTCACAACGG
>CAYHNK010000342.1:0-5085 GCA_964357695.1 uncultured Bdellovibrionales bacterium | reverse complement strand
CTTGGCGAGCGTGTGCTTGGCGTCGGCGCGGCGCTGTCGATCGTGGACGCGTTTCTGTCGACGAGCTTCGAGGGCGGCCGCCACGCACGCCGTGTCGAGCAGATCGAGGACTGGGAGAAGTAGCGATGTTCACGCTTGCACACCTACGCGAGACCGACCCAGAGGTTTTCGCCGCCGTACGCGGCGAGATGCTGCGCCAAGAAGAGGGCCTCGAGCTCATCGCCAGCGAAAACTTCGTCAGTCGCGCGGTGCTCGAAGCCGCCGGGACGGTGCTCACCAACAAATACGCCGAGGGCGTCCCCGGCAAGCGCTACTACGGTGGCTGCGACATGGTCGATGTCGCCGAGCGCCTCGCCAACGAGCGTGCCATGGCCCTCTTTGGCGCCGAGTACGCCAACTCGCAGCCGCATTCCGGTACGCAAGCCAACATGGCCGTCTACATGCTCGCCCTCGATCCCGGCGACACCATGCTCGCCATGGATCTCGACGCTGGCGGACATCTGACGCACGGCTCCCCGGTCAATTTCTCCGGCCGCCTATACAAGGTCGTTCCCTACGGCGTACGCAAGGACAGTGAGCAAATCGACTACGACGAGGTCGAGCGCCTCGCGAAAGAGCACAAGCCGAAGCTCATCGTCGCTGGCGCCAGTGCCTATCCGCGCATCATCGACTACGCGCGTTTTGGCGCGGTGGCGAAAGCCGTCGGCGCCAAGCTCATGGTGGACATGGCCCATGTGGCCGGACTCATCGCTGCCGGTGAGCACCCGAGCCCGGTGCCACACGCGGACTTCGTCACGACGACCACCCACAAGACCCTGCGCGGCCCGCGTGGCGGGCTCATCTTGGCCCGCGGCGAGTACGCCAAAGCGCTCGACTCCGGCGTCTGCCCGCGCATCCAAGGCGGGCCGTTGATGCACATCATCGCCGCCAAAGCGGTGGCGCTCCGGGAGGCGGCCACCCCTGCGTTTCGCGTGTACCAGCAGCAGATCCGCAAGAACGCCACAGCGCTCGCCACAGCGCTCGCTCGTCACGGCTTGCGCCTCGTCTCGGGAGGTACCGACAATCACCTGATACTCGTCGACCTGCGACCCAAGTCGCTGACCGGCAAGCTCGCCGAAAAGGCACTCGATCGCGCGGGCATCACGGTCAACAAGAACAAGATCCCCTTCGATCCGGAAAAGCCCCTGGTGACGAGCGGCATCCGCATCGGCACACCCGCTATCACCACCCGCGGTATGCGCGAGCCCGAGATGGAGCAGATCGCCGAGCTCATCGCGCGGGCGCTTACGAGCCCCGAGAACGAGGCCCATCTCGCGACGGTGCACAGCGAGGTGAAGCGACTCGCCTCGCGCTTCCCACTCTATCTCGATCTCATCGACGCCAGCGGGACGGCGACGAAGGTTTGAGGCAGCGTCCCGTGATCGGCCGAACGATCTCCAATCTCGGGCGGCTAAGACAGATCACCACGGTCGTCGCCCGCCACGGACTCGGTCACTATCTCGAGCGACGCCGTGAGCGTCACGCTGACGAGGGCCCCGCCGCCCCCATCGAGGATATCCCCGCCAGCGCTCGTCGCTTTCGCGCCATCTTGCAAGACCTCGGACCGACCTTCATCAAGTTTGGTCAGGTGCTATCCACACGCCCCGATCTCTTGCCCCACGGATTTGCCGAGGCGTTGAGTGACCTGCAAGATCACTGTGCGGCGATGCCGTATGAAACGGCGCGGGCCGCCATCGAGCAAGGTCTCGATCGCCCGGTCGACACCCTGTTCCGCGAGCTCGACGCCACACCGGTGGCGAGCGCTTCGATCGCCCAGGTGCATCGCGCCGTGACGCTCGATGGCCACGAGGTCGCCGTCAAGGTGCAACGCCCCGGCATTCGCGAGCAAATCATCCGCGATCTCGACTTGCTCGCCGTGCTCGCCCAGCTCGTCGAGGCCATCGTGCAGGAGAGCGGTCTCGTGACGCCCCGCGAGGTGGTCGAGGAGTTCGAGAATGCCATCTTGGGCGAGCTCGACTTCGTGCGCGAGGCCGAAAACCTGCGGCGCTTTCGTGAGAACCTCGATGGCCGCGAGCGCAGCTACGTCGTGCCCCGCGTCTACGATGCTTTGTCCTCGCGCACCGTGCTCACCATGGAGTTTGTGCGCGGCACCCGCATTGCCGACGTGCGGCCCGGGCCCGATCGCTGCGCGGTCGCCGCCAACATCGTGCGGGCCGCCTTCGAGCAGCTCTTTGAAGACGGCCTGTTTCACGCCGACCCGCATCCGGGCAACGCTTTCGTGCTCGAAGACAATCGCATCGCCCTGCTTGATTTTGGCGCGGTCGGCGAAATCTCGTACGCCATGCGTGAGACGCTCGCGCTCATGGTCATTGGCGTCGGCATGCGCGACGCCGATGCCGTTGCGCGCCTACTCTACCGCGTGGGCGTCCCCGAGGGGCACGTGTCGCTGCATCGCCTGCGCGATGCCTGTGCCTCGCTGTTTGACACCTATCTGCGCGACGAGAAGACACTCGCCAACATCAAGGCGGCGCGACTGCTCGGAGAGCTCTTCGACTTGGCCTCGCGCTTTCAAGTCCGGCTTCCTGCCGAGTACGCGTCCATCGCCAAGGCGTCGATTCAGGTCGAAGGTGTCGTGCGCTCGCTCGATCCAAACCTGGAAGTGGTGGCCATCGTCAAGCCCTACCTCAAGCGTCTCGTCGATGAGCGCCTCGGCTTTGCCGATCTCGGCGACAAGACGCTCAAGAGCTTGATGCGTGCGGGCGGGTTTCTGCGTGAGCTACCGATCACCGCCAGTCAGATCCTCATGGATCTTGAGAACGGCAAGCTCCAGATCCAGATCGACAGCCCGAAGCTCGACAACATCGCGCGCAGCATCGATGCGCTCGGGCTGCTCATCGTCATGGGCCTCGTGTCCGCGGGGCTCGTTACGGGTTCCTTCTTCCTCTTGGCGCGCTACGATTTCGAGCTGTGGGGCATACCCGTCGTACCGACGCTCGGCCTGTATCTGGCGAGCGTGCTCTTTGGCGCGGCGATCGGGCGCTACCTTTTGGCGCCCCGCATTCGCAAGATCTCGGTGGCGCGCTGGCTCAGTCGTCGCCGGCGCCGGCGCTAGTCCTGCCGATGCTGCGCGCTCGCGATCTCTGCGTAGAGCGCTACGGTCGCGAGGTGCTGCGTGACATCTCGCTCGCCGTCGCCCGCGGGACTGTGGGGGCAGTCATCGGGCAGCCGCGCTCTGGCAAAAGCACGCTGATGCGGGCGCTTGCGGCCTTGGTGTTGCCCACGCGCGGCACCATCGCCTTGGGTGACACGCTGCTCGAGACCAGCACGGTCGAGGGCGTACGGCGCTGGCAACAACACATCGGCATGGCGTTCCAAAATGACGCGCTGTTTGATGACGCCACGGTGTTTGACAACGTGGCGCTACCCCTGCGGCATCGTGGGCTCGCACCGGGGCGTGTCACCGAGCTCGTCGAGGCGCGCCTTGCCGACGTGGGTTTGCTCGATGCGCGCGCGAAGACTCCGGACATGCTCTCCGGGGGCATGCGCAAACGCGTAGGTGTGGCACGGGCCACGGTGCACACCCCCGCCCTGGGACTTTTTGACGACCCCATCGCGGGGCTCGATCCGCTCTCCGGCTCGCGTATCCTCGAGCTCATCGTGCGTCTGACCCGCGAGCACCACATGGCCGCGGTGGTCGTCTCGCACGATCTCGACGTGCTGCTACCCGTCGCCGCGCGCGTGACCGTCCTCGTTGCTGGCGAATGTGCCTTCGATGGCGAGCCGGCGGAGCTTGCAACATCGACGCGTGCCGACGTGCGACAGTTCGTCACGGGCAGTGACGTCGGCCCCTTGTGAGAACGCTGTTCATCCGCGCTAGCGCTCGTCCAGCGTAATGATGCCGTGGCGCAGGGAGTACTTGACCAGCTCGGTGACGTCGTGGATCTCGAGCTTGCGCATCAGATTGCCACGGTGCGCATCCACCGTCTTACGGGCGAGGCCCAGACGCTCGGCGATCACCTGGTTGGTGCACCCTTCGGCGATGAGACGCATCACCTCGCGCTCTCGGGGCGTCAGCGCATCACCCGGATCTGGCTCGTCGGCCTGTTGCACGAGGCGAACGTAGTCCTTGACCAGCTTGGCGGCGACGCCGGGGTGCAGTGCCACGCCGCCTGCCGCAACGCAACGCAACGCTTTGACCAGCTCGTCGCTCCCCGCTTGCTTGAGCATCCACCCCGAGGCGCCCGCGGCGAGCAGGCGTTGGACGTGCTCGTCGTCGTCGTACATGCTCAGGACCAGCACGCGGACGTCGGGGAATGCGGCGCGGATACGCCTCGTCGCTTCGATACCGTTGCACCCTGGCATCATGACGTCCATGACCACCACGTCCGGGTGCAGCTCGCCCACGCGCTGGATGGCCTCTTCGCCGTCCGCGGCCTCGCCGACGACCTCGATGTCGACTTCGCCGGCAAACAACGAGCGCAGGCCCTCGCGAAACAGCGTGTGATCGTCAGCCAGGACGAGTCGGATCATGGTCGATGCTCCCCGGGCGCAGGTGGCGTGGGCACAAGCGGCACGACGGCGTAAACACGCGTGCCCGTGCCGGGCGCTGTGACGATGTTGAGCGTGCCGCCCAAGGCCACGACCCGCTCGCGCATCGACGGCAATCCCAACCCCTGCCCGCGCGACCTCTTCAAGTCGAACCCCTTGCCGTTGTCAAGCACGCTCAGAGCGGCATAGCCGGGTCGGACCTCGAGCCCGAGCTCGACGCGCGTCGCCGCTGCGTGCTTGACGGCGTTGGCGAGTGCCTCCTGGCCCACGCGGTACAGCGTGATCTCGATCGGCGGCGCGAGCCGCACATCACCAACGTCAAAGGTCGTCACGAGCTCGAGCCCCGGTGTGGCAACGCGTGTGTTGGCATACCAGCGCAGGGCCGCCACGAGTCCCAGGTCATCGAGCATGGCCGGCCGGAGATCGTACGTCACCGCCTTGAGCTGGTCGACCGCCCGCGTGAGCAGCACGCGCAGGGTGCCAAGCGACTCGTGCGTCGACACCGCGGCCACTGGGATCTGGCGGCCGAGCACATCC
>CAYHNK010000341.1:520-5100 GCA_964357695.1 uncultured Bdellovibrionales bacterium | reverse complement strand
GGCATGAGGCCGAGCTTCTGGGTCGACCCGCGGCAGGACTTCATCGTCGCGACGCACGCCGCGGCGACGTACCTGAAGTATCTGCACCGCGAGCTGGGCGACTGGCATCTCGCCTGGGCCGCCTACAACGGGGGTCGGGGTCGCGTCAGTCGAGCGCTTGCGCGTACGGGTACCAGCACATTCTGGGAGCTGCTCGAGCACAAGCAGGCGTTGCCGCAGGAGACGCGGCACTACGTGCCGAAGATCATCGCCGCCGCCATCGTCGCCAAGAACGCCGCCCAGTATGGCTTTGTCGATGTCGTCCCCCTCGCGCCTCTCGCCTACGATGAGGTCGAGGTGCACGATCCGGTCGACCTGCGTCTTGCCGCCCGACACCTCGAGGTGGCACTCGATGAGCTGCGCACGCTCAACCCGTCGCTGTTGCAGGACGTGACGCCACCCGAGCGCCGCTTCACCCTGCGCGTACCCGCCGGGCGCGCCGAGGACATCTCCACTTGGCTCGTCGATCTGCCGCCGAGCGCCCGTTTGCGCTACCGCGAGCATCGCCTCGCCGCCGGCGAGAGCCTGTGGACGGTGGCACGCCGCTACGGCACGACCGTCGTGGCGATCCGCGAGATGAACGGCATCACCCAGCCGCGCCGGCTGCGGCCCGGAGCGATGCTGGTTATTCCCACGCCGCGTGAGGATCGCGTCGCGCGAAGCGCAACGGCCCGGGCGCCGCGTCGCAAGCGTCCGCCGACGAATGTGATCCATGCGGAGCGCACCACGCCGCGCGAGCGTCACGTGGTGAGCAGCGGCGAAACCCTGTGGGCCATTTCGCAACGCTACGGCGTCAGCGTCGATCGTCTGAAAGAGTGGAACGGTCGGGCAGGCAATGCTATCGCGGCGGGCGACGTGCTCGAAATCTTCTAGGCACCTTCCTCAGTCGCGCACGCGCATCACCATTTCGAGAAACGTCACGGGTCGACGCGTCAGCATCACCGCGGCGACGCAGCGCAGGTACGTGCTGATACCGAACTCGTAAATGATCACCGAAGCATTGGTTACGAGATGGCGGGTGGTGATGATGCCTCGCATTGGAGCTTCCTCACCCAAGAGTATCGGCCGCCCGGGGCCGAGGTTGCGTCTTGCTGACTCGAAGGTGACACGACCCACCCGTGCACGTCCAATTTCTCGCCAATACGATCGCGCTCGCGTCTCACGCGGCTAGCGCACGCGCTCACTGCCCGGGCTCGAGCTCTTGTTGCGCCGACGTACGAAGCGCTTCTTGTCGAGAAAGAAGTCGCCCTCGAGCAGCGACGCGAGCACCTCGGCTGCGGGCGGCAATTGCCACTCGTGGTCAGCCAGGAGCTCGGCGGCCCGGCGCTGAATGCGCGGCCCCACCTGCCCGTCGGTGACGAGCGCGCCGAGATCGGCACGAACCGCGGCGAGCGTATCGCCGGCGACGAGATCGCGCCGAATCGCCTGCTCGAGCAGATCCATCACCGCCCAGCGCACGTCATCACTGTGGTCGAGAAGAAACGGCTGCAAGGCCACAAAGACACGTCGGTCGTCGAGCATCTCCGCGAGCATCCAGGTGATCTGCACCTTGGCGTCGACGGCACGGTAGTGCTCCGGCCCGTAGGCCTTCAACACCTCGATGAGAAAGCGGACGGTTTCGGCGTCGCCGGCGATGCGCCGGTAGGTGCGCAAAACGAACGTCAGCGCCTCTTGGCTGCGAATGTAGTCGCGCAAGGGCTCGAGCGTCACCTCCCCCATGTCGACGAGGGCGTCTTCGAGCCACTTCTTCTCCTCCTCGTCGGCGATGTGGCCGCTCGCATTGGCGGCAAAGCGCTTGAGCGCGCCGCGGATCGACGCCGTCGTGCCATCCGCAAGCAGACGCTGCATCTCGCGCATGCGCACATCGGGCTGCGCGTAGGGATTGGCCGCGAGCGTTGCTGCCTTGTCGATCTTGGCCGAGGACATCGGCCCCTTGCCGAACAGGCTCCAGAATCCCATGTGACGCGACTCCTAGGCGGCGGTCCATAGCATTGCGCTCGGGCGACGACAACCGTTTCCCCGCGCCAATCGTCGGCCCCCTTGCTGGTGACCTGCAAGGCGCTTTCATCGCTATCTGACTTGTCGTAGTGTGTGAAAAACGCAGAGTGCGTGCAACGCGTTCAGCGAGAGGAGACGAGGTGATGCGACAGCGACTAGCGGGGATTCTCTTGGCGATGGCGGCGTTGTCGCCAGCGTCGCGCGCGTCGGCCCAGGTGACCGCCGGTGGCGATGCCCTGCGGGTGAACGGGTTCGCCAACGTGGCGTACACCGCGACCGACACGCGTCGCTACGTATTCGGCAGCCCGGCTGGCGGCTACCGCGCCAATTTCGGCATCGCATTTTTGGGTCAGCCCCACGAAGATCTTCTGCTCGTGCTCCAGCCGATGATGGATTTCGTCCAGTCGACCGCGACCTTGGAGATCAATTTCGTCCAAGCGACCTGGCGTGTGGCTGACTACCTCAAGCTCAATCTCGGCAAGGGCCGCCTGCCCTTCGGCGTCTACTCGGACATCTTCGATGCCGGCGTCTTGCGGCCGTTTCTCGCCATGCCCATCGGCATGTATGGCCCGGCAGGCCCCGTGGGCTGGTCGTACCTCGGCGCCGGGTTGAGCGGCACGCTGTTCTTCGGCGGCGCGGGGGGCTTGAGCTACGACGTCTACGGCGGGGATGTGCTGGCGCCACCCCCGGTGCCGATTCCGCGCGCCGGTGTGGCCCCGCCCGCGGGTGGTGTCGGCGCCACTATCAAGTTCGAGCGCATCGCCCACGCGTTCGGCGGCCGGCTCACGGTGCTCACGGCGCTCAACGGGCTACGCTTTGGCGTGGGGGGCTACGCTGGCACGCCGACGGGCTCGGACGATCTGCGCACCGTGTACGGTGGACACATCGAGTACAAGCGCGACGACCTCGAAGCGCGCGCGGAGATCGCACATCTCGAGCACGACACCACAATTGATGCCTATTACACCGAGATCGCCTACCGATTCCTCGAGTACGGACAAGTGGCGCTGCGCTATGACGCCACGACGGAAACACTGACGGACGAGCAAAGCGTCGGGGTCCACGAGGACTTCCTCAACCACCGCGAGGTCGCTGCGGCACTGAACTTCTGGCTGTCGCCGGATTTCTCCATCAAGCTCTCCTACCACTACGTCACCGGCATGCGATTGTCGCGCCCGGTGAGCCCGGCCGAGATGCAGCGCATCGTCGCCTCGGCAAGCCCCATGTTCCCCGGTGACCCGGTCGACGTTGGGGCGCAGCAAGTCATCATGGTCGGCAGCTCGTTCAGCTTCTAGCAGGGAGAGCGTAGCGATGCACAAGCACAGCATTTACGTCGCCGTCGCCAGCATCTTCATCGTCGCACGCGCCGCCGCGGCGGAGGAGGTGCAGTTTCAGGTCATCGTCCACCCGACGGTGACGGTCACGGACATGAAGGCGACCGAGCTGGCGAAGATATTTCTCGGTCAGGTGTCGCGTTGGCCTGACGGCACACGGGCTTACCCGGTCGATCTCAGCGTCGCCAACCCGGGGCGGCGCATGTTCTCGTCCAGCGTGCTGAAGGCCGAAGTGAACTCGGTCAAGCGCTACTGGTACCAGCAGGTGTTCTCGGGTCGCGGTACGCCGCCGCCGGAGAAGGGGTCAACCGCTGACGTTGTGGCGTTCGTCGCCAACACCCCCGGTGCCGTCGGCTATGTCGCGCGCGACACCAACATTCCTGGCTGCAAGGCGCTCCCGGTCACCTTCGACTGACCGCTGACGTACGCGTACCCGCGCTGCACTGACATCCGTTCCCCTTGTCAGTCCCGTGTGCCATAGTCGCCACCCTTCCCCCCAAAGGCGGCGGTCGCGATGCAGCAGTCTCCCGGTTTTACGCATCTCCACCTGCACTCACAGTACTCGCTCCTCGATGGCGCCATCCGCCTGCAAGATCTGTTGCCGACGATCCGCGAGCAGGGCATGGACAGCGTCGCGGTCACCGACCACGGCAACATGTACGGCACCGTCGACTTCTACAAGACCGCCAAAAAGCACGGCGTGAAACCCATCATCGGCTGCGAGGCCTACGTCGCAGGGGATCGCGGCCGCGCCGATCGCACCGCGCGCGACTCCGCGCACCTCATCCTCTTGGCGAAGAACAACGAGGGCTACAAGAACCTCTCCTACCTCATCTCCATGGGGTTTCTCGAAGGCTTCTACTACAACCCGCGCATCGACAAGGAGCTGTTGCGAAAGCACAGCACGGGTCTGTACGCGCTCTCGGCGTGTCTCGGCGGCGTCGTCAATAAGACGCTGTTGCGCGAAGGCGAGTCCAAGGCCGCCGAGGTCGCGCGCGAATACCAGGGCATCTTCGAGCCTGGCCACTTCTTCTTGGAGCTGCAGGACAACGGCTACGCCGAGCAAGTGCGCTCCAACGAGACGCTCATCGACATCGGCCACACCTACGGCATCCCGCTCGTCGCCACCGCGGACGCGCACTACCTAAAGCCCGAGGACTCCGCCGCGCACGAAGTCCTGATGTGCATCCAGCAGAACAAGTCGCTCAA
>CAYHNK010000341.1:0-510 GCA_964357695.1 uncultured Bdellovibrionales bacterium | reverse complement strand
AGTTTCGCGAGCGCGGACATCACTCCGACTTGCTCTACGTCAAGAGCCCTGACGAGATGTGGCGCTCGTTTGAAAAGCTCTGCCCCGAGGCGGTCGAGAACACGATCCGCATTGCCCAAGACTGCAACGTCGAGCTCAATCTCTCCGAGACGTTTCTGCCCCGCTACGGCGTCCCCGAAGGCCGCACACTCGAGAGCTACCTCGAAGAGGTCGCCTCCGCCGGTCTGCGTCGACGCATCGGCGAGAGCCGCACGCCCATCGACGAGCCCGCCTACCGTCGGCGCCTCGACTACGAGCTCGGCGTCATCAACAAGATGGGCTTTCCCGGCGACTTCCTAATCGTCTGGGGTTTTATCCGCCACGCCAAAGAGCACCTGAACGCCATAATGCTGGCGGCAGGTTCGGCGGCCACAGGTGGTGCAATCACGGCCAGCACCGCGGGATGTAGCCTAAAGAAGGAGGGAGAATGAGCACAAGCAAAGGAAATGCCAGATGCCTATAAAACCATTA
>CAYHNK010000340.1:0-5112 GCA_964357695.1 uncultured Bdellovibrionales bacterium | reverse complement strand
CACCCGCAAGTGACAGAGTCGCCGACGTCTCCCGGTTCTATCCATCCATGGCTCGTCAGAAGCAGAAACACCGGCGTCGAACAAGCGGACGGACGCGCACCGCTCGCGCGCCGCGGGCGTGTCCCACGATGCGACACGGTGTCCCAGGATGAAACAGCAACGCCGCGGCCGACTCCGAGTGCGCAGGCATGCGGTCGGCACGCTTCTTGATGTGATGCAACTGCGTACCACACCGCCAACCCATGGCAAGGGAGACTGCCGATGCACCGCTTTCGCTATTCCGACTCTGCCCTGACGACCAGCTGGACCGCCCCCGAAGGTCTGCACGCGCTGCCGCAAGAGGTTGCCACGCACCTCGATGCCGCGGCCCTGCTCACCTGTGAGCGCGGCGCAGCCCTGCTATCGCGCAGTGGCCTCGAACGCCTCCCGCTCACCCGTGGGCAGCGCCTGACGTTGGTCGGCCGCGAGTGCGGCTCGCCAGGTGAGCTCAGCTGGGAGCCGGTGGCCGCAGCCCATCCGGTACGTCTCGAAGACGATCCCACGCGCAGTCCCGACCGGCGCCCAGGAGCACCGCGCCTCGATGTCATCGATGCCTCGGGACAGCTCTTGCCGCTCGGCAGCGAGATGATGGTGCTCGGACGTCACCCTCGCTGCGATGTCGTGCTCGACGATGAGCTCGTCTCGAGCTTGCACTGCGTGCTGCTGCGTGTCGCCGATGGCGTGCGCATTCTCGATCTGGGCAGCACCAACGGCACGTTTGTCGCCGGGGCCCGCATCCGCGAGGCGCTCGTGAGTCGACCGGTGCAGTTGCGCGTTGGCTCCTCGTCGCTCGCGCTCGTCGAGACGCTCGAACAGACGCCCCACACTGCGCTCACATCCGCACCCATGCGCGCCATCGAATCGACGCTCGCGCGCATCGCACACGCCGACGTTCCTGTCTTGATTCAGGGAGAAAGCGGCGTCGGCAAAGACAGCGTCGCACAGCGCTTGCATGCTCTGAGCGGCCGCAGCGGCCGACTCGTGACCCTCAACGGGGCGGTGCTCTCGCCGTCGCTCGCGGCGAGCGAGCTCTTTGGCCACCTACGCGGCGCCTTCACCGGGGCCAACGAGGATCGCTGCGGCGCGTTTGCCAGCGCTGACGGTGGCACGCTGTTTCTCGATGAGGTGGCCGAGCTGCCACTCGAGGTGCAGGCCGAGCTGCTGCGCGCCGTCGAGCGCGGGGTGGTACGCCCTGTGGGCTCCTCGCGTGAGGTCGCGGTGGATGTGCGTCTCGTCACCGCGACGCACGCCAATTTGCTCGCGCGCGTGCGCAGCGGTCAGTTTCGCGAAGATCTGTACCATCGCATTTGTGTCATCCCAGTCGTCGTGCCGCCGCTGCGCGAGCGCCCCGAGGATCTTGACGCCATCGCCGACAGCTTTCTTGCGCGGCAACAGCCGCCCCGCACACTCACACCCAAAACGCGGGCACGGCTGCACCAGCATCGCTGGCCAGGCAATATCCGCGAGTTGCTCAACGTGCTGCAACGCGCGTGCGTGCTGCATCAACACCCAGCGCTGCGCCCCGAGCACCTCGAGCTCAGTCGCGAAACCTTGGGCACCGCCTGCCTCGATGAGATCATTCACGACGTCGTCGTCGACACGTATCACCAAACAGGACGAGACGTGGCGGAGACGGCGAGGCGTTTGGGGCTGCAACGCGCCATTGTCTATCGTCATGTGGAGCTAAACACCCGCGGCCGGCGGCGCCGGCGAGCGCCGGCCCGAGCGTGACATCGCGTGGCGATCAGCACCTGACCGGATACTCGTTAATAGTCTTGACTACTATTCTCAGCTGCAATATCAAATATAACCATGCTGCCAGGACGCGCACCCATGAAGCCTGCCACGTCGTCGCTCCTCACCCTGCTGATGCTCGTCGGAGCACCGCTCTCAGGGCATGCGAGCGAGCGTCACTTCACCCATACTTACGAATCTGCCGTGCTTAGCCCTGGGGACCTCGAGATCGAGCCGTGGAGCACGGTGCGGCTCAGACGCGACGACTACCTTTTGCGCTTTGACCATCGGCTCGAGCTCGAGCTCGGCGTCACGGAGCGCTGGCAGACGGCCTTCTACGTCAACCTGAGGGCGCAGAGCGAGCGACGCCCCGCAGCGGGCGCCAACGAACGCGCGAGCAGCACGCAGTATCGCGGCATTTCGTGGGAGCACAAGCTGAAGGTCACGGACGCCGTCGCCGATGCCTTCGGGAGCGCGCTGTATGTCGAGGGCACATTGGCGCCGGCCGACGCGGCCGTCGAGCTCAAGGTGATCCTCGACAAGCGGCTGCCCGCCTGGCTCGTCGCCACCAATGTCGTCGCCGAATACGAGTGGGCCTTTGTGCGCGTTGGCCGCCTCACCCGCGAGCTCGCCTTCGAGGCGACGCTTGGGGCAAGCTACATCCTCTCGGAACACTTGACGGCCGGAATCGAGGCGCTCGCCCACGCCACTGTCGAGCGCGCCGACCTCGCCCATGCCGCGGTCTTCGCCGGACCGGTGGCGTCTTGGAGTCATGGCAACGCCTGGATGGCCTTCACCTTGTTGTCGCAGGTCGCCTCGCTCGACGGCCTCGCGCGCCCCGACAGCAGTGCGTACGAACGACTCTCGAGCCGACTGCTCATCGGCATCCACCTGTGAACGTGCCCGCGCTGGCATCCGTGCTGCTCGCCGCGTCCATCGTCGCCTGCGCACCGGTCCTGGTACAGCCCGTGCCCGCCCACGTCGCCTGCGTCGCCGCCCAGTGGCCGCAGACCACCCTCGACGACTTACGCCGCGGGCGCACGCTGTATGCCACGCGCTGCGGCAGTTGCCATGTTGCGCCCCTACCGTCGTCGCGCCCGGCCGCGCTTTGGCCCCACGTGGTGGCCGACATGGTGCACAAGGGGAAGGTCACCACCGAAGATGGTGCCACCATCACGCGCTTTCTGGTGGCGGTCACCCGCTGCACTGCATCCACCGAGCCGGGCTCCTAGGTCGGGCCCCGCGTGCGTGGTAGAAACACCCCCCATGTCACGCACACCGTCGCTTGTCGCCATGCTTGCAGCCGTCTTGTCGCTCGTCGCCTGTGCGACCGGGTCGAGCGCCGTGGCCACAGCGCGCCCAGCCGCACCACGAGTCGTCGCTACACCCCCTGCCCGACCGGTACTGATTCGCAACGCCGCCATCATGACGGGCGTTGGCCCCACCCTGCAACCGGGCTTCGTGCTACTGCGCGACGGCCTCATCGAGGTGGTCGGCAGCGGTGAGCCGTCGAGCGTCACGAACGACGTGGAAATCGTCAATGCCCACGGCGCCTACGTCACCGCCGGCCTCATCGACGTCCACTCGCACATGGGCGTCTTCGCCCTGCCCGAGGTCACGGCACACCGCGACGGCAACGAAACGAGCGCCCCCGTCACGGCACAGGTGGCGGCCGAGCACGGTTTCTGGCCGCAAGATCCGAGTCTACGACGAGCCCTCGCTGGCGGCGTCACGGCCATCCAGGTGCTGCCCGGCTCGGCGAACCTCATCGGCGGGCGTAGCTTCGTCGTCAAGCTGCGGCCGGGAGTCAGCGCCGCCGAGATGCGGTTTCCGGGCGCGCCCGAAGGCCTCAAAATGGCGTGCGGTGAGAATCCCAAGCGTGTCTATCGCGACAAAGGCGGTCCCGTTACCCGCATGGGCAACGTCGCCGGCTACCGTGCCGCGTTCATCAAGGCGGCCGAGTATCGCCAGCGCTGGGCGCACTTCCGTGCCGAACGGGTGGCGTGGGAGCGGGCGGGCACCTTGCCCGAAAAAGAGCCATTGCCTCCCGATCGCGACCTCGGTCTCGAAACGCTGGAGGCAGTGCTCGACGGCCGCATTCTCGTGCACCTGCACTGCTATCGCGCCGACGAGATGGCACTCATGCTCGATGTCGCCGACGAGCTCGGCTTTCGCATCCGCTCATTCGAGCACGCGCTCGAGGCCTACAAGATCCGCGCCGCGCTCGCCGCCAACGACGTGGCGGCGTCCACCTGGGCCGACTGGTGGGGTTTCAAAATGGAAGCGTTCGACGGCATCCCGCAAAATGCCGCCATGGTGTCCGCCGCCGGCGCGCGCGCGGTCATTCATTCCGATTCTCAGAGCGACGTTCGCCACCTCAACCAGGAGGCGGCCAAGGCCAGGACCGCCGGGCGCAAGGTCGGTATCGAGATTGATGAGCAGGAGGCTCTGCGCTGGGTCACCGCCAACCCTGCGTGGGTACTAGGCGTCGAGGACCGCGTCGGCACGCTCGAGACGGGCAAGATGGCCGACGTGGTGCTGTGGAGCGCGCATCCGCTGAGCGTGTATGCGCTTGCACGCCAAGTGTACATCGACGGTGAG
This sequence comes from uncultured Bdellovibrionales bacterium, assembly GCA_964357695.1. GTDB lineage: Bacteria > Myxococcota > XYA12-FULL-58-9 > XYA12-FULL-58-9 > CAYHNK01 > CAYHNK01. The sequence goes on along the minus strand of CAYHNK010000340.1, from coordinate 738 downwards.
CGCGTGTTTGACCGCGACGCGCCCACCGGCACGCGTCTATCCGACTTCGAGCTGGGCCAGCCAGCGCTGGAGGGCACGCCATGAATGCCGCCTGGATCCTCGCCACGCTGCTCGCGTCGCCGACAGCCATCGTCAACGCCCACCTCGAATTCGGCGACGGCCGTACGCTCGAGCACGGCACTGTGGTCTTTGACTCCGGCCGCATCACGTCGATCACCAGCGCTGCACCACCCGTGGGTGCCGCGGTGATTGACGGCACGGGCAAGGTGCTCACGCCCGGGCTCATCGAAACGCAGACACAGCTCGGCCTCGTCGAAGTCGAGCTCGAGGCCACGACGCGCGACTTCGCGCTCGATCGCGTACCGCTCGCCCCCGGCTTTCGCGCCATCGACGGCTTTAACGCCAACACGGTGCGCGTGCCGCTGGCGCGCGAAGAGGGCATCACGAGCGTCGTCGTTAGCCCGCGCGGCGGCGTGATTGCGGGCACGGGCGCCTGGATCGATCTCGAGAGCCGCGGCGATCTGCGCACGCACGTGCGCCCCCCCGTCGCGATGTTCGGCGCCATCGACACAGACGCCGCCGCCGTGGCCGGTGGAGCACGCGGGGGCATCTGGCTGGCGCTGCGTGAGCTCATCGCGGACGCACGTGACTATCGCACGCACGTAAGCGCCTACCCTCGCGGCGAGGTGCGGCCGGGCAGTCTGTCCGCCCAGCACCTCGAGGCCATGCTGCCTGTCA
>CAYHNK010000339.1:0-5143 GCA_964357695.1 uncultured Bdellovibrionales bacterium | reverse complement strand
GCATGGGCTCAAATGGCAGACCGCGAAAATCCTGGTCGAGACCCGCGAGGATGACGCGTGCGCCGCGGCGCGCGAGCTCTTGGGCGACATCGACGATCGCGCGATCAAAGAACTGCGCCTCGTCGACGCCCACGACCTCGACGTCGGCGGCGACCGCCTCGAGAATGTCCTGTGCCTGCGCCACCGGGCGAGCCTTCAAGCTGAGTCGCGAGTGACTCACGATCTCCAGCTCCGCAAAGCGTGTGTCGATGGCGGGCTTGTAGATCTCGACCCGCTGGCGCGCGTACACAGCCCGACGCAGGCGGCGGATGAGCTCCTCCGTCTTGCCTGAGAACATCGGGCCGCAGACGACCTCGACCCAACCGATATCGCGCGGCAAGGCTTGCACGGTCATCACGTATCCGAGCGCCGCCAGAAAAACAACTCCGCCCCGTCGCGCAAGCGCTACGCACGTGGCTTTTTCGGCGTGCGGAGGACCACGTTGACTTTGACTCAGCTCGTCACTAGGATGCGCGCAACTTTGCGGGACCAGGAGATAGACGCCATGCGCCAGATCGTTCGAGCTTCCGTTCTAACCATCACTGCGGCTGCGGCCCTCGCGCTCGCGGGCTGCAAGCCGACCTATCCCGCGTGCGAAAAAGACGAGCACTGCGCCGATAAGGGCGAGGTCTGCGTCAATGGCACGTGTCAGGAATGCACCGAAGATGCGCAGTGCGTCACCAAGCACGGCGCCGGCCACGACTGCTATCAGAATCGCTGCGAGGTCAAGCCCGAGTGCCGCGCAGACGGCGATTGCACCGGCAAGGGCGCGGGGCTCGTCTGCCGCAGCAACGTCTGCGTGCCCGAGTGCGCCGCTGATACGGATTGCGGCTCGGGGATGCGTTGCGAGAGCCAGAAGTGCGTCTCGACGGGCGGCTGCACGACGGACCAAGAGTGCGGCGCCGGCATGACCTGCGTCGACGGCGCTTGCTCGGCGGGTGGCACGAAGGTCTCGTCCTCCTGTCGCCCGATGGGCGGCGAGGCGGGTGAGGTGGTGTCGCTCGGTGCGGTGCCGTTCGATTTTGACAAGTTCGACATTCGCGTCGATGCGCGCAGCCTGCTCGATCAAAACGTGAAGTGTCTCGGTGAGGCACCGAAGCTCGAGATCATCGTCGAGGGTCACTGCGACGATCGTGGCACGCAGGAGTACAACCTGGCGCTCGGCGAGAAGCGCGCCAACGCAGTGCTCTCCTACTTGCGCAACATGGGCATCAAGAGCGCGCGCATGCGCACGCGCAGCAAGGGTGAGAACGAGCCCCTGTGCCGCGAGGCGACCGACGAGTGCCACTCGCAGAACCGCCGCGTACAGTTCATCCAAGTGCGCAAGTAGCGGACGGCTTGCGGCGTGACACGCCGAATCCACCCTAGTCTCATGCACCGTGCACTGGCGTCGCCCCTGCGGGTGCCCAGCGCTGCGGCCGTAATGATGACCTCGCTCGCTGGCTGTTGGGTGTCCGCCGACGCGGGGCGCCAGATGCAGTCGGATATCGCCGAGCTGCGTCGCGAGCTGTCGAGCGCCCAGAAGGTGGTCGACGAGCAGCGGGCGGGTCTCGACGAGCAGATGCGTACGGCGCAAAAGCAGATCGACGCCACGAGCACGGCTCTCGCCGACCTCAATCGCGCGGCGCGCTCAACCGATGCCGACTTCGGCGTGCAGATGGAGCGGCTCATCCGCGAGGTGCAGGAGCTACGCGGCTCGGTCGAGCTGCTGCAATACCGACTCGGCAAGGTCGAGGCGGGTGTCGCGGGGCCCGGCTCGCTCACCGAACGACTCGAGGCGCTCGAGAAGCAAGTCAATGAGCTTGGGTCGAAGGCTGCGGCGCCGGCACCTGTCGCCGAGAAGCTGCCCGAAGACAGCAAGAGTATGTTCGAGCAGGCGGCACGCCTGGCCAAAGACGGAAAAGTCGAGGATGCGCGTGGCGTCTATCGCGAAATCGTGCGGCGCTGGCCGAAGGAAGACGGGGTCACCGATCAGGCATTCTATCGCCTGGGCGAGTCCTACTTCGACGAGAAGAAGTCGCGCGCGGCGCTACAGGAATACATCAAGGTGCTCGAAAGGTTTGCCACGGGTCGGTACGCTGACGACACCTTGTACAAGGTGGGTCTATGCTCCATCGATATCGGCAATCTCGAGGACGCGCAGATCTTCTTGGGTGAGATCTTAAAGAGTCATCCCAAGTCGCCGCTCGTCAAGTCTGCGTCGCGCAAGCTCGACGAGGTCAAGCGCAAGCTAGCGACGGAAAAGCCTGCGCCAGCGCCTGCTAAGGGGAAGAAGTAGCAGCCGACGATGATGGAAGCTCGGGTCGCTTTCTTGACTCGAAGCTGGAGGTCAGACAGACTTCTGAGTCCGCAGCGCCGCGCGTCTCTGACGGCCGGCCGCGTCCGGTTCGCTATGGCGAGAAAAAACCTTCTCCTGGTCGACAACGACGCGAAGAGCCTGCGCGTGATGGAAGTCTCGCTGCGCAAGGCGGGCTTCTCGGTCACCACAGCCGTCAACGGCCTCGATGCGTTGGAGAAGGTCCGCATCTCGCCCCCCGATCTGGTGCTGTCAGACACGAAGATGCCGGTGATGGACGGCTTTGAGCTGTGTCGGCAGATGAAAGCCGACGGCAAGCTCATCGTCATCCCGTTCATCTTTCTCACCGGTCAGAAGTCGATCGATTTCAAGGTGAAGGGACTCGAGCTCGGCGTCGACGACTATTTGACCAAGCCCATCTACATCAAAGAGATCGTCACCCGCATCAAGATCCTGCTCGAGAAAAAGGAGAAGGAGACCCTCGAGAAGAAGGACCAGCGGGCGAAGTTCTCTGGCAACCTCGCGGACATGGGCGTTGTCGACCTCGTGCAGACGATCGAAATCGGTCGCAAGACGGGGGTCATTCGCTTCCGGCGCAACGCCGACCAGGCGGCCGTCTACTTCCTCAATGGCAAGGTGATTGACGCCGAGCAAGGGCGGCTACGTGGCGAGCGCGCCGTGTATCGCCTGCTCATCTGGAACGAGGGCACGTTCGAAATCGAGTTTGGCACCGTGGAGCGCGACGACGTCATCGAGCTCTCCAGTCAGGGCCTGCTGATGGAGGGCATGCGACGCGTCGACGAGTGGGGTCGACTCTCCGAGCAGCTGCCACCCTTGGAGACGCGCTTCGCGGTGGATCATACCGAGCTCGTCGACCGCTTGGCGGAGATCCCGGACGAGGTCAACGGCATCCTCAAGCTCTTTGACGGACGCCGCACGCTGATGCAGGTCATCGACGAATCGGACTTCGGTGACCTCGAGGCGATGAACGTCATCTCGAAGCTGTACTTCGAGGGCCTCATCTACGACGTGTCGACCCGCGACCCGGTGCCGGAGGAGACCGAGACCGTGCGTGCAACGCACGCGGCGCACGAGCCCGATGCCGACGAAGGAGAGGCGTTCGGCGATGCCCCCGAGCCTGTTGCCGAGCTCGCTGGGGCGAGCGACGAGCCCGGCGGTGACGACCACGCGCTCGGGACACCGACTCCCGCGGCTGACGCCGAGCCACCATCGACGTTTGCACCCGTGACCTTTGGCGGTGGCGCAGCGCTGCCGTGGCCGTATGCGTTTCACGGCTGGGCGGCCGGCGGCTTGGCTGACCCCGGAGTCCCGGTCCGCGCGCCGCAAGAGGCGACCCTCGAGCCCGTGTCGCAGGCCACGCCTGAAGTTGTGCCGCGCCCCTCAGAACCGTTGCCACTCGCGCCCCCCCGGCCGGTGCCGCCGCCGGATCCGACGCACGTGCCCGAGGAGCTGCTCGCACAGGTGCCGGCGCTCGCGCCACCCGCACCCGTGCCGCTCGAGTTGCCACCGCACGTGCACGAGGTGCCCAGGCCGAAGCTCGTCGTACCGGTTGTTCCCACCGCGCCACGCTCGCCCGAAGAGGCATTTCGCAGCGTTGCCGCACCGGCAGTCGACCAAGGGTATCTGGATGACGATGCCGAGGACGTGCCTGCGTCACGTCACAGCTCGCGGCGCGCGGGCGTCATCGCGGTCGTCGTACTGGCTCTCGGCGCGGCGGCGGCCGCGTTGTGGGTCACGCGCTCGCCTTCCCGGCAGCCTGCGCCACCCGTCGCCGTGCCACCCGCTGTGCCACCGGTGGCTGCTGTGCTGGTGGCGGCGGAACCGTCAGTCGCAAAGCCAGTCGCCGAGCCCGCGGCCGAGAACCGCACGGGCGGTATGGGGCGGCTCATCGGTCGCGCGAATGCACTCTACAAGGCGGGCAACTTGCGCGGCGCCATCGGCGAGTTCAAGAGGGCGCTCGAGATCGATGACACCAACGACAAGGCGCACACGGGCCTTGGGACGGCCTACTTCGACGCCAACGATATCGACATGGCGCGGCGACACTTGGAGCGCGCCGTCGAGCTCAATCCGCGCAACGGGCAGGCGTTCGTCATTCTCGGCAATGTGTATCAGGCGATGGGCAACAACCAGAAGGCGAGGCAGGCGTATCGCACCTACCTCGAATTGCAGCCCACCGGGAAGTTCGCCGAGGACGTGCGGCTCATCCTCAACGCGTTGCCGTAGACGAGCTGTCGATCAGCGACTCGCGATCGCCCCGGCGCTGAAGGTCACCTTGGCCACCGACAGGATTTCGCCTGTCTCGACGCGCACCAGGCGGGCGAACAAATCCGCACCGTCGGCGCGCACGCTGAGCTTGGCGACGACGAGCACTTCCGCGCCGAGCATCTTGCCGATGGGAACGCTCGTTTCGACATCGAAGAGATCGGACAGCTGCACCTTGAGCTCTTGACTGAGCGCTGCCATGTCGCGCTCGACCACCTTGAAGCTCTCGGTGCGACTGGCGACGAGCGTCATCTGTTCGCTCAGATACTCGGCGACGTCGGCGAGCTCTTTGCCCTTGGCAGCCACGGGGACGATGGCAACCGGTGTGTTTGGGGCGAGGCGCATGGCGCTGTAGTCCACGAGCTGACGCAGCACTTCGGCGACCGCGGGTGCCAGCACGAGATCGCGCGCCACGGGCTTGTCGGCCTGCGCGACGATGGTGTCGTCGAAGTCCTTCGTCTCGTCGGTGAGTTAGGAGAGCTCGCGGCGGACGATGCGGATGGCGTTAGCGGCGACGCGGGC
>CAYHNK010000338.1:0-5171 GCA_964357695.1 uncultured Bdellovibrionales bacterium | reverse complement strand
CAAGGAATAGTCACCATGGACGTGCTCTTCACCCTTGCGTTACGCAACCTCGTACAGGCCCGGCGCCGCACGGCTCTCATCGCCACCGCGTTGGGCCTCGTCACCGTGCTCATGACCCTGCTGTTGTCCCTGTCACAGGGGCTAGGCGAAACGCTCCTCACCTCAGCCACGACTCTCTCCACCGGGCATGTCAACGTCGGCGGGTTCTTCAAGCTGAACGCGCGCGATGCGAGCGGTGTCGTCGCGGACGCCTCGAAGATCTTGGCAGTCATCGAGAAGACCCTGCCGGATGCCGACTACGTGAGGCCGCGGCGCAGGGTTTCGGCGCCGATGCCATCGTCGGCGTCGACCTCGACAAAGAGCCGCATCTGCTCGAGCGCCTCCAGATCCAGAGCGGCGATGCAACGCAGCTCGCAGACCGCGGCACGGCGCTGCTCTTTGCGGCGCAGGCAAAAAAACTCACCGTCGCCGTGGGAGATGTCATCACGCTGTCCATCGAGACCTTCACGGGGCAGCGCAACACGGCTGAGGTGCGTGTCGTCGCCATCGCCCGCGACATGGGCCTCTTGAGCAACTGGAGCGTCATCGTACCCAACTCGACCATTCGGGAGATGTACGGTCTCAAGCGCGACACGACAGGCGCTTTTCAGGTGTACCTCAAGGACGTCGACGAGGCGCCAGCGGCGATGCAGAAGCTCGCTGAGGCTATGGTCGCGAGTGGCTTTCGCGTCATGGATCACGAGGCCGGTCCGTTCTGGATGAAGATGGATCAGGTGAGCAGCGAAGACTGGACGGGGCAGAAGCTTGACGTCACGACCTGGGACGACGAGGCGAGCTTTCTCAAGTGGGTGGTGACCGCGCTCGACACGATCTCGTTCTTTCTCGCCGCGATTCTGTTGTCGATCATCGGCATCGGATTTATGAACACCATGTGGATTGCGGTGCGCGAGCGCACGCCGGAGATTGGCACCATGCGGGCGATCGGCATGCGGCGGCGGCGGGTGCTTGCACTCTTTCTCATCGAGGCGAGTGTCCTCGGGCTCGTGGCCACGGGCGCGGGTGCGCTCGTGGGCGCTGCCATCGCCCTCGCCATCGACGCAGCCAAGATCCAGGTGCCCTACGAGGCCATGCGTTTTATCCTCATGAGCGACGTGCTGCATCTGGCGGTGCAACCCGCGCAGCTCTTGCTGGCAGTTCTGGCGTTCACGGGTATCACAGCGCTTGCCGCCCTGTGGCCAGCGATCCGTGCTGCACGGCTGTCGCCCGTGACAGCCATCGGGCATGCAACTTGAGAACAGCGATGAAGGGAGAATCGCAGTGACGGGTCTGGCGTTGGTGGTGACGAGTCTCTTGGCGACGGGCGCGCCACTCTCTCACGAGCAGATGGTAGCGGCACTCGCGACAGTCGATAGTCGGCAACGCAACTCCGGCGACTACAAGGCGCTCGCCTACATCGAGCAAAAGCAGAAGGACAAAAACGATCTGCTCTACGAGAGCGTCGTCTATCGGCGTGACGAAGACGAGAAGCTCATGATCCTCATCTTGAAGCCCAAGAGCGAGGCCGGCAAAGGTTACCTGCGCCTCGATAAGAACCTCTTCATGTACGACCCAACGGTTGGCAAGTGGGAGCGTCGCACCGAGCGCGAGCGTATCGGCGGAACCAACTCACAGCGCTCCGACTTCGACCAGTCGCGCCTCGCACTCGACTTTGATCCCACCTACGTCGCCGAAGAGAAGCTTGGCAAGTACGCCGCTCATCACCTGAGCCTCGCTGCCAAGAAAGGCGCCGACGTCGCCTACCCCACGGTCGAGATCTGGCTCGACGAAGACACAGGCAACGTGCTCAAGCTGCAAGAGAAGGCGCTCTCCGGCAAGCTCATGCGCACGGTGTACTACCCGGCGTGGAACAAGCTCTACAGCGCCGCGAAGCAAGCCGACGTGTACTTCCCCAAAGAGATCCGCATCTTCGACGAGATCGAAAAGGGCACGAGCACCATCGTCGTCCTGCAACGGGTCGATCTCTCCCCGCTCGACAAGAACATCTTCACCAAGGCCTGGCTCGAGAGCAAAAGCCGATGACGCTCGCCACGCTCGCCCTGCTCATCTGTGGCGCCGTGGCGTCCGCCACTGACGACACGCCGCCTGCGGATCGCGACGCGGACATCTTTGGTGAGAGCGCGGCGCCAGCGTCGAGCGACACAACGACGCGCAGCGACACCGGCGATCGGCTCGTCGCACAGACCGCGGCCGAGGACGACAAGCTCACTCTCGGCAGCCGCATGTACCTGCGACTCGACTACGCCGCGAGCGTGCGTGGTCGTGCGCTCACGCAGCCGTTCTCGAGCCCGAGCCTCCTCGATGTGTACTTGGACGCGCGGCCCAATGAGCGCATACGCGCCTTTGCGAACGGGCGCTTGCTCTACGACTTTACGGCAGCCGGCGCCGAGACGCGCGCGCAGCTCAATGAGCTGTGGATGAAATTCGACGTGGGGCGGGTGCTCTTTCTTACCGCCGGGACACAGCCCGTGCGCGGGGGCACAGGGCGCTTCTGGAACCCCACGGACTTTTTGAACCAGCAGCGCAAAGACCCTTTGGCGGCGTTCGACGAGCGCCTCGGCGTCACGATGGTCAAAGCGCACGTGCCGCTCGAAGGGCTCGGCACGAATCTCTATGCCATCGCCAATCTCGATGGTGCGACGCGCCCCGACAACGTGGGCGGCGCCCTGCGGGCCGAGATGGTGCTTGGACCATCGGAGCTGTCACTGAGCATCGGCAAGCGACAGGGGGACGCGTGGCGTCTCGGCGGCGATCTGTCAGCCGGCGCGGGCCCGTTCGATCTCAAGGCCGAGGTCGCATTGCTCCACGGTGTTGGCGCGCCATACTACCGTGGTCGTTTCGACCCCGCGCGCTGGTCGCTCCCGACCGCCGAAAGTCGCGCAAACGAGTGGATCCCGCAGGCCGTGGTCGGCCTGGAGTGGGGCATCAACTATACCGACGAGGACGCGGTGTATCTCGGCGCCGAGTACTTCTACAACGGCTTTGGCTACACAAGCGCGCGCAAGTATCCGTGGCTGCTGTACAACCACGCGTTCGTGCCGTTCTACACGGGGGAGCAGTACGCTGCCGCCTATGTGACACTGCCCGATCCGGGGCGCCTCCGGGATACGACGTTTATCGTCAGTACCTTGGGCAATCTGTCCGACCGCTCATTTGTGTCGCGCTTTGACTACCGCGTACGCGTGCTCACCTACCTCGATCTTGTCACCTTCGTGAGCGTGCACTACGGCAAGATCGGTGAGTTTCACTACGGGCTCGAAGTTGCTGCCGTGCCGGCTGTGCCTGAGCTGGCCGCTGGCATGCACATCCCGCAGCCGTTCATCGATGCCGGCCTCGGTCTACAGCTCAAATTCTGAGAGTGCCTCAGCGCATCCCGGCCACGAGCACCGACGATAGCTCGCGCTCGGGCATGTCGGTGATCACCGAATAGACGACGCCCTGCGTGCGCCAGCGCGCGACCGTGTAGCCACGCACGCGCTGGACGAGCACCCGCTGACCGCCGAGTCGATAGAGCGGCGCCACATCGGACACATCGAAGCCCGGGTCTTCGTAGACGAACATCGACAGTCGGCCACGCGTCATCTCGTAGCGCACGTAAGCGGCATCGCGATTGCCGACGGTTGTGAGCCGACCCCCAAGACGTTCCACGCGCGGTGGTCCAATGCGCGGCAGGTGCATCGCGAAGGGTAGCTTGTCGTCGAAGAATTGCTGCACTTGACCGATGTCGGCGGCGACGACATCGAGCGGCAGATTGCGTCCATGTCGCTCGGCGGCTTCAAAGAGCTCGTTCGATTCAGTCCCGATGCCGCGCCAAACAAACGCCGACAGGATCATGGCCGCCGCTGCCACCGGCCACAGCCGATGCCAGCGGGTCTTGGTTTCGCGGTCGCGATCCATCGTTTCGCGCACGCGCCGCCTGAGTGACGCAGGCGCCCGCACCTCGCCAGCAACGCGCCGGAGCGCCACACGGAGTCTTCCTTCGCGCTCGAGCTCCGCACGACACTCGGTACAGCCCTCGAGATGACCTTCGATTTCTAGACTCTGCTCCGGACCGAGCTCGTCATCGAGCAGCCACGGGATGGCCTGCCGCACCGACTCGCAACTCTCTGGGCGCATCGACATGCTGCTACCTCTAGCCGTTCTTTCGTCGCCGATAGGCGGCGATATCCAGCACGTCCGGCTCAGCGACGCTGGACTCAGTCTTGCCCCCAGCGTGTCCCTTGACGATGCCGCGCTCGATGGCGACACCGAGTAGCTTGTCCTCCAACATGCGACGGCCGCGATACAGACGGCTCATCACCGTGCCCACCGGACACTCGACCGCCTCGGCGATGTCCTTGTAGGCGAGCCCCTCGATGTCGCACAGCACGACAACGGCACGAAATTCCTCCGGCAGGGAATCGAGGGCGGCGAGCACGTCGTCACTGAGCATACCGTCGAGATAGGTGTTCTCCGGCTCGAGGGCCTGCTGCTCGGACCTCTCCGAGCGCAGCTCGCGGGCGACGTCTTCACGGCGCACACCCTCGAGTGCCTCGCGCTCGCGCTTCTGGCGGCGATAGCGGTGAATGAAGGTGTTGGTGAGGATGGTGAAGATCCAGGCGCGAAAATTAGTCCCTGGCTCGAAGCGCTCGCGAAAGCGCAAGGCGCGCACGACCGTGTCCTGCACCAAGTCCTCCGCCTGGGCACTGTTGCGCGTAAAACGCAGCGCGGCGCCATAGAGACCGTCCAAATGCTTGCCGATAAGATCCTCGAACTCATCGATATCACGCTGCTTTTTGCCGAGCTGGAGAAGACGCATCGAACCTCCGCGCCGCGGGCCCAGCTTGGGCCAACGCCGCACTCCGCAATATAACACCGCGGGGAGGTGGCGCTATTCCGGCGCCTCACGCGAGCTCTTCGGGAGTGCAGGCTCGAACGGCGTCGAAGCGCGCGAAGTCGCGATCGTACGTGACAATTTCGTGCACGCCGTGCTCGAGCGCCAGCGCCACCAAGTGGGCGTCATGAACGAGGTTGCCGTCAACCGGTGAGCGGGACAACACCTTCGCCAACACCTGTGCGTGCCGCTCGGTCTCCGACAACAGCCGCGCCATCGGCATGGCGACAAAGTCCTCAAC
>CAYHNK010000337.1:0-5173 GCA_964357695.1 uncultured Bdellovibrionales bacterium | reverse complement strand
GGCTCGTGCGCACACTGACGACCGCCCGTGCCGCGGGTCACGAGCCCAATCGCTTTCTCGCCTTCGAGCCCGATGCGGCCCGCGTTGCCATCCTGCTCGCCGCGACAGGTCTTGATTGCGCCCCGCCACAACGCATGAGCGGATGGTGGGTCGATCGCGCGTTGCTGCGCATCAATCCGCGGCGCAATCGCCGGCGCGCTCCCGTGTTGCTGTTTCGCTGCGAGCGCCCCACGCTCGCCCGCATCGGCCTAGCGGACTATGCCGTCGCGCTCGTACCGCCGATGGGCCAGAGCACGAGCGGCGGAGGCGTCGCCGGGCGGGCGAGCAGGTAGCCCTGTCCAAAGTGCGCGCCGACATCCATCACGGCGCGCAGCTCGTCCTCGGTCTCGATGCCTTCAGCGACCACCCGGGCGCCGAGCCCGGAGCACAGCTGCACCACCGACTGCACGAGCTGCCGCTGCCGCGGGCTCTTATCGATGCCGGAGACCAAGTCGCGATCGACTTTGACGATGTCGGGCGCGAGCTCGGCCACATACTTGAGGTTCGAGTACCCAGAGCCGAGATCGTCAACCGCCAGCTTGATACCCTTGCTGCGGATCTCCCGCAGGATGCCCTTGTAGTAGGCAAACTTGTTGAGCGGAAACGACTCGGTGATCTCGATGTAGATCTGCTCATCGTGCCAGAAGAGAGCATCGTCGGTATGCACGAGCCAACCTTCGTCGAACTCGTGCGGCACGATGTTGATGAGCAAGGCTGAATCACGACACCCTTCGACGGCGAGCTGACGCATACGACGGCCAAGCTCACCACAACGGCCTTGCGCGATGGCGAGCGTGAACAGATTTTCCGGGCCGCCAAGCAGCGCTTGCTGAGGTCGCGCGAGCGCCTCGTAGGCAAAAATCTCACCGGTCGCGAGATCGACCACCGGCTGATACACCATGACCACGTGCTTGCCGTCGAGCACCTCGCTCATCAGGGCGACGACTGGATCGACGGCAAGGTCGGGACGGCCGCGTTGCATCAGACGCTGCCACAGGCCGGGAGGTCGCTCTGTCATGGTTGTACTCTAACGTCCGTGGGTGAACCTGCCCACCGTAGCATGCGTCACATTTGTCCCGTACGTCGAGAACTTCTCGAGCACGCGGTCCATCTCGGCGTCCGGAATGAGCTGCGGCACGCCCACTTGCAGCACACGACTGTATTGCGCTGCCAAGGTCTCCACCTCCACGGCTAATCGCAGCGCCTGCTCGAGCCCGGCACCGAGGGCTACCATGCCATGATTCGCAAGCAGGCATGCCCGTCGCCCCACGAGCGCCTCGATGGTCACCTCGGCGAGCTCGACGCTGCCGAAGGTCGCATACGAGCCGCAGCGAATGTCGCGACCGCCGGCTACCGCGACCATGTAGTGGAACGGCGGGATGCTCTTACCAAGGCACGCCAGCGTCGTCGCAAACATGGCGTGGGCGTGCAGCACCGCACCGGCGTCCGAGCGCGCCATGAGAATCGCGAGGTGCATCGGCCACTCCGTCGAGGGTGCCTGCTCACCGCGCACCTCGCCGCGCCACGTCACCTCGACGACATCCTCCGGGCGCATCCGCTCGTACGGCATCCCGGAAGGCGTAATGAGCATGCCGCCTTCGATGCGTGCGCTGACGTTGCCCGACGTGCCTTGGTTGAGCCCATGCTCATTCATCGCTCGTGCGGTAGCGACGACCTCTTCACGCAACAGACGATGGCGCGTCACGCCGCGTCTCCTGCAAGCATGGCGCGCAGTGACAGCGCGTCGTGCGCCACACCGTGCTCGGTCACGTAGCCGGTCACGAGTCGTGCGGGTGTGACGTCAAAGCCATAATTGACCGCAGACGATCCTTCCGGCACGAGACGTACCGTCACGAGCTCGCCTGTGGACGCTCGCCCGCGCATGTGCGTCACCTCGTGCGCGTCGCGCTCTTCAATCGGGATCTCTCGCACCCCGTCGCCGAGCCGCGGATCGTAGCTGCTCGATGGCAGCGCCACGTAGAAGGGCACGCCATTGTCGCGGGCGGCCAGCGCTTTGAGATACGTGCCGATCTTATTGGCGACGTCCCCGTGGGCCGTCGTGCGATCGGTGCCGACGAGGCACAGGTCCACTTTGCCATGCTGCATCAGATGCCCACCGACGTTGTCGACGATGACGGTGTGCCGCACCCCGTGGCGGCCGAGCTCCCAAGCGGTCAGCGACGCGCCCTGATTGCGCGGCCGCGTCTCATCGACCCACACGTGGATGGGGATGTCTTGCTCGACGGCGGTGTACACCGGTGCGAGCGCCGTGCCCCAATCGACGGTGGCGAGCCAGCCGGCGTTGCAGTGCGTGAGCACCGCGACCGGTCGCGAACGGCCGCTGGCCTCCCAAGCCGCCCGCACGAGATCAACCCCGTGGGTCCCGATGGCACGACACACAGCGACGTCCTCGTCACAAATGGCGGCGGCCTCGGCGTAAGCAACGCGCACGCGCGTGCGAGGCGCGACCTCGTCTAGACATCGCCGCATGCGCTCGAGCGCCCAGCGCAGGTTGACCGCGGTCGGGCGCGTTGCCGCGAGCAGCGCCACCGCGTGCGCGAGACTCGCGTCCCCCGCGTCTTCGCGCAGCGCCAAACAGACGCCATACGCGGCGGCTGCGCCGATGAGCGGTGCGCCGCGGACCTGCATGCCCACAATGGCCTCGGCGACCTGTTGCACGTGCTCGAGCGTGCGCACGACGAAATGGTGTGGCAGCTCCGTCTGGTCGATGATGCACACCGACCCACCCTCCGTAGCGGGCCAGATGGTGCGATAGGGCTTGCCGTCGACACGCATGGCTCGGCGCCTTCATAGCAGCGAAGCGATTGCGAGGCCACAGTGGCGCGGCGCCACGGTCACTCCCATTCAATCGTCGCGGGCGGCTTGCCAGAGATGTCGTAGGTCACGCGCGAGATGCCGCGCACCTCATTGATGATGCGCCTCGAGACCTTGTCGAGCAGCTCATAGGGCAAGTGGGCCCATTGCGCGGTCATAAAATCGAGCGTCTCGACAGCGCGCAACGCAATGACGTAGTCGTAGCGCCGGCCATCCCCCACCACACCCACCGAGCGCACCGGCAGGAACACCGCAAAGGCCTGGCTCACTTTGTCGTACCAGCCACTCGTGTGCAGCTCCTCGATGAAGATGGCGTCCGCTTGGCGCAAGATATCCGCGTGCTCGCGTCGCACTTCGCCAAGAATCCGTACACCGAGTCCCGGCCCCGGAAAGGGATGGCGATAGACCATGGCGTGCGGCAAGCCGAGCGCCACGCCGAGCGCGCGCACTTCGTCCTTGAATAGCTCCCGCAAGGGCTCGCACAGCCGGAGCGTCATGCGCTCCGGTAGCCCGCCGACATTGTGGTGCGACTTGATGACGTGCGCCCTGCCGGTCTTGGCGGCCGCGCTCTCGATGACGTCGGGATAGATGGTGCCCTGCGCAAGCCACCTGGCGGCACTGAGCTTCGCCGCTTCCTCCTCGAACACGTCGATAAAGAGGCCACCGATCATCTTGCGCTTGCGCTCCGGGTCGTGGACGCCCACAAGCGCGTCGAGAAAACGCGCCTCGGCGTTAACCCGCACGACGTGCACGCCAAGCTGCTGCGCAAACGTGGCCATGACCGCGTCTCCCTCACCAAGACGCAAGAGACCATTGTCGACAAACACGCAGGTGAGCTTTGAGCCAATGGCCCGATGCAACAGCGCCGCTGCCACCGACGAATCGACGCCCCCCGAGAGTGCGAGCAGCACCTCATCGTCGCCGACAGAGGCGCGGATCTTGGCGATGCTGTCGTCGATGATGTTGCTCGCGGTCCACAGCGGCGCGCAACCGCAAATGTCCCGTACGAAGCGACCGAGGATCTGTTGGCCTTGGCGCGTGTGCGTAACCTCGGGATGAAATTGCACGCCGTAGTACTTGCGCGCCTCGTCGGCCATGCCCGCAATCGGGCACGACGTCGTCGTCGCAATGACGCGAAACCCCGCGGGCAAATCCTCGACGCGATCGCCGTGGCTCATCCACACATCGAGAAGACCGTGCCCATCCGGCGTGCGGTGGTCTTCGATGTCCACAAGGAGCGCCGAGTGACCGCGCGCGCGCACCTGGGCAAAGCCGAGCTCGCGGTGGTCACTCGCCTGCACCGAGCCGCCGAGCTGCGTCGCCATGGTCTGCATGCCGTAGCAGATGCCGAGCACCGGCACGCCCAGCTCGAAAACGGCGTTGGGGGCTCGCGGCGCGGCGCGTTCATACGCCGATTCGGGACCGCCTGAGAGAATGACTCCGCGCGGCGCGAATCGCCGCACGTCCTCGTCGTCCACATCGCACGAGTAGATCTCGCAATAGACTCCGGCCTCGCGCACGCGCCGCGCGATGAGCTGCGTGTACTGCGCGCCAAAGTCGAGAATGAGGATGCGCTGGGCGTGGATGTCCATTACGAACGATAGTTGGGCGCATCTTTCGCCACGATGACATCGTGTACGTGACTCTCGCGCACGCCCGCGGCCGTGACGCGTACGAATTGCGGTCGCACGCGCATCTCCTCGATGGTGGCGCAGCCCGTGTAGCCCATACTGGCGCGCAGTCCGCCGATGAGCTGATGCATCACCTCCGACAACGGCCCCTTGTGGGGTACGCGACCTTCGACACCCTCGGCCACGAGCTTGTCGGCAGTGCGTGCTTCTTGGAAGTAGCGGTCACTCGAGCCGTACTGCTCGGTCATGGCGCCGAGCGATCCCATGCCGCGGTACGACTTGTACTGGCGCCCGTTGTACACCTGCACGTCGCCCGGCGCCTCGTCCGTGCCGGCAAGCAGACTACCGAGCATGACGCAATGCGCACCGGCCACGATCGCCTTGGCGATGTCTCCCGAGTAGCGAATGCCACCATCGCTGATGATGGCGACGCCGCTGCCCTGGAGCTCGCGCGCGACGTCGGCCACAGCTGTAATTTGTGGGATGCCTACGCCCGCAACGATGCGGGTCGTGCAGATCGATCCGGGGCCGATCCCCACCTTGACGCCGTCGGCGCCCGCATCCGCGAGCGCACGCGCTCCTGTGGCCGTCGCGATGTTACCGCCGATGACCTGCACCTTCGCGAATGTTTTTTTCACCCAGGCGACGCGATCGAGCACGCCGATGCG
>CAYHNK010000336.1:0-5176 GCA_964357695.1 uncultured Bdellovibrionales bacterium | reverse complement strand
TAGATGTCTTTCCACACATACAGTGCAAACGCGGCACCAGCCAGCCCGCGATCCAACGCCACGAGCAGCAGAACCAAAATGGCCGCGGTCGCGAGCGTGGCGGCGCCAAACAAGCTCACGAGCCGCACCGCCGAGGCGTAGCGGTTGTAGATGCCCACCACCAAGGTGGTCATGACGGCCACTGCGAGCCACACCGAGGGCAGAGCGTGGGCCGAGTGCGCCGCGAGAAAGAGCGATTCGGTGGTCGGTCGCGCGAGCCCGTAGGAGCCCATCACCACGAAGGCGAGACCGAGCAACGCGACAAGGCGCGCTGTCGTGTGCGGCTCAGAGCGAATCAACCTGATTCCAGATGGGATTGTCGCGGTCGGTCGGATGCAGCTTCGCGGAGTCTTCGGCGTCGACGTGCCAGAACGACCGATCGATGCGCGCGTCGTCGTAACCGTTCTTGCGCGCGTGATCAAACGGGCACCACCAGTTTTCGACCAGCTTGACGAGGTAGCTCAGCCACGTAAAGAGCGCGACACTCAGAGGACAGTAGAGCTTGCAGTTAAACAGCCAGAAGATGCGCGAGCGCACCCAGATGGCACCGGTCTTACTCGTCATGGTGATTTGCGTGCCGTGCGTGTAGCGGTGGCTGACCCACGCGGGCACGAAATCGAAATAGGTCTTGATGCCCCGTCCGCCCAAGAGGCGCAGGTGCCAGTAGACGAGCAGCGATGAGACTGCCGCAAAGGGCACGAGCGTCAGGATGGGCAAGTAGATGAGCGGGATCGCCAGGAGCACCCGTAGCTTGGAGTGCTGCCCGTAGTGACAACCTATTTGCACGACGTCTTGTGGGGTCGACATGACCGGCGCTTAAAGCACCAAGGCGACCGGAAGTCGACCGTATGCGTCATCTTGCGCGACCGACACGCTCAGGGCATGGTGCGCGCGGTCCCCATGGCTCGAATCCCGAAGCGTCGCATCGATTGGAGCACGCTCCCCAAGTGTGGGCAGTGTGAGCGGCCGGAGCGTATCTGCGTCTGCGATCGTACGCGGGTGCTCGAGACACGCCTGCACGTGCTCATCCTGCAACATCCGCGCGAGCAAGAGCTCGAGCTTTCGTCAACGCCGCTCGTGCTCGCGAGTCTCCCGAAGGCCGTGCGCGCTGTGGGTCTGTCGTGGCGATCGCTGGCGGAGGCGCTCGGCGAGGAGGTCGACGTTGCGCGCTGGGCGGTGCTCTTCCCGCTCGATCCGAGTCACGCGCCCGCGGGCACAGGGGCCAAGGGAACGAGCGTGGTGCTCGATCGCCAAGGGGCGCGGGTGGATGCGCACTCGCTCGAAGGCATCGTCGTGCTCGATGGCAGCTGGTCCCAGGGCAAGACCTTGTGGTGGCGCAATCCCTGGTTGCTCAAGCTACCGCGCATGAGTCTGTGGCCACTCGAGCCGTCGATCTACGGGTCACTGCGCGCTGAGCCACGGACGCAATACGTCTCGACGCTCGAGTCGGTCGCCCAAGCGCTCACCGCAACGGGCGAAGATCCCGAGATCGCGGCGCAACTGCGTCGCTTGTTTCGCACCATGGTACAGCGGGCACGCGATGTGCTCGTCACGGTGGACTGAGACTAGACCGTTTCGAGGTAGCCGTCTTTGAGGAGCTTTTGCAGCCACGCGGCGATGGCATGATCGGTGGCCGAGGCATTGTCGAAGACCTCTTGCACCGAGCCGTGATTGAGCGCCGTTTGCAGGGTCTCGAGCTCGTCGGCCGAGAGCGCGGCGAGCTTGGGCGTAAGCGGCACGCAGAGCTGCAACTTGGTTTCGGGGGCAGGAAGATTGCGGCGAATGCGGCCGACCTCGTCGTTCTGGCGCGAGGCCTCGATGAGCGCACCTTCGGTGGATTCGCCAAAGCGCGCCGCAAACGTGACGCCTTCAACGTAGTCATCGAGACGGAAGCTACCGCTGTCCCACACGAGCATGCGACACAAAGCCTTCATCGGCAGCATCCAGGTTTGCTCGTCGATGATGGCGCATTCGAGCTGACCCTGTTTGAGATACAGCTTGCCGCGATGAGCGCCGGTGATGGTGAGTACCCCCGACTTGCGATTGGTACCAAAGAGCTGCAGCAAGTCGGGCAGGGGCACGTCGTGTAGCTCGCCGCTCATCGTCGACGGTCGCTGCACGCGATCGCCGAGCTCGAGCATCTGAGCGCGCACTTCGTCGGCACTCAGGCCGCGATGCTCGGGCTGCACTTCGGTGGTGGGAACGAGCTTGAGGATCGAGGTGCCGATGAGAATACGATCCTGCGCCACGAGATCGCGTCGACGCACTTTCTCGCCGTTGACGAACGTGCCGTTGGTCGAGCCGAGATCGGTGATCGTCAAGTTGCCGCCCGCAGCGGTCACCTTGGCGTGCTTGCGCGAGACCATGTCCTCGAACAGCACGAGCTCAAGATCGGCGGCGCGCCCAATGATGAGCTCGCCCTCGTCAGCGACAGGGAATTCGGTGCCCTGGTACTTGCCGGAGATGAAGCGAAAAGCGAACTGACCCATCGTTCCAGAGTTCCGCGTCAGGAGGGTTGGCCGCTCGCCTTGGGCTCGCCCTCGACCAGCTTGATGTACATGGCGGCGGCGCTGTTGTTGGGCTCTTGTTGCAGCACTTCGCGCCACGACGCGAGTGCCTCACTGTGCTTGCCCATCGAGTAGTAGCAGACGCCGAGCTGCACCCGCGCAGGTAAAAAGCCCGGCCGATCATCGAGCGCGCGCTTGAGCTCGAGCACCGCCGCATCGAGCTGGCCATCGTCGCGCAGGGCCGAGGCGAGCTTGGTGCGCAGGTCGGCAAACGGTGGCCGCAAATCGACGGCCTTGCGGTACTCGACAATGGCCTCGGCGAGGCGTCCGGCCGAGCGGTAGGCGTCACCCACCTCGGCATGCATGTTGGCGATCTTGCCGGCGACAAACGGATCGAGCGCGCTCGCATCGGCGCGTGTCGTCTCCATGGCGCGCTTGTAGACGCCTTTGGCTTCGCTGTACTTGCCGAGATCGTTGTAGAGCACGGCGAGGTTGAGTGAGGCCTCAGTGTACGCCGGGTTGAGCTGTAGCGCGTGCTCGAGCGCCTCTTGCGCTTTGCTGAACTGACCCATGTCGTGAAAGATCACGCCCAGCATATTGTAGACGTCGGCAAAGCTCTGGCTGTGCTCGATCACCTGCTCGAGGTAGGCGCGCGCGTTCGGGTAGTCGTGCTTGAGGTAGTACTCTTTGCCGAGCGTTAACAGCTGTCGCAGTGTGGCGTCCATGGTCGTGCTTTAGCCTTGCCCCGCGGTCTTGGCGTTCGGCGAAGACGATCGTGGCTGGAGGTTGGTCGTTGGCTCGAGCATCTTCGCCGCGCGCTTGCCTTCCGGAGTCTCGGCAAAATCCTTGACCAGGCGCTCGAGAGCATCACGCGCCGCTGGCGCGTCTCCGAGTGTCTTCATCGATTCTGCCATCACCCATAGAGCGGCGCTGTCGAGGCCCAAGCCTGGATACTCTTGCAGCAGCCCCTCGGCGCGACTCGCCGCCGCACGGTAATGCTCGTGTCGCATGTAGAACTGCGCCACGTAGAGCTCGTGATCAGCGAGCTTGCGCCGGCATTGCGCGAGCCGTGTCTGGGCCTTGGCGGTAAGCGGCTCTTGCGGGTAGCGCGCGATCATGTCGCGGTACGCGGTGATGGCGCGCCGCGTGCTCGCCTGATCTTTTTCGGCAGGCGGCGGCAGGATCCACCAATCACCCGGGATTTGCTCGAAGTACGACTCCCCGATTTGCAGCATGGCGTACGGCGCGTCTTCGTGTCGCGGGTGCAGCTTGAGAAACTCGCGATAGGCGTCGACGGCCTCGGCAAACGTGCCACGGCGAAATTGCACGTCAGCCGCACGCAAGTCCGCCAGCACCGCATAGGGGCTGTACGGATACTTGCTCTTGACCTGCGCAAAACCCTGCGTTGCTTCGGGGTAGAGGCCGTTTTCGAGATTCTGCACGGCTCGCTCATAAGCGTCGGCGGCATCGCGCGGGGGGCCGCGCAACAGACCGGCGCTGCAGCTCGCGAGCGAGAGGGCGAAAGCTGCGATGACTAGACGAGAAAACACGACACACGATACCACGCACCTTCGCGCCGTCTCAAGCGCGCGCTTGCAATGAGAGTCGCTTGCGATTCTTGTGGTCGCGGCCGTGAGCAGCTAGGATGGGCGGCCATGTCGACCGACATTCACGCGCTAGAGATCGAGTTCGCCAAGAACCCGACTTTGGATTCGTGCATCCCGCTATGCAACGCCTACCTGAGCGCCAAGCGCTACATGGAGGCGATGGTCGTCTGCAAAAAGGGCATCAAGAACACGCCCCAAGATCCCCGCGGGCGCGTCATGTTGGCGACCGTCTACCAGCAGCAGGGCAAGGCACCGAAGGCAGAGCAGGAGCTCACGGCGGCGCTCACCGAGTTTCCCGGCAACCCCGCGGCGCTGACGCTGCTCGCACGAATGCGCGCGGCTGACGGTCGGCGCGACGAGGCGGTGGGGATGTTGCAGCAGGTATTGCAGGGCGACCCGAGCTTTGCTGACGCGCGCACCCTGTTGCAGCAGCTCGGCGTGCAGCCACCGGCCCCTGTGGCGGCTCCCGTGGCGAAGCCGCCGCCGGTGATGCAACAGCCGCCGATGATGCAGCCACCCCCGATGGGTGCGCCGCGGATGGCGCAACCACCGCCCGGATTTGCAGCGCCGCGTGGGGCACCGGGCATGGCGCATGGCGGCCAGATGCCGCCGTGGGCGGGTCCACCGCCGCAGCCGCTCGCGGAAGTGGGCTCGACGTCGGGAGCGAGACCGCTCGAGCATGTCAGTGACTTCTTCGCGCCCGACACCTTGGGTTTTGCCACCGACGGCGGTGACATCGAGACGGCCGGCCCGGGTCGACTCACCATTCTTGGCTTTGTGCCCAAGACCACCGGCTCCATCAAAACCACCATTGTCGTGCTGCTCGGACTGCTCGCCGTCGGTGGTGCGTACATCAGCTGGCAATACATCAGCGCGCAAAACACCAAGCGCATCAACAAGCTCTTCGGCGAAGTGCGCGTGGCGCTCGATGAGGATCGCTATCCGCGCTATCAGGACGCGATTCGGCGCTGCGAAGAGATCCTGACCATCGACGCAAAGCACAACCTCGCGCTCTCCGCGATG
>CAYHNK010000335.1:0-5201 GCA_964357695.1 uncultured Bdellovibrionales bacterium | reverse complement strand
TCATCTAGTTTGTTCGCGGCTCCGAGGGCGGCACGAACAACGACGGCGATCTGGGCAACGGCCGTGTGCTACGCACCGACCTCGATTTCAACAACACCGACACGTTCTCGCCGTGGGACGCGAGTCCCCGCGGCCTGGCCGTCGACGACGAGTTCGTCTACTGGGGTGACAACAGCCGCATCTTCAAGACGCCAAAGTAGTGTGCACGGTGGCCATGCAGGATATTCTTTTCTGAAGATCCACGCTTGCTGTGTCGTCATCCTAAGCAAGGAGGAAATCACATGAAGAGTCGCGTTCTGTCTCCTGTCCTGGCACTCACCACCGCACTGAGCCTGGCGCTCGTTGGCTGTGGCAAAGAAGACCCACCGAGCCTGCCGCCGTCGGACAGCATGGAGATCCCAGCCTTCGGTGCCGACACGAGCGGTGCGCTGAGCCTACAGGGCAGCCCTGGCGCCAACTATCAGCTTGCCGCCGGTGCTGTGGGATTCGTCACCGGGGCACTCTGGTTGGCGCTCCTGCCACCTCGCTCGGTGTTCCTGCAAGTGCTGGCGCAGCGGGCTGAGCAAGACGGCGACGACTGGGTGTGGACGAAGAATTACCTGCTAGGCAACACCGCCGAGCTGCGTGGCCGCGTGCAAGACGGCTTACAGCTCGAGCTGCATTTCACGGGGACGGTCGGCCAAAGCACCTTCGATGACTTCATCTGGTTTACCGGCCAACACCACGCAACCGAGGGTCAGTGGGTCTTCTATGATCCGACGGCACCCACCGATGCGGTGCTGACCATCGATTGGGCACGCGCCAGCGCCACCGACAAGGATCTGGTCTTTACCGCCGTCAAGCAGGGTGTCGACACCTACGGCGACTCGATTTCGTACAGTCTCAAGGGCACGACCGCCAGCATGACGCTGCACGATGCCCTCAATAGCCAGGGCGTCGAGGCGACGTTCTCCGTCGAGTGGGACACCGCCGACGGCTCCGGCATGATGACCGGTGCGGACAGCGCCACCTATTGCTGGGACACGCTGACCAACGACCAGGTCGACATCGCCTGTCCCGCGCCGTAGCACTGGGGTGCGGTTTCCGGCCGTCGGGGCGGCCCCACCCGCCTCGCCCTTCGAGACGCCGCCGCCCGAACCGCGTGCCTGAGGAGGCTTGCGCAGCAAGCCGTCTCGAAGGCCGCGCTTGACTACAGTTGTGCGGCGGCTCCTCAGGGACGCGGCTCTCCTCAGCCCGACTTTGCGGATCCGCGCCGTAGCCCTGGCCATGCGCACCCGCGAGCGCTAGAGTGGGCCGTCCTCGGGGGAGGACGCGGGAGCGCACCATGCCCAAGCAGTCCGTCCACAGCATGCGGACTTTGCCGGTCGCACGGGGCCGTCGACACACGGCGCCGGATATCCACACCGCCATCATTCGGCAAGCCGGTCTGTGCGCCGAAGCCCAGGCGGACGGCGTGCCCTGCTTTGAGGCCGGGCGCCTGTGTGAAGTATGCGAGCGCGCGCTAAGCGTCACCGAGGACGAAGCGTGGTAGCCGACCAGCAGAGCTCGAGCGCAAGCCCATGAGTAATCGACGCGACACTCGGGTGATTGCCGGCATCGGCACCATTCTCACCATTGGCGACGAGTCTCGTCCGTGCATGAGCGGTGACATCAGCCGCGGCGGCATGTTCGTGGTCACCGATCAACGCGCCCCCGAGGGCACGCTCGTCGGCATCCGCCTCGTGCATCTGGGTCGTCGCCTGGAGGCGCATGCCCGCGTCGTCAGCATCAAGGCGACGGGTCTGGGCCTGAGCTTTGTCGATGCCAGTGACGAGTTTCGTGCCGCCGTGCGCAGCATGATGGACGACATGCTCGGCCAGTCGGGTGCGGGACCCGGACCCCAGAGCACCGCGCGTCGCGCGAGTGTCTCTTGGCTCAAGCCGGGCGGTGGTAAGCTGACGCAGCTGTTGCGAGGTCGAGGACACGCCGCGGAGCTCACCGACCTCACCCTCGAAGGCGCCGCACTGGCGTGCAAGAGTTGCCCCGACGTGGGCGAAAGCATCGTCCTCGAGCTCACTGCCGAGGGCGACGCCAACCCTACGACCTCTTCGTGCTCGGTCATCCGTCACACAGAGCACGGCTTCGCGGTGCGTTTTGTGGCGCCGAGCATCGAGTTTCGGCGCCTCGTCTCATTACTGCGGCGCGGTCGGTTCAAAAAGACGAGCTAGCTCCAATACCGAGCCCTCGAGCGCAGCAGCCCCGAGTAGGCGTTCCCCCGGGTACTGCAACCTCATGGGTTGTCGGACGCCTATTTTGGCGATCCGATGACCTATTCTCTTGACCTATGGCCCGACTGACTGATTGGCGCGCGTGTTTCTTCGGCCGTGTTTGATCCAGATCGATCCGTCAGCGCGATTCATAGGCAAGAGCTATCGGTATCGTGGCACCCATCTTGCTGTACAGGCCGTGTGGGGATCTCGACAACTACGCGAGGGCGCCGATGGCCAAGACGGTACTGACGGTCGATGACTCGACCAGCATGCGCATGATGATCGGCTTCGCCTTGCGCGAGGCCGGCTATGAAGTCATCGAGGCGGTGGACGGCGTCGACGCCATGGAGAAGCTCGCCCGAAACACGGTCGACATGATTGTCTCGGACGTCAACATGCCGCGCATGGACGGTCTCGCGCTCGTGCGTGCGGTTCGTGGCACCAAGCGCCACCGCTTCACTCCGGTGCTGATGGTCACGACCGTGTATCAGGACGACATCAAGGAAGAGGGGAGACTTGCCGGGGCCACCGGATGGATCGTGAAACCCTTCCAACCCGCCGCGCTGCTCTCGGCGGTGCGCCGGGTGATGCCTTGAACGAAGAGTTTGTCCAGTCGCTGCTGCGCACGTTCGGCGAGGAGTCGCAGGAGCTTTTGCACGAGCTCGAGACAGCCCTGCTCGCTTGGGAAAAGACCCCAGCCGACGCAACCTTGCTCAATCGCGTCTTTCGTGCCGCCCACACGCTCAAGGGCAACGCCGGCATGTTCGGCCTCGCGGACGTCGAGCACTGCGGTCATGATCTTGAGACCATGCTCGATCGCGTGCGTCGGGGACAGCAGCAGCCCGACCGTGCGACCATCAACCTCGCACTGGCGGCCAAAGATGAGCTGGCGCGGCTCCTCGTTCCGGTCTCCGGCGTCTCGGCGGCCAACACCGCGTCGGATATGACCGCAGCCCTCGAGCGCTTTGGCCAAGCGACGGCGGACGCGGCGGCAGGCCCCGGCCTGAGCACGCTGCGTGTTGCCGCAGCGAAGCTCGACCACCTGGTGGACCTGGTGGGTGAGCTGGTGACGGTGCAGGCCCGACTGCTCGAGCGAGCCAGCGCCCAGACCGACAGTGAGCTGTATGGGGTGGCCGAAGACGTCTCGCGCTTGACCTGGGAGCTGCGCGAGGCCGCGTTTGGCGTGCGCATGGTCCAGGTCTCGTCGGTGTTTGCGCGATTCTCGCGCTCCCTGCGCGATCAGGCCCAGCAGCTTGGCCGCGATGTGGAGCTCACAACCTCGGGTGGCGATACGGAGCTCGACAAGAGTCTTATCGAGCGGCTGCACGACCCACTGATGCACCTTGTTCGTAACGCCATCGCGCACGGCATCGAGTCTCCGCATGAGCGCATGCGACGCGGCAAGCCGGCGACCGGTCGCATCCAGCTCTCCGCTTCAAGTGCAGGCTCGGAAGTGACGCTCACGGTTGTGGATGATGGCGCGGGAATAGACGTCGCTGTGATTCGCGCCAACGCTGTGGCGCGCGGTCTGATAGCAACGGGTGCCGCGCTGACCGATCGCCAGGTGCTCGATCTCATCTTTCTGCCCGGCTTCTCCACCGCCAGCACGGTCACCAACGTTTCGGGCCGAGGGGTGGGCCTCGATGCGGTCAAACGCGCCATTCAAGAGATGCAGGGGACGCTCGAGGTGCACACTGAGCCCGGACAAGGAACGACGTTCTCGATTCGCGTGCCGCTGACGCTTGCCATCATTGACGGGCTGCACGTCGCCATCGGGGGCGAGACCTACGTGTTGCCCATGGCCGCGGTGGAGGAGTGTCTCGAGGCGCGGCGCGAAGCGCTCGACGCGCTCACCGGCCACACGTTGTTGCACGTGCGCGACGAAACGATACCGTTCGTGCGGCTGCGACACTTTCTCGACATCGAGGCGCCGCCGCCGCCGATGGAGCAGATCATCGTCAGTCGTATTGGCGGTACCCGCATTGGGTTCGTCGTCGACGAGGTGCTTGGCGAGCGCCAAACCGTGGTCAAGCCGCTTGGCAGAGGCATGCACGGCGCGGCAGTCTTCTCTGGAGCCACGCTGCTGGCCGACGGCAGCGTCGGCTTGATTCTCGATCTGACCCGCATTGCCAACCATCCCCCCGCCGAACGCCGTTCTGCGTCGCCGGGCTCATCCCAAGGAGTCATCGCATGACGTGGCGAGATCTACCGTTTTCTCGCAAGCTGGGCGCTGGTTTCGGCGTGCCGCTTCTTCTGTTGGCCATCGTGGCGATGCTGTCGATTCGCGGCATCGATAGCTTGATGGGCACGGCGCGGCAAGTCGAGGACCATCAGACACTGAAGGCCGAGCTGCAGCAGCGCATGATCGACCACCTGGTTTGGGCTGCCGCGGTCGGTCGCTTGCTGACCGATGCCAAGACCGTGTCGCTCGACGTGCAGCTGGACCCGCACAAGTGCGCCTTCGGTCAGTGGTACTACGGCGATGGGCGACGCCAAGCGGAAGCCGCCATCCCAGCATTGCGAGAGCCGTTGCAGGAGATCGAGCGCTACCATACGGCACTGCACGAGTCGGCCGCGGCCATCAAAGAGAAGTACGTCAAAGCGGACCCCAACGCGCGCGCGTTCTTCGCCGAGCGCGAGATTGACCACTTGGTCTGGTCGGAGGCGCTCGTCGCCAATCTCGCGCGACAGCGCTGGGACAATCCCATCGAGCTCGATCCGGAGCGTTGTGGGCTCGGACGATTTCTCGGCAACGAGGCCAAGGCGCTCGCGGCGGGCGACCCATCGTTCGCGCGATGGTGGGTGGATATCGACGCGGCGCATCGGTCACTGCATGGCGGAGCAGCTCAGGTACGCGACGCGCTCGACGCGCGACAAGGGAGACTCGCGGCGAGCGCCTTCGATGAGCGCGTGCGTCCGAGTCTGTCCCGGGTGCGCGAGCTGCTGCGCGAC
>CAYHNK010000334.1:0-5218 GCA_964357695.1 uncultured Bdellovibrionales bacterium | reverse complement strand
CGTCGACCTCCACACACGGCGCATCGGCATCAAGATCGAGTATGAGCTCGACATGCGACTGGGCCAACAGCGGCCGCAGCATGCGCGCCGTCTCGCTGACGAGCGCGTTGACCGGCACCACCTGTCGCGTCGACTTCTCTCCCCGTCCGTAGCCAAGAAGCTTGCCGAGAATTGCACTGCCGCGTCGCCCTTCGGTCTCGATGGTGCCGAGCAATTCGACCAAGCGCTCCGGCTCTCCCACGCGCTCGCGTGCGAGCTGCGACAACCCGATGATCGCCGTCAGAGGATTTTTTGCCTCGTGCGCGATACCCGCGCTGAGTCTCCCCACGGTGCCGAGCCGCTGGGCACGCACGAGCTCCGTGCGCATCTCAGCGAGGGCCGCCTCGAGACTCTGGCGCATCACGACGCAAATGCGGCGCGCCCGTCGCCACAGGATGGCGAGCGCCAGCGCCGCCGCGCCGATCGCGAATGCTACCCCCCACGCCACGAGCTGACGCACCATGCCTAGGCCTCCGTCGAGTCGCGACGTGGCTGCAGTCGCGCCACGACCCTATCGAAAAGGGCCACGCACAACCAGGACAATGATGGCTGCTGGGGAAACGAGCAGGCGCGGCGGAGCGCTACGCCTGGAAGATCTTCTTGAACTCTTTCTCGACCTCGGTCTCATCGACGTTCTTGGCAACAGCGAGCTCTTTGATGAGCAGGCCCTTGGCCGTGTCGAGAAGCTTGAGCTCACAGAAAGAGAGATCCTTGTCGGTCTTGAGCAGGTAAAGATCGCGCAGCACCTGCGCCACCTCGAACACCGAGCCCGTCTTGATCTTCTCCATGTACTCGCGGTAGCGGCGATTCCAGGTGGTGGTGTCGACGCTCAGGTCTTTCGCCTTGAGAATGCGAAACACCTTGTCCACCTTCTCCTTGCCGATGACCTCGCGCAGCCCCACTTGCCGCACGTTGTTGGTGGGGATCATGATCTTCATGCCGTTGTCGAGGATGCGCAGGATATAGAACGTTTGGCTCTGGCCGGAGATCTCGCGATTCTCGATGGCCGTCACCTCGCCGACGCCGTGAGCCGGATAGACCGCCTTGTCACCGACTTTGAAGGTGATGGGAGCGACGCCAGTCTTCTCAAGATCACGAGTTGCCATCGTGGACGTTCCTCTCTACAGGCAATAGCATGCCTTGGCCCGCTGCAAGCGTGGCGGCGTGGTCAGGGTACGCTCAAGGTTGGCGCACTTTAGCACGAGCTAAGATCGCACGTCAACCACAAACGCACAAATCGACCGAAACCAGTTACACGGGGCGATCGCTCACTGCACGAGACCTGTTTCGGTGATGAGCTGCACGGCGATGTCCACCGCTTTCTTGGCCTTCTCGCGGGCTTTGGCCACGCCTTCGGCGCCACGCGAGACTTCCGACTGCTGCGTGCGTACGCCCGAGAGATCCTGCTGCAAGCCGTCGCGCTCGCTGGCGAGTGATTTTACCTTGTCGACGAGCTGACCAATCTTGTCCGAAAGTAGCTGCCGTTCCTGCTCGCCACTGTGCATCTGCGCGCGAACGGCCTCGAGATCCTTTTGCGCGCGCTGCGCCTCGGCGCGGGCCTTCTCGGCCTCTTGCTGATGCTTCGTGATTTCCCGCTCGACGAGCGTCAGCTTCTTCTTCAGATCGATCGCATCGCGCGCGCGCCCGCTCTCCTCGAGGAGACGGTCGTTAAACTCCAGGTCTTTCGCCTCCAGCGCGGTCTCGAGCTGCTGCACCTTCTGGCGTAGCTGTCGGATCTCGCTGCGCTGCCGTTCGCCTTCGGCGCTCGTGACCAGCACTTGGGTCGACTGGGCGAATCCGCCGCCAGCGTCCGCCTCGTCAAATACTGGCGCAGGCACGCTCGGCGATGCCCGAGGACTCGACGCTGGGCGCACCGACGATCGCGCGGGCGATGATGCGGCGGGACTTGGCTTGGCAGCTGCGGGTCGCTCGGTCTCGACGCCGAAGTCGAAGCTGTCGTCGGCCTTCGCCTGTGCCGTGGGCGCCCGGGACCCGCCTCTTCCTGGAGCCGCCGCTGTCGCTCAGGCGACAGGCTCGTCCACGGCCACATCGACCGAGAATTCATCGAGTGAAACCTCAAACTCATCTTCGGCCGGTGCTGCCGATAGCGGCGCGGAGCGGCCTACCGCGGGAGCCCCCGCACCGCCGCCGACGAGCTTGCTCGCCAAGCCGAGCATGGCATCCATGCCATAGGGCTTCTTGAGGTACTCATCGGCACGGGTGCGCAGCTTTTTGTGCTGCTCGAAGGTTTCCTCGGTGGCCTGACTCGACGTGAGAATGAGCGGAATGGCCGCGAGATCCGGATCTTTCTTTAGCTTGTTGCACACCGAGTAGCCGCTACCGCGACTGAGCTCGACGCATAGCACGATGAGACGCGGCCGCAGGGATCTCGCGAGCTCGAGCGCCTGCGCCCCATCTCCGGTGACTTCCACCTCGTGGCCACGCCCCCGCAGCGCCTCAGCGAGAGCTTGCGCGACCGACGCTTCGCTGTCGATGACCAGTATTTTTGCCATGGCGCGACGAAGTATACGGGCGCCCTTGTGCATCGGCAAGGAGTTGGCCAACGCCACAAAATTGCCGTGCGCCGTTCCAGCTGTTACAACTTCTCAACCTCATGAGTATCGACGTGCATCGTCCGTACCCTGGCGTGGCCCTCGTGGCGACAGAGCACGGGTCCGTCTTGCTCGGCGCCCCCGCCGACGCCTTCAAGGCCACCAAGCGCTACTGCCAAGAGCACGGGTTGCCGTTTCCTCGGGTGCTCGTCGCGCCACAGACGATGCTGGTCGCTGCGACGCCGCAGTTCGCTCCCGAGTTCTTCCTCTATGATTTCCTCTTCGTCTACGGCGCCGCGTTCAAGCCCGAGCTTGCCAGCGAGCGCTTGCAGCTGGTCCTCGATGAGGATCACGTCGAGCAGGAGAAGCTCGCCCTGCGCATGACCCTCGTCGGCCCGAGTCGCGACGAGCTCGCGGGCTACCTGAACGTCGATGGCACACCCGCGCTCACGCCCGACATCTGTGCGCGGCTCGCCAACGTCAGCGAGCACATGGCGATCAAGAAGGCGGGGGGCGTACCGCGGTCGGTCGACGACATGATTGAGGTCGTCACCTTCGATCGGCATGGCCGCGCCAAGCTCTTGGGTGGGCATCTCGACGTACATCGCCGGGGGCCACAGGGCTTTGACGTGCAGCTTGACAAACATCGTGCGCACGTCGATCTGACCTTCGCCGCGCCGGTCGTACCCTTTTCGACCTTGCCCGCGCCCGAAGCACCCGAGCGACCCTTGTGCTTTGGCATCAAGACCCTCGGGACGCGGTCGGGCTTTGATCTTTCGGGTCCCACAACCGGATTTCTCATTTGGGTCAACGGCCGCGCGGTGATCTACGATGGCCCTGTCGGCACGCGGTACCTGCTCGAGAGCCAGGGTCTATCGTTCTCCGACGTCGATGCCGTCATCCTCAGCCACTGCCATGAAGACCACATGGGGGCGTTCGTCGAGCTCATTCTCGCGGGCCACCGCCCCAAGGTCCTCACCGCGGAGCCCATCTATCGCTCGGCGCTCGTCAAGATGGCGAACTACTTCCAGCGTCCCGAAGAAGAGGTCGCTGCGTACCTCGACTACCAGCGCATCACGCCTGGCGAGCCGCTCGAGCTGCTCGGCGCAACATTCGATTTCTTTTACACCATCCACGCGATCCCGACGATCGGTGTCTCGGTCTCCATGCGCGATGCGGACGGTCACGCGCACCGCATCCAGGTCTCGGGCGACACGCTCCACCACGGCGGCCTCGATGATCTGCACGCCAAAGGCGTCATTGACAACGTAACGCATCGCAGCATGCGTGAGCTCATTCCATCGACGCGCGTCGAGCACGCCCTGTTCTTCGCCGACGTGGGCGAATCGATCATCCACGGGCATCCCAAGGACTGGCAGGGCAATCCGAACGACGTGCTCTATTACCACTGCCCCGACAACGAGCACACGCGC
The DNA here is from genome assembly GCA_964357695.1 of uncultured Bdellovibrionales bacterium. GTDB lineage: Bacteria > Myxococcota > XYA12-FULL-58-9 > XYA12-FULL-58-9 > CAYHNK01 > CAYHNK01. Next base: position 1,194 of record CAYHNK010000334.1, on the reverse strand, counting down.
TCGTTCGGCCATGCCGTCGCCTCGCCCGCGAAGACCTACGCGCTCATCGAGCCACCGCTGTTGCACCCGGCCACTGCCGCGCGTCTGTGGCACGCCCTGCGTTTTGTCGACATGCGCGATCCCGGGTGGTTTTCCGCCCTGCTCTTTCAGGGCCGCAGTCGCACCGTGGCCACAGGCGAGAGCGTCGCCGGAAGTGCGGACGCGACAGCGTCAGGACGCAGCTTCTCGGTCATTGTCAGCGGCTCGGCAAGCGTGGTCGACGGTGACGGCCGACCCGTCACGTCCCTAAAGCCCGGCGAAATCTTGGGGCTCGTCGAGCTCATTGACGATACCGGACGGCGCACAGCGGACATCCGCGCCGAGACGCCGATGGAGCTCTTCGACCTCGATGCCGGCCTGTTCTACGACTACGTCCGTCGCGAGGGGCTCTCCGAGCTCGTGCGTCGCGTGTGGAATCAGCGCCCGATGGTTGAATCGGCGACCCTCTTTCGCCGCCTCGACGGCGCCGTGCGCGACCGCATCGCCAGCATCGCCACCGCCGAGGAGCACAGTGCCGGGACGCTCATCGTCGAGCAGGGCAAAAAGGGCGATGACTTCTTTCTGCTCGTTGACGGTGAGGTCGACGTCCAGGTGGGCGGCAAGAAGGTCGCGACCATCGCCGCCACCCAGCCGGACAACTTCTTTGGCGAGATCTCGGCGGTCTACCCGAGCCGTCCGCGCAGCGCCTCGGTGCGCGCCAAGACCCGTGTGCGCACGCTACGCATCCGTGGCGACCAGATCCGCGATCTCTTTGCAGGCGACATGGGTGTGCGCTATGCGCTCGCCGTCGCCATCCGCAATCGCGGCGGCTGAGTGCAACCTTTCGGGCCCCGGCGGGTCTCACCTGCGAGACTTCCATGCGGCGCGCAAGGTGTTATGGTAACGCCATAGGGGCGCAATGCCGCATGGTCAGGTGCGTTGCCTTCGCCACAAGGAGCTAACCGATGCGTACCCGTCACTTCATCGCTGTGGGCCTGCTAGTTGCCGCGCTGCCGCTTGCCTGCTTTTCCGACTCCAAGCCGGCGTTGCCACCCCTGTCAGCGCGTACACGTACGCGCGCCGCGCTGCACACCTTCGATGATTGCGACGGGCTGCCCGCCGCGCTGCGCGCCCTCTGCGTCGGCGTCCGAGATACGCTCCGGTTGCGCGGCGCGT
>CAYHNK010000333.1:0-5255 GCA_964357695.1 uncultured Bdellovibrionales bacterium | reverse complement strand
AGGCGCCCAGTCCCACACCCGCCGCTGCCGCGCCTGAGCCGCCGCTCGTCGCCAAGGGCGGCCCCGTGCCTGACAAAAAGGAGCTCCGTCGCGAGCTGTTTGCCGCCAGCAAGGCCAAGCGCTGGGCGCAGGCGGTGACCGCCGGGACGACCTTGCGAGAGGCCCATGGGCTCGACTGGGAGGCCGAATACACTCTGGCGCGCGCCCAAGAGAAGTCCGGCAACGCGCTAGAAGCCGCGTCCTCGTACTTACATTTCGCCGAGGCGAATGCGCGCAACAAGCACGCAGAGACAGCCCTCGTGGCCGCTGCCAAGCTGCTCGCGGCGCAGGGTGACAAGGCGCGCGCACGCGCGGTCTATGAGAAGATTGTGGCAAGCTCCAAGGGCGGCGTGCGCAGCGATGCGCAGCGGGCCCTCAAGCAGCTCGGCGGGCGCTAGCGCTCGGCGGACCAACCCGAGTACGGCGCCATGGCCAGGTCGGTGACCGCACAGACCGTGTGCCGCTTTCCTTCGCAAGGCTCATCGAGTAGATTCCCTCCTCCACGAGGAGAACGACGAGCATGACCACAGGTGTTATTGGCCGCGGCCTGCTAATCCGCGGCGAGCTGCACGGTGAAGAGGACTTGATCATCGAGGGCGCCGTCGAGGGAACCATCACGATGGCCAAGAGCCTCACGATCGAAGCCAGCGGCCGCATCGCGGCGAACATCGAGACCGAGAACATCACGGTCAAAGGCGAAATGAAGGGCAATCTGCGAGCCCGCGACAAGATCACCATTCACAAGGGTGCCCGCGTGCAAGGTGATCTCGAAGCGCCGCGCGTGGAAGTTGAAGATGGGGCCTACTACAAAGGCCGCATCGCCATGGTTGAATAGAGGTACAGGCATGCACGCGCTAGTCTTTCTGCATCTGTTGGCGGCGTCGCTCTATGTCGGCGCGGTCGCTGCGACCCTGCTCATCGAACGTCGGCTGCTCGGTCCTAGCTCGCCTATGGCGACGCCGGATGTGTTGTCGGTCGTGCGCACGCTCGGCCGGCTGACGAGCGCCGGTATCGCCGTGCTCTTTGTGACCGGACTCGTAGCGCTCGTGGCACGAGGTTGGCTCTCGTCGCTCAGCACACAGGTCTGGCTGCACGTCATGATCACGGCGGCGCTGGTGAGCGCAGCCCTTGACGGCGTGGCAGGCGGCATGACCCGCCGCGCGCGAGATCGGTTGTTGCAGGATGGCGGCGCCGCCGTCGCGGCATTGCTGGCACGCGCCCATCGCCTGCGCTGGCTCGGCGCTGCCGCCGGGATCGTCGCTCTCGCGTCCAGCGTCTGGCGCTGGCGCGTCGGCTAAGCGCCGCCTCAGAGCTGCTCGGTGCTCGGTAGCTCCCCGACGAGAGGCCCGGCATAGGCCTTGTACGACTCGGCAATATTCTTGCCGTCGACGACGTACTCGGACGGAAGGCGGCGGGTCTTGGCGGCAACAGCGGTGAGCTCGATGCGCTCGTAGCGCACGCGATAGGGCTCCTGTGACACGCGCTTGATGGCCACCGATCCGTCGCGGTGTTGATCACCCGCCGCGAGCTCGGCGGCGAAACGTCCCACTGCGCGAGCCTCCACGCGATCGGTGTCGCTCACCGATTCTGGATACGAGCGTTGCAGGTAGCCGAAGGTGTCCGCGCGCACGCGCAGCTTTTTGCCAAGACGGGTCTTGATGAGCTCGGCAAGGAAGTCTCCCAGCGCACCGGTGCCTGAGAGCTGCACGTTGCCGTGCGCATCCTTTTCCACCGCGCCCGCGAGCTTGGTCACCATTGGCGTGCCGTCGGCCGCATGCACACCCTCGGAGATCGCGACGAGCGCTCGGCCGAAACGCTTGTACACGCTATCGACGTCGCCGAGAAAACGCTCCTCGTCAAACGCGACTTCGGGGACGTACACGAGATGGGGACCGTCCTCGGGATGCGTACGACCCAGCATGCTCGCAGCGGTGAGAAATCCCGCATGGCGCCCCATGACAATATTGAGCTTGATCCCCGGCAACGCCTGGTTGTCGAGATTGTCACCGATGAAAGCACAGGCCACAAAGCGCGCCGCCGAGCCGAAGCCGGGCGTGTGATCATTCTCGACGAGGTCGTTGTCGACCGTCTTCGGGATATGAAAAGCACGCAGCTCGTAGCCATCACGGCGGGCAAGCTCGTTGACGATGCGGCACGTATCGGAGCTGTCGTTCCCCCCGATGTAGAAGAACGTGCGGACGTCATACTTACGAAATGAGCGCAGGATGCGCTCGCAGTAGGCCTCGTCGGGCTTATCGCGAGAGCTACCGAGAGCAGCGGAGGGTGTCGCGGCCAAGCGATCGAGTCGTTCACGCGATAGGTCGGCGAGATCGACGAAGCGCTCCTCCGTGACACCACGCACGCCGTTGCGTGCACCGAGAATCGCACCCGCGACCCCCAACGCCTGCAACGTTTCGACGCAACCCACGAGCGACTGGTTGATGACCGCCGTCGGCCCACCCGACTGGCCGATCACCACCGTTCCTGGCAGCTTCTTCTGCTTCCCCATGGCCACCCTCTCAGCGCACGTTGCGCAGGCAGGTTCTCACAGCGACGAATCAGCACCATAGACGTCGAGCTTATCGGGATTGACGACGGCCTTGTCAGGCGCAAGCTCCCCGGGCTCGGTGCCGGCGCGATAGTACTCTCTGACTGACCGCGGGGCGCCAGGGCGCGCGAGCAAGCCCGTCTCCGGATCGATGTGCACCTGCACCACTCCCGGCGGCGGATCGAAGCTCCCCTGATCGAGAGGCCGCGGCTTCGCACCCGTGTGGTCCTTGAGCGCCTCCGAGGTGTAGCTCACCCACACCGGGAGTGCCGTACGCCCCCCCTGCTCGTTGACACCGAGGGGTCGCTCCTTCTTGTCGTGCCCAACCCAGACGCCCGTGACGAGCTTCTTGGTGAAAGCCATGAACCACGCGTCGAATGAGTCGTTGGTGGTTCCGGTCTTGCCAGCCACGGAGAAGCCGGTGCGCGAAGCGGCGATGCCAGTACCCTCCTCGACGACGTTCTTGAGCAAACTGATCATGATGAAGGCGGTCTGGCGGTCGAGGACCTCTTCGCGCGACTCGACGAGGCGCACGTAGGCGCGATCGAGGCGCTGCGCGAGCGTCAGCGTCGGGTCCCAGGACGCCGTGTGGTCCTCGAGCACGTTGCCAAAGCGGTCGACCACCCGGCGGACAAACTGAAGATCGCGCTTCACGCCGTACTGATTGATCGTCACATACACGTGGATGAGATCCCAGAGTGTCGTGCACGATGAACCGAGGGCCGTGCCAAGCTCGCGCTTGAGCTCGGTGGTGATGCCGAGCCGCCGCGCGTTCTTGATGATGTCCTCGATACCCACTGCCTCCGCGATGCGAATCGCCGGCGTATTGATCGAGTCCTTGAGGCACGTACGCAGCGGCAGCGTACCGCGAAATTCCTGGCCGGCATTGTTGGGCTTCCAACGAGCGGTATTCTCGATGTCGTCAAAGACGATCGGCTTGTCATCGATGGGTGTGGACGCCGTGTAGTCAAGCTTGTCGATGGCCGCTGAATAGACGATGGGCTTGAAGGCACTGCCCGGCTCCCGACACGCCTGCACGGCACGGTTGTACACCGAGTCCTCAAAATTGTAGCCCCCCTCCTGCGCGACGACATAGCCCGAGCGCGGATCGACCGAGAGCAAGGCCGCCTGGGCAATGGGCTCCTGCATCAGCGCGAAGACATTGCCCTCGCGGGGCACCGTGTCGATGACCTCGTAGCCGTGCGCATCGCGGCTGAGCTCCTCGCGACTCGTCTTAGCGACACTGATGACGTCGCCCGGCTCGAGCACCCGCCGCACGTCCCGCACGTAGTGCATATCGACGCGCTCGGTCGGATCGGGGTCGCGCGCCCACCGCATGCCGGCGAGCGGCAGCAGCCCCTCGGCACCCGCGACGTCGAGATGGACGAGCTCGCCTTTGTCATCAAAGCCCGTCACGACACCAAGGTACAAGATGTTGTCGGCAAACATCGGCAGCGCATCACCCACGAGCCCCAGCTGTGCGCGATACGCCACCTTGAATGCGTCGCGCATCTTCTGTGTCTCGAGCTTGGCCAGCGCGCCGCGATAGCCCTGCCGCCGGTCGAGCGCATACAGGCCGTCCCGGATCGACCGCTGGGCGATATTTTGGTACTCGATGTTCAGTGCCGTGAACACTTGCAGGCCGTCCTCGAGCAGCGCGCGCTCACCGTAGCGGTCGACGATCTCTCGCCGTACTTGCTCGGTGTAGAACGGCGCGATGGTGAGATAGAGCTCCTCGCGTGGATACGCGACGACATCCACATCCCAGGCGGCCTGGCGCTGCTCCTCACTGATATAGCCGTCCTCCTCCATGCGCCGTAGCACGTAGTGACGGCGCGTCTTCGCTGCGGCGGGATGGCTGAACGGAGAGTAGTCACTCGGCCGCTGAGGCAGGCCCGCGAGCGTCGCGATTTCCGGCAACGTCAGCTCGGAGACGTCCTTGCGGAAGTAGTGCTCCGCGGCCGCTTGGACCCCGTACGCCTTGTAGCCCAGAAAGATCTGGTTGACGTACAAATACAAGATCTCATCCTTGCTCAGGCGCGCCTCGAGCCGGCGCGCCAGAATGGCCTCGCGGATCTTACGCTCGAACGAGCGCTCGGTGGCCGACTCGTAGCTCTCGTGCGTCACGAGCAAGCTCTTGGCGACCTGCTGCGTGATCGTCGAAGCGCCGCGCAGCTTGTGCTGAGGATGGCGGATCTTGTCCACCACGGCCTGGACGACACCGATGAGGTCGATACCCCCGTGGGAGTGGAAGCGCTTATCCTCGGCGGCTACGAAAGCGTGCAGCAGCAACGTCGGCACCTGTGCGAGCGGCACGAGCACACGCCGCTCGATGGCGAACTCGCCAACGAGCTGGTTGTCCGCGGAGTACACACGCGTCCCGAGCTTGGGCTGATAGTCATCGAGCGAGCGGAAATCGGGAAGCGCCGCAGCGTAGTGGACATACGCAGCAACAAACGCCACGAGTGACAGCGTCGCCACAGACAACGATACGAACACCGCCCAGCGGATGAGGCGCGTGCGCCCTACCCATGGCGGCAGCGTCGGGATGCGAAAGCGCAAAGTGGAGCTACCAAGATTCATGCGTCATGCCGATAGCACAGGTCGCGCGCCGCCTCAATTTGCCACGCGACGCACTGCGCCGAGCGCCGGTTGCACCGGAGTCGTG
>CAYHNK010000332.1:0-5276 GCA_964357695.1 uncultured Bdellovibrionales bacterium | reverse complement strand
CGGACCGCTCACCGAGCGCGTCTACCTCGCTCTGAGTCGCGATTTTGGCGCGCATGTCGACGACCTCGCCCGGCAGGCGGTGCCCAAGGTCGCGAGCAGCGCCAAGGTGGTACGCTCGGCCGCCGCCCCCACAGTCGCACCGCCCAAGACGCCCGTGCCACGAGTCGACGTGCCGACGCACCGCCCCAAGATCCGCCCGCGCGTGAAAGCACCCACGCGTCCGCTCGTGGAGGCACTAGACGAGACCCGCAGCCCGGTCGTCAAACCGCGGCCGAAGGTCGTTGGGCAGCCCGCCGCGCCGCCTGCTGTCGATCCCAAGATCACCCAGGGCCTCGACAGGATCGATGATCTCCTCGCCCGCTCGGTCGCCGACGACGAGCTTGCACCCCACTACGTTGAGCTCGCGCGACAGCGGACGCTGCTCAAAGAGCTGCATGGCGTCAGCGGCAACACGCAGGCGTCCGAGCACGTCAAGCAACTGACAGACAAGATTGGCACCGAGCTCAGCCGCGTTGAAGGCCGCTTGGCGACGCAGCTGCAGACGACCAGCAGCACCGTCGAGCTCGGCGCGAAGACGAGCGTCGAGGCGACGCAAGAGCCCCTCGTCAATCTCGTCGCGCAGATGAAGACCCTGCATGGCCTGACGCCCCCCGGGGGCTACGGCAAGGGTCTGACCGAAGCGCTGCGCGAGACGAATCGGACCGTGCAGGGCGTGCTGGCAAAATATCAGGCGCAGTTGGCCGGCACCACCAAGAGCAGCATCGCCGTCGAAGAGCTGCGTCTGCAAATCCACGCGCTTAGCGAGATCGCCGTCCAGTCGCCCGGCCTCTTTGACGACACGACGGCGGCGCAGCTACGTGCTGTGCTGCAATCGTTCGACCCGCAAGTGCGCCTCGACTTGGCGAAGAGCTTCTCTGAGATGAGCGACTACGTCGCCTGGGTCCGCAAGGAGGCGACGAGCTTTCGTGCCTCGCTCGGGGGCGCAGCGCAACGCACGCAGGCCTCCCTGGACGCCGGGGACGGCAAGGCGGCGCTCATCCTCTATCGCCAGCAGGTGCTCGACCGTTCGGCGCAGCTCGCCACGCCACCGACCTCGTTCTTTCGCAGTCGTCACGCGGTGACGGCGATGCGCACTATGAACGCGCGGCACGCGGGGCAAGTGCGCCTGAACCTCCCCGGCAAGGTTGGCTGGACGAACGTCGACGTCGGCGGCATGCGCACCCTCGAGGAAGGCCTCGTGCCGTACGTCGAGCAGCTCAACAACACCGAGCTAGTAGCGCTGCGCGATGCCATCGAACGCACACCCACCGGTGTCGGCGACACGCTCATGGCGAGCGTCAAGCAACAGATCAATGCGCGCCCGGGCCTGCCCAAGCTGACGAAATGGAATCGCTACGTGCGCGGCGCCGTGGTTGGCGGCGGCTACGTTGCCGTGAAGGGTACATCGACCGCGCTCACGCTCACCATGATGGCGGGGCAAACCCCCTATGGTGCGCAGAGCCCGCAAGCGCCTGGTGCGTTCGGCCAGTCGACGCCGCAGCAGGATGAGCAGTACAAGCAGATGCAGCAGCAGATGCTGCAACAGGCCGAGCAGCTCTACGGCTTCAAGCTGCCCCAGTAGGCGAGGCGTCGGCGAGATCGCCCGGTCGCGCGACACGATTGTACGCCGACGCGCTTTTATCTAGTGTCCCGCCATGTCGCTCAGCCAGATCGCACGTAATATTGGCCAATCAGCCACGCTCAAGCTCAACGAGACCGCGGCGCTCATGCGCCAAAAGGGCGAGCCCGTCATCCATCTTGGCGGTGGTGAGCCTAAGAGCAAGCCCCCCCTCGACGCTCTCGTCAGCGCTGCGGCGCTGCTCAACAGCGGCGAGGTGCGCTACACGCCGCCCGACGGCACGCCCGCGCTCAAACAGGCCATCGTGCGCTACACCGAGGAATTCTACGGCAGAAAGCTCGGCGTCCGGCAGGTCATGGCCTCATCAGGCGCCAAGCAAGCCATCATGGTAGCGCTGCAAGCGATTCTCGATCCGCAAGACGAAGTGATCTACCCCGTGCCCTACTGGGTGAGCTACCCGGAGATGGTGCGCCTCGTCGGCGCAGTCCCGGTACCGGTGCGCACCGAGGACGGCCGCTTTGAGCCGACCCTGCGCGACATCGAGCAGCACGTCACGAGCTACACCAAGGCGGTGATCCTCAACAGCCCCAACAACCCATCGGGCGCCGTCTACTCACGAGATTTCATCGGCGAGGTCGTCCAGTTCTGTGAGGCGAAAAACCTCTACCTGATCATGGACGACATCTACCACCGATTGATCTTCGATGGCCGCAAGCCCACGAGCTGCTATGAGCTCGCGAAGAACGATTCCGAGAGCTCGCGTATCATCATCATCAACGGCGTCTCCAAGCAGTACGCCATGACCGGCTTTCGCATCGGTTGGGCCGCAAGCCACAATACGAAGCTCATCGAGGCCATGACCAACATCCAGGGGCACCAGACCTCCGGCCCCTCGGGTCTCCTGCAGCACGCGGCTCTCGGCGCGCTCAACGGCGTGCAGTCGAGCGTCGATAGTCTGCGTCTGACGCTCGAGAACAGCCGCAACGTGCTCGTCGAGCGCTTGCGGGCCTTTGCCGGCGTGCGTCTCGAAGTTCCGGGCGGCACGTTCTACAGCTTTCCAAATTTCTCCGCCTACGAGAAGAGCTCGGTCAAGCTCGCTGAGCTGCTCTTGCAGCGCGTCAAGGTCGTCACCGTCCCAGGCGTCGAGTTCGGTCTCGAGGGGCATTTGCGACTGTCGTTCTGTGGATCGATTCGCGACATCCGAGAGGGCATCGAGCGCATCAAATGGGCCCTCGACCCCAACGCCCCCAATGAGCTCACCATCGGCGAGCGTCGGCTCGTGAGGGACTGGTCATGACGCAGGACACCCATCTCCCCTCGCCCGCCCAGAAGCAGGCGAGCGAGCTCAAGAGCGACTACGGCCTCGAAAACCACGGGCTCAAGAACCTCGGTCGCATCTACTGGAATCTCCCCGAGCCCTCGCTCTACGAAGAGGCCATCTTTCGCGGCGAGGCGCACGTCTCCGAGGCCGGGCCGCTCGTCGTCTCGACCGGCAAGCACACTGCGCGCGCCGCCGCCGACAAGCTGGTCGTGCGTGAGCCGGGTAGCGAAGACGAAGTCTGGTGGGGCGAGTACAACCGGCCCTACAGCCCGGAGAAGTTCGGCGCTCTGCTCGGTCGCATGCAGGCTTTTTTGCAGCGCCAAGAGCTGTTCGTGCAGGACACGTTTGCCGGCGCCGACCCCGAGCATCGCCTGCCCGTGCGCATCGTCACCGAGCTGGCCTGGCACAGCTTGTTTGCGCGCACGATGTTTCTCACCCCCAAGAACCGCGACGAGTACAAGCGCCACGTGCCCGAGTTCACCATCATCGCCGCGCCGTCCTTTCAGGGCGACCCGCGCCTCGATGGCACCAACAGCGAGACGTTCATCGTCGTCAACTTCGCCGCGCGTCTGGCGCTCATCGGCGGCACCGCCTATGCGGGCGAAATCAAGAAGACCATCTTCACGGTGCTCAACTACCTCTTGCCCCGCGAAGACGTGCTGTCGATGCACTGCTCGGCCAACGTCGGCAAGGCGGGCGACGTGGCCATCTTCTTTGGACTCTCGGGCACCGGCAAGACGACGCTGTCCGCGGACCCGACGCGTCAGCTCGTCGGCGATGACGAGCACGGCTGGAGCGAAGATGGCGTCTTCAACTTCGAGGGCGGCTGCTACGCTAAGGTGATTCGCCTCTCGCCGGAAGCCGAGCCCGAGATCTACGCCTGCACGCAGCGTTTTGGCACCGTGCTCGAAAACGTCGTCTACGACCCGGTCTTGCGCAAGCTCGACTTGAACGACGACCGCGTCACCGAGAACACCCGCGCCGCCTACCCGTTGGAGTTCATCGCCAACGCCGTGCCCGACAAGCGCACCACGACGCAGCCGAAGAACATCATCTTGCTCACCTGTGATGCCACCGGTGTCATGCCACCTATCGCGCGCCTGACGCCCGACCAGACGGTCTACCACTTCATCTCGGGCTACACGTCCAAGATCGCCGGCACAGAAATCGGCCTGGGCATCGAGCCGGAGCTGACGTTCAGCGCCTGCTTCGGGGCGCCCTTCATGGTGCACCACCCCTACACATACGCCGACATGCTACGCGCTCGCATGGTGCGTTATGACGCGACGTGTTGGCTGGTCAACACCGGTTGGACCGGCGGTTCCTTCGGGGTCGGCAAGCGCATCAGCATTCGCCATACACGCGCGCTGCTCAACGCTGCCTTGTCCGGAGAGCTGCGCAATGTGGAGTACCGCACCGATCCGGTCTTCGGCTTTCAGGTACCGACGTCGTGCCCTGGCGTCCCCAGCGAGATCCTCGACCCGGCCAACACCTGGGGCAATCGCGCTGCCTACACCAAGAAGTACGACGCGCTGGCCGCCCGCTTCATCGAGAACTTCAAGCTCTTTGCCTCAGGAGTGCCAGCCGAGGTGACAGCGAGCGGCCCCAAGCGCGTCCAGTAGGCGGTTTGCATCGTGGGCCGCTACTTCCCCATCGAGGATCCGGTCGTTATCTTCGCGCTCGTCGCGGCCCTCATTCTCCTCGCGCCGATTCTCCTCGATCGCTATCGGCTCCCGGGCATGGTTGGGCTCTTGCTCGCCGGCGCCATTCTCGGTCCGCACGCACTCGGCGTCCTCGCCCGCGACAGGTCCTTCGTGCTCTTTGGCACCGTCGGGCTGCTCTACATCATGTTCATGGCGGCGCTCGAAATCGATCTCGCGGTCATCAAGCGCTATCGGCTCCACAGCATCGGTTTTGGCTTGGCCACCTTCGCCATCCCCCAAGGCCTAGGGTTTCTGGCGGCGCACTACGTGCTTGGGCTCAACGTCCCGGCATCGATCCTGCTGGGCGGCGTGTTCGCCTCACACACGCCGCTCGCCTACCCTATCGCCAGCCGCCTCGGCATCGCCACGAGTCGCGCCGTCACCACCGCCATCGGCGGCACCCTCCTCGCCGACACGTCGGCATTGATGGTCCTTGCCGCCGTCGCGGGATCCAGTCAGGGGGAGATGAACGACGCATTCTGGTATCGCCTCGTCGTTTCGATGGCGGTCTACGTCGCGCTGATCCTCATCGGCCTGCCGCGACTCGCGCGCTGGTTCTTTCGTCGCGTCTCGCGCGATGGCGTCTCCGAGTTCGTCTTCGTGCTCGCCGCGGTGTTTGGCTGCGCGAGCCTGT
>CAYHNK010000331.1:0-5278 GCA_964357695.1 uncultured Bdellovibrionales bacterium | reverse complement strand
CTCTCATTGGTGTCCCACCCACCACCCCTCGGTCCCAAATCTGCGCTTTATTCAGCTTGCAGAAAGCCATGCGCGGCAAGCCACTTGGCCTTTTGCTTTCGCGTGCGTTCGGGCGCGGGCCCAGAATCATGGGCTGCTTCGTACAGCATATCAATCACATAGCTTCGGTCAGAGATTACGTCACCGGCACGCAAGTCCACGACCTTCGTCCAAATAAAACGGGTGGCTGGTGGCTCTGCCGGCGAATTTGGAGGAATCACCGGAGCACCACTGCCGTGTGCATCTGTACAGAAAGTGCTATTAATTGCGCGGCCACGTCCGGCAGCCACAATCGCACGCAACGCTATGCCAGTACGTCGCCGTACCGCGGTTCCGCGCGGAAAACGGGTCGGCTCGATCACGAGCTAGAGCGATGTCTGCGGCAGACGGTAGCTCGGCAGGAGGAACGACGCGCGTCAGCTGCTCGTAGGTGTTGGCCCAGGCGTCAATCGCAGGGTCCACAGGACGCCCATGAACAACGACGTCGGCGAGATAGTCGGCGTGGACTTGGGCGGTGTAGTGGCAGCCACAGGGACAACTTGGGGCTCCGTCGCGGCCGGGTCCGTCGGGCAGGATGCCGTCGGTAAAGGCGCAGCAGGGGTCACTTTGGTCACCATGTAGACGAACGTTCTCGGGTGGAGTATCTCGCGAACTTGAGCGCAGGCTTGGCATGGTAGGCCCTCGGCGCAGCGCAAAGACCGGGCCATCGACGGGTGGTTCCGCTCCTTGCCCAGGCGTTTCGGGCACGTCTTCGCTCGAGGCATCGCTGCCGGTCGGCAGGCCGTTCTGGCGCTCAAAAAGCGGGCGCGGACGCGTAGCCATGCAGCGAAACAACGCACAAAACGCGTGCCAGCAGCGCGAGCCCGTCGCGAACATCGGCGTCATCGCTCTAGGGCGAACTCCGATTCTGGAGCGACCTCGTGGCGTTAGCACAGGGGCATCGGCGCAAAAAACCGAAGTTCGGCGTGACAGACCGAACTACGTCGTCATCGCTCGCCGTTCCATGCGCCGCCCGGCACGCAGTTGCTTGTGTCGCGCTGCGCTTTTGCTGCATTCCGCCTATGGAGAATGGACGGAAACGCGTGCACCTTGAGGACGATCGTCGAGGAGACGCCCCCTCCAAGCCCATCAAGCTCGCGCGTGCGCCCGAGCACAGCGATACAGAGGACGACGTCGCAGTGCAGGATCACGAAAAAGCCGAGGCGGCCGCGCTGCGCGCCGAAGTCGACGGCGCAATTGCCGCCTACAATTTTGATGATGCAGAGGGGTCTCGAGTACCTGGACCAGCCACGGCCGGAAGCGCAGCTGATGGATTTGTTCGGGCCTCCACTCCTCGTCCTGGAACGACTCGCGCCTTCGAAGCGGGTGCGGCTTCAAGTGTTTCTGGAGGACGATATTTCTCTGACCGATCAACCGTACTTTCTCCCCGAGCCCTCCAAGTGCGTCGCGATTTCATGGCGGCAGCGACACCTCGACACCCCGGTGCTCGAAGCGTGGGAAGTGCCCGCTTCACCGTGAGCGACGTCCAGCTGGACTACGAGAAGTGGGTCTCGCTCAAAAGCAACACGGCCTTTGAGACTGCTCTTCACGCTGGCGTCCACGAGTGCACCGGCGCGCTGCACAACCCGCTCATCGACGTCTCCAGAGGAGAGTGGGCCATCAACGCAACCAATAACAAGATGGTGCCATCTCGTCCCGGAGACTTCAACTACCCGATCATGGACTGGGCGCCCATGTCGCGCTCCTATCCGCAAGTCCGCAAGGGCGACACTGCCACGTCTCTGGAGGGTCGCCGGACGTCGTTTCTGCGCAAGGCTCACAAGGACGGCCGTGACCACGACATTGTGGCTGCTCGCTACTGGTCTACCGAGCTGGAGCACGGCGGAACGTACCACTGGGCCACGCAGGTCGTCTACAACTGGAACCTTTTCGTCGACGTCGCCGCTTGTCTGGCTCAGGTCGCCACTGGCGCAGACATTGATGGCATCTGGAAGGAGATGAAGACGTCGCGCGAGATCCTCTTCAACCACGGCTACAACAAGCGCTCCTACATTGCGTCGTTCCTGTCGCACACCTACCTGTATCTCGCGGAGAAGATGCTGCGCATGGACCGCAACAGCGCCGTCATGAACATGTGGCTCAAGCGGACGCCGCCTCGCACGGAGCCTGATCCGGAGCAGCTGCTGCTGTTGCGCGCTCGTGCCGAAGCTGCGGAAGTCGCGATGGAGCAAGATGCGTTTGCTCGCGGACCGATCGAGGTGGTCGAGGATTAGGCTCGCTGTGTTGTGTCGCTGTGCCGATGTCTAGGCTGCGCGGCTCGTTGTCAAGGCAGGCGCTTGGTGTAGTACTTGCTCCTGCGACAAACGCAATCAACAGCATCCGAGAGTCTGAGGGACTGCTGATCGACGAAAGAGACAACCTAGACCGGTTCGAGATCAGCGGGCTGCTGGACGACCTTCGCGCAGACAACAACACGCTTCAAGACCTCGCGTCTCGTTTGAACACGGTTCAGGCAGATAGACGGGCAGAGGGGCTCTTGCGCTCGATCATCGCGTCCAACAACCAGATCCGCTCGCGACTACGGGGGACTCAGACCGACGCCAAACTCGATCGCGCACGCGCGTTCATCGAACGCCGGGAATCCAGATGGAGGGCTCTGCTCCGGCTCCTGTGAGGCACAACCCGCGCCGCGTCTCAGAGGCAAGTGAGTCGTCTGTCAGCAAACTGATCCGTCTTGCTAAACATCCTCGCACAGTCGGATCGACAATCGCTGTTGCTCTGTTGCTAGGAGCCGTCGCCCTGTATAAACTCGTTTCCTAGGTTACGTCCGCACTGTGTCGCTGTGCCATCATGCCGGTCGTTCGGTTCCGCACTGCGTCCGGGCGGACCATTTCGTTCAATGCTCGGAAGAGCCAGGGGATCAAGCGACGGCGCAAGGGCGTCGGCGTTCGCCGCTATAAGAAGGTGAAGCGTCCGGTGTACTACCGCACGCGCCTCCGGTGAACGTTGTGTCGCGCTGCTCTCTGCCATGGCCTCGTTCTACGATGTCGACGACGCCGATCTTGAGTCCGCGCTCCGCGGTTCCGGCAAGGCTCCGAAGGGTCGAGGGCGTGTCTCCAAGCCGAAGGTCGCTGTTTCAGAGGGCGCTCTCCGGCAGGCTGCCCTCACGCTCGCTGGTGAACTTTATTCATCTGTCAAGAACGGCACTGAGTCGCCCCTCCTGACGGATGCACAGCAGAAGCGGTTCGACAAGTTTCTGGAGTCCACGGCAACGAGCCTTGCCCGCCGCGGACGCAAGCGGATCTGATGTGTCGCGCTGCTCTCAGCCATGGCCAGCGCGCAGGGTGCTCTCGATCAGGTCCGAGCGCTCGCTCGCGTCCAGCCAGGCCAGGCCATGTCGCCCGGCAACGTCGCTGCGATCCAAGCGGCTGAAGCCATTGGGGTTCGCGCCTTCAAGCTCAGCGGGGACGACGTCGAGTTGCCTCCTAGTGCATGGAACGCCATGGAATACCGTCCAGGGATGATGCAGTTCAACGCCGGCGCGGGCGCGACCGTCCCGGGCGCAGTCAATGTCGAGCACCGGACGACCCTGACTGTCTTCAAGAAGAAGCCTAAGCGCGTCGGCGGGGCGATCAATGCAGCCGGGACCGCGTCTAGTGTTGCCGCCGAGCCCAGCGCCGTTGTTGTCGCTGTGCCCTCGTCGCTGTAAAGATGGCCGCCAACCCAATGCCGGGCAGTGGGACCAATCCCGGGATCGGGTATGCGTCAGGCGGGTCGGAGGCCTGGGCCCAGAAGTTCGACGGGCAGGTCTTCCAGATCAAGTTCGAGACAGGCGATCTAACGACTAGCGCGTACACGGTAGGCGATCCACCGCAGACCGACGTGCCGAGCGTTGTGGAGGCAAACGTCGTGAACTTCGCGTACACGAACATCACCCTGCCTCAGATGCCCATCAACATGGACGGCAGTGGCTACGCGATTGAGATCCTGCACTGCGCATGGAACTGTCGCCTCCCGTCCCTGACGCCCGGCACGTCTGCCTTCCAAGTCGTGACGCTGTGGGACAACGCGTTCACCGGCTCCAAGGGCTCGGCGGCACAGCCGGACGTGCCTGGGTCGGTCACTTACATTGCGACCGCCATCGACAACATGGCGTACGACGGAATTGCAGAGCTGACTGCGTCTGCGATCTACAAGGCGAAGGCGTTCAACTCGGCGCAGCTGCCGGAGATTCTGTCCCAGAGCTACGTTGCCCATGTGAGTACCGTCGCAGTGTCGCCTCCCACTACAGAGGAGCTGTCCATGCAGTTGCAAGTAGTGCAGACGGAAGACGGCGAGGCTGATCTTGACATCACTGCCGAGATCACCCCGCCCGCCCCCCTTGACGTTCCGCCCATCCCAGAGACGCTTGAGGGAGACGTGACTGGCTCTATTACTGGTTTGGGGTTTCATATTGAACTGACGCCGCAGTTCTTTGACGTCATTGCGCGCGCCGTTGCTGCGCAGACCAATGCCGGCGTGACGACGTACGGGACCCATCACCACGAAGACGACATCTGGACCTTTGACGTCCCATACGAGTCGTCGCAAGGTCGTGGCGGGACGAAGCGGCCTCGGCAGCAGAAGCGGCCGTACCTGACGTTCCACAACCAGATCTGCCTGTCGCAGGCGATGTTCTACGAGACGGCGGGCGGGCCATGGGCTACTGCTGCGTTTGCCTGCACCGGCGTGATCTACTGCCGGTACAAGAAGATTACCCGCGACGCGCTGATCACGGCTGCACTGCGCAACCTGGTGCCGTGGTCCCAGGGCGGAGTCGTCGGGGCGCCGAACTTCTCCGGATAGGCAGATGCGGGGCCATCGCTGTTTGCTCAAGCGACGGCGTTCCGTGCGGCGAATGGCTCTGGAAACCACTCAAGAGGCACGCCGGGTCGTGCGATCGATATCAACATGGCTATCGACGGCGACCCTGGTCCAGAACTCGCTGCCGCGCGCGCCAACCTCCAGATTGGCAGCAGGGCGGCGCGGGCGGAGGCAGCAGGACAGATGCTCGTTGCTGCGGCCGAGCTGCCCGGACGGCAGTTGGCTGTCCCCGACGTCGAAATGCTCATCGAAGAGTACGACGCCGGCCAGCATACCGAAGCAGAGGCAGAGGTCGTACGAACTGCCGTGGCCATGGAGACTGGTGGGGAGGACGACGGCGTCTACCAACTGGACCGGAAGCCCGGCCAAGAAGTGG
>CAYHNK010000330.1:0-5285 GCA_964357695.1 uncultured Bdellovibrionales bacterium | reverse complement strand
GCAGCAGCTTCGGAAGCTGTCGCGGTTACTCTGAGCGGCGGCGCCGCCGCCTCTTTTAGCGCTTCGCGCATCTTCACTGCCAAGAGCAACATCGCTCAGGCTGTCTCCGAGCACATGGAGGAGCAGGCGTCGATGGGACTTGCCGCGTACGACCCAACCAACGACGCAAATCCGGTCGGTCGCTGTACGTCCTGCCATATGCCAAAGACGGGCAAGAAGAATGACGTGTCTGACATCACGCAGTGGCATCTGGGGCTTGACGCCAACGGTGACTCCGCGATGGCGGAAGGAAATGCTGCCAGCCATGCTTTCGATGTCGTGTGGCCACAGCAGAGCGCAGTTCTAAAGAAGGCCGCGGGTGGTGTCGATTTGGACATCATGCCCAACTCGTGTGGCAAGTGTCACTTTGGTGCACGGCTAAGCGGCGACTGAGTCGTCGACATGTTTGAGCGCTCGCTCCGATTCCTTGGTGGGGAGCGGGGCGAGCGCACCGGATCTACACTGCACGCAACCAACCACCGTGCACGAGCACTGCATGCAGGCGTGTCCGCGTCTCGGGCTGCATCTCGCAGAGGGGCAGCCGATAATTCTCTTCGATAAGACCCATCATCGCCAACGCCGCCTTGGCGGGGATGGGATTCGTCTCGACAAAGAGCGCCTTCATGAGCGGACGGAGCTTGGTGTGCAACACGCGTGCGGACGCGAAATCACCGGCGAGGCAGCGCTCGGTCAACGATACCATCTCCACCGGCGCGACGTTGGCCACCGCGCTGATGACGCCGTCGCCGCCGAGCGCGACAAAGGGCAGCGTCAAGTGATCTTCGCCCGACAGTATGGCGAACTCTTCACCGGTCAGCTCGCGGATGGCCGCGATGCGCTCGAGATCCCCTGTGGCCTCTTTGATGGCGACAAAGCCGCCGAGGCGATGCAGCCGTGCCACCGTTGCGGGCTGGATATCCGACGCCGTGCGCCCCGGGATGTTGTAGAGCACGATGGGCAAATCGACCGCTTCGCGCAGGGCCGCGTAGTGACGATAGAGCCCCTCTTGTGTGGGCTTGTTGTAGTAGGGATTGGCGACGAGCGCGGCATCGGCGCCCGCATCTCGTACGAGCTTCTGGTTGTCGATGGCGGCGCGCGTGTCATTGCCGCCCGCTCCCGCGATGACCGGGACACTGCCCCCGACGCGTGTCATCACGTGCTCGATGATCTTTTGGCGCTCTTGGGCGCTGAGCGTCGGGGACTCACCGGTCGTGCCGCAGGGCACGAGACCCTGGACGCCCGCTTCGAGCTGCCGCTCGACGAGGGCATCGAGAGCGCCAAAATCCACCTGCCCGTCACGTCCAAAGGGCGTGACGATGGCGGTCAGCATCCCGCCGAGATCGAGACGCGTGGAGCTCATCGTGGGCGTACTCAGAACACCAAGTAGAGGCGCATCTGCAAGGTCTGCGCGAACTTCGGATTCTTCGCACCAGTGCCCTGCAAGTTCTGCAGTGCGCCGAACGGAAAGAGAATGCCGTAGGCGAGGCTCGCCTGTAGCGGACTGCCGCCGATGCCAAGACTCGTGCCGTAGGCGAGCTCGGAATCCACCTCGAGCCCGAGGGGCAGCTGCCTACCCGGCGTGCTGCGCTTGAAGATCGCCTGCGAGTAGATGGCGGCGAGGTTCCCGGTCAGCTGGGGGCTGAACTGGTAGGCGAGCGAAGGCCGCACGTACCAGGCATCGGTGACCGTGCCCATGAGACGGCGAAAGAGCAACAGATCGATGTGGTAGTCGGGGCTGAACTGGAAGTTCTCGATGGCGTCGTCGGTGCCGCCACGTTGGCTGCCCGCGGCGTCGAGCGCGCCGAAGTCGGCTGTCGAGTCTCCGGAGGCGCCGCCGCTCTTGAGGGTTAGCTCCGCGCGTTTGCCGGCGGGACCGAAGCGGTAGCTCGCCTCGAGGGCGCCACCGAGCTGGTAGATGTGCGTCTTCGGTGCCGAGGTCACGTCGCTCAGGCGCGCATCGCGAAAGCTGCCCCAGTGCAGTGCGGCTTCGCCGGCCACGCGAACGCCGCCGAGGTAGAGGCGAAAGTAGGCGTCGCTCGTGTAGATGAGCGCGTCGCGCCGCTGGTAGGCGTCGGCGGGTGCATCGTCGCCCTGGTAGGTCTCGTAGTAGGCGCGGCTCAGGCCGGCGTCTTGCGTCTTGAGCGCGTTCCACCAGCCGTAGTTGAGCACCATCTCGCCGCGCAGCACGCGGTCTTCGATGTCCTCAGGGTCGTTGGCATGCACGATGCGCAAAGAGAAACGATTGACGTCGTCTTTGGTGACGCTGTCGACAGGCTGCACGCCCGTGACGGCAAAGGGTGCGTTCGTGGGACCGGTGGCTGCCCAATCGTACATCGGCGAGAAGACGTGCGAGCCGATTTTGAAGGCGACGGCAACGCGATCGGCGACGTGACCATAGTCGCAGTCGAGGCAATCACCGCCGTTGGTCATCATACCGAGGCCCCAGTCGTCCGACATGCGGCCAATGCGCAGCTCGAGCTGCTCGTTCATCGCGGTGACGCGCGCGTACAGGCGTTTGACCTGGATGGCATCGACACGAGAATTGACGCCGCGGGTGACGGGTTGCTGCGAGCTGCTCAGCACGTCGTCGCTACCGCCGCCCGTGCCGTATCCCTGGGCACTCGAGCCGAGCACCAAGTTGTCGAGCACGTCGAGGGTGCTCACGACCTGCATTTGGTCGGACACGTTGATGCGCGGTTCCAGGCGCAAGCGCATGTTTGTGGTAGTGATGCTGGTCTTGCCGCCGGGCTGCTCGGGGTAGCGAGGCGTCGTGCTCGTGGCTGTCTCGAGCAACACGTTGTTGCCGAGATTCATGCGATAGAGCAGATCGCCGCGCAGGCGGTAGTAGCCGCCGAGATCGAGCTTGACGAGCTGTGGTTTGAGCAGCATCCAGTCATCGCGATTCCAGTCCTCCAGCGAAATCTCATCGCCTTTGCCGGCGCTCGGTCGATCGCTCGGAGCCGGCGGTGCTGGCAGCGCAGGAGGCTTGGGCGGGGTCGAGTTCGCCTGCGCCGCGTCGTCCGGCTGCTTGGGTGATGACTGCGGAGCTTGTTGCGCCCCGGCGGGCAGAGCCCACAGCAAGGCGACGAGGGTTGTAGCGCGCGCCAACATGAGCATTTCTCTCCAGCGACTCTTCGGGTCAGAGCGCGACTCTATACTCCGGCCACGGTGGTGCTTCAAGCGACATTCGGGTATGGCTACGAAATGCCTATGGAGCTCTCACCGCGCACTCGGCAGCTGCTCGATGCCATTGGGGACGGCGAGCTACGCGAGCGCGTGCGCGAGTCGGTCTCGCTGTCGATTGCGGCGCTGCATGCCCTCGGACGCGTGCACCTGCCGCAGGACCAGTTTGAAGAATCCCAGGGCGTTCGTGCCGCTGGCGACAAGCACGTCGAGCTCGCCCCGTACGCGCTGGCGGCCGTCGCGGCGGTCAACCAGCTCCTCGGGCAGATCGGTACGAGCTTTGCGCCGCCCGTAGCGAGCAAGCCATCCGAGCAGAGTGACGACGACTTCGATTTCGAGTTCGATCTGGTCGACGGCCCGACCGGCAGCGGCCTGGGACTCTCGCACGCTGGTGCCGCACCGGCCGATCCTGCAACGAGCGCGGCCGAGGCAGCCCATACCTACGGGGACATGGTGCGCAGCCGTGTCGTGGGCTTTGGCGACAGACTACAGTACGCGACGCGCCAGGCCGATGACTGGCCGCTTCTGGCCGAGCTCGATGACGGCCTGCGGCGACTGCGCAAAGCGGTCCAGGGGCTGCTCTATGGCCTTCTCGGCGTGTTTGCCCAGGACGTGAGGCGCGAAGAGATCTGGCCGGAGTACCGCTCGGCCGTGGGCGAGGCGGTCGATCTGCGCCGCGCCATCGCGGAGCTGAGCTACCACGTGGGACGTTTTAACGCCGCGCTGGCACAGGCCTCGGCAGAGCAGGCGGTGCCTCTCGTCGTGGCGGTCGCTGATCGCCTCGGGCGTTTTGCGGCGAGCCCGGCGTATCGCGCGCTGCGCTCGGACGACAAGAAGGCGGTCATCGACTTTCGCACGACGCTGTACCGCCTGCGTCGCAGCCGGGAGGGCCTCTTGCCGGGTCCGCTGCGGCTCGCGGTGGAGGGCTTCTCGAAGTTTCTCGAATCGCTCTCGGCCATCAATTATCGCGAAGTGCTCGTGCTGCACGATCGCGCGGTCTTGGGCGAAGCGCTCGAGACACTCGCCGGCCTCGAAGAGGAAGCCATGGACGCTCCGGATGTGGCTCGCCACGAGCTGCGGGCGCTTGTCGAACGGCTGGGCGTCGTTTCCGGTCGTAGTCCCGAGCTCGACGAGGCGCGGCGCCAGGCCCTCGAATCGAGTCCGCAGGGGACCGTGCTCGGAGAAATCGAGCGCTGGCGCGACCTCGTTGGCGGCGTGCTCGCTCACCTTCGAGCGTAGCGTCGACCTATCGCTTGACAGCCTTGGGTCGACCCCCATATTAGGCCCGACCTGAAGGCGGGAAACTCAACGTAAATCCGCCTGCTGACACAGCTTTGACCGACTGTCTGAGGAGAAGGATGCAATGGGCAAGGTAATCGGGATCGACCTTGGTACGACCAACAGCGTGGTGGCGGTGATGGAGGGCTCCGAGCCCAAGGTCATCACCAATGAAGAGGGTGGTCGCACGACCCCGTCCGTCGTGGCCTTTGCCAAGGACGGCGAGGTGCTGGTGGGGCAAATCGCGCGTCGCCAGGCCGTGACCAACCCCGAGAAGACGGTCTACTCGATTAAGCGCTTCATGGGACGTCGCTACGAGGAAGTGCCCTCGGAGATCAAGCTCGTCCCCTACAAGGTGGCTCGGGGCGAGAACGACGTCGCCTACGTGGACATCGACGGCAAGCACTACGCCCCGCCCGAGATCAGCGCCAAGGTGCTGCAAAAGCTCAAGCGCGCGGCCGAGACCTATCTTGGCGAAGAGGTCAAAGAGGCGGTCATCACGGTGCCGGCGTACTTCAACGACGCGCAGCGCCAGGCCACCAAAGACGCCGGACGCATCGCCGGTCTCGACGTCAAGCGCATCGTCAATGAGCCGACGGCCGCGGCCCTCGCCTACGGTCTCGACAAGAAGAAGGACGAAATCATCGCCGTTTACGATTTTGGTGGCGGCACCTTCGACATTTCGATGCTCGAGGTCGGCGAAAACGTCGTCGAGGGGCTCTCGACCAACGGCGACACGCATCTTGGCGGCGATGATATCGACGAGCGCATCATTCGCTATCTGA
>CAYHNK010000329.1:0-5285 GCA_964357695.1 uncultured Bdellovibrionales bacterium | reverse complement strand
GGATCGAACCCTCGGCCTCCGCATTGCGAACGCGGCGCTCTCCCAGCTGAGCTACAGCCCCACCGAGCCCGGGTCTCCGGGAGCAGCGTGTCTAGCAGGGAGTCGCAGCCTCGTCAATCATCGATTTGCCTTGATGCTGTCGGTCGCGCTGCTTGGCGGCTGTATCGCCCAACGCACCGTGCCACCACCACCGCTGCCCGCGCCCACGGGCAACATGCCACTCGTCGGACTGTGGCTTGCTGAGTTTAGCGTCCACGGCGTCGGCGCGCACGACGACACTCGCGACACGACCGCGCTCGGGCAACGCCTACTCAACTACATCGGCAGCACCGGCGCGGTCGCGACCGACGACGTCACCCGTCGCACGCTCGTGCCGGTCGTCCTCGACGTGTCCATCGATTTCGACCAAACAACGCGACGCACCTACGTGCTCGATGCCGCCAACCTCGTGCTCTTCCCACTGCTCGCTGGCCTCCTCGTCCCGCGTTGGGGACACGTCGATGCCGCACTGCACGCGACGCTGCGCGCTCCGGACGGCACCGTGCGCGCCCGCTACGAGCGCACGACTCAGGTACCGTTCGCCAACGTGCTGTGGAGCTGGTACGCCCGGGGCTACATCGAGGCCGCGTACGAACGCGCCTACGAGGAGCTCTTTGTGAGCCTCGCGGCGGCCATCGGCGACGACGCCGCGCGCCTCGCTTACGAGCCCACTCTGACCGCGCTCGCCGGGCCCGTCGAGCCGGTGCACATCCAAGCGGACGTCGACTGGGCCGCCATCTACGTGCCCCAGGAGCCGCCACCCGAGACGCGTCTGGGCGCCGCGCTCGCCGCACTCGGCGGCATCGAAGCCTCGGGGTTCGCGGGCCTCGCCACCGTATCCTCTGGCATCGAGACCGACGACGGCAGCGGCGAACGTCCCGTTGCCGCCGGCGCCGCCACGCAGTTGGGCTATCGCGTGGCCCTCTACGGCGCACCGCGCACGACCGGCTGGTTCGTCATGCCGGCGCTGGGCTTTCTCGACCAGCGGATTTCGATTCACGACTTCGTCCAAGATCTGCCCGAGACCAACGTGGCCGGCACGCACGAAATCGACGCTCTGTGCACCTGGGTCGAGAGCGGCCAGCGCTTTGACTGCCAGGCACCCAACGTCTACGACTTGCGTTTGCGCACCGGGTACGCCGGGGCGCGTGGTGGCTACGATCTCGTCCTCGGCTCGCCGCGTGTGCGCTTTTTCTGCGCGGGGTCCCTGGCGTTGAATTTCGCCGAGTACCGCAGCCTCGTGACCCACATCGGCAACTACCGCGACCGCGAGCGGGGCTGGAGCTTTCTCAGCTCAGGCGCGTTGGGCGGCACACTCGGCGTCGTCTGGCCGCAGGCGCATTTCGCGACGCGCGTCATCTTCGAGCGCGAGATCTATCGCCGCTTTGACTACGCCCGCCCGCACGAGTTTCGCGGCCCTGCGGTCTATGACACCGAGCTGCATCGCTACGTGCGGCCGCGCACATGGGTGAGCGACGCTGATCTGCAGAGCTGGACCCTCGAATGGACGGTGGCCTATGTGTACTAGGCACTTGGTAGCACTCGCCTGCCTGCTACTCACAGTTGACGCATGCGTAGCTGGCGGCCCCGAGACCATCGACACGACCCTGACCGTACGCAACGTCAGCCAATTCGAGCTGCTCGAGGTGCGCGTCCACGACGGCGAAGACTACAGGCAAGCGCCCAACGTCCTCACCGCACCACTCGCCACCGACGCCGACGTCGTCGTGCCATTTACCACCAATCAACGCATCACGGTGTTTCGACCCCGCGTCGACGTCGGCGAAGTCATGGCCATGACCACGGCCGAAGATTTGGAAGTTGACCGCCCCGGCTTTGTACTGCTCGTCTTCGACGACGGCTTCAGGCTGGTCGAGCCGTAGCCGTTCGCTCTTCGTCGATTTCTCGTCCGTGGCAGGCAACCTCGGCTGCACGCGCGCGATAACAATAAACAGAACAAACGTTGCGTCGCGGCTGCCCGGTAACCGCTGTACGCAGGCGAGGAGCCGCCATGTCTATGCGACGGATCCAGGAGAGTAGCTCAGCCTCCAGCGCCACGCAGACCGGCCAGACGAGCATTGAGACTCGCCCCGCGCCGCGCGCGACTGCCCGCACACACGCAGAACGGACGACGGCGGAGCGCACGCGTCAGCAGGCGCTCACTGCCGCCACGTCGGCCGACAAGGCCGCCGCGTTGACCCATAAAGCGCCGGCCAATCGCGGCGCGGTGGATCTGTACGCCTGGCAGAACAAGGATCCGCAGCAGGACGGCGTCGAGGGGACACGCACCGATCGCGCCTATGCCGAGCTCGGCGTGCGCACCGGCGTCAAGCCCGTCATCGTGGCCGTCATCGACAGTGGCGTCGACATCGATCACGAAGACCTCCAGGGACGGCTATGGTCGAATGCCGGCGAGATCCCCGGCAACGGCATCGACGACGACCACAACGGCTACCCGGACGACGTGCACGGCTGGAACTTCCTCGGCACGCGCGGTGCCGACGGTCGCCCCGTCAACATCGACCGCGTGCCGCTGGTCATCACGCGGGAGCTCGGGCGCCTCGAACAGCTCGCGGCGTCTCGTGACCTGACACCCACCGAGCGCCAGCAGCTCGACGACGTGCGGGCCGCGGTCGAGCGGCGCCGCAGCGGCCTCGTCAACGCCATGACCAGCTACAGCTCTCTGCGTGAGCAGGTGCTCGCCACGATGCGGGCAGTCGACGAGGGCAAGGCCGACGCGTCCCAGAGAGCCGTCAGCCGCGAGGCCCTCGAGGCGGCGCTCGCCCGCTATGACGCCGAGCTTGCCGAGCTCGCCGGGCAGCTCGGGAGCTACGTCAACCCCGGCTTTGATCCGCGTGCCAAGATCTTGGGCGACGACCCCTTCGACTTTGGCGATCGCTTCTACGGCAACAGCGATGTCGAAGGCCCCGACGCGATGCACGGCACACACGTGGCCGGCATCATCGCCGCGGTGCGGGGCAACGGTCTCGGCATCGATGGCATCGCCAACGATGTCCGCATCATGGCCATCCGTGCGGTTCCTGACGGCGACGAGTACGACAAAGACGTCGCCAACGCCGTACGCTACGCGGTCGACAACGGCGCCGACATCATCAACATGAGCTTCGGCAAGCCCTACTCGCCCGGGAAGGACGCGGTCGACGCCGCCTTTCGCTACGCTGCCAAGAAGGGCGTACTCGTCGTGCACGCCGCCGGCAACGACCACAGCGACAACGACCGCGCGCCCAACTATCCGGCCCGCTACACCGGGATGGCGCGCCATCGCCCGTTGCCGAACTGGATCGAAGTGGGTGCGTCGTCGGCCCAGGGGGGACAGGCTCTGCCCGCGCAGTTCTCCAACTACGGCGCCAAAACTGTCGATCTCTTTGCCCCGGGCGTGCAGATCCCATCGACCATCCCGCAGCAGAACGGCTACGCCGAGCTCTCGGGCACGAGCATGGCCGCCCCCACCGTCACGGGGGTCGCCGCGCTCATTCTGTCGCAGTTCCCAGCGCTGCGCGGTGCCGAGCTACGCTCGCTCCTGCTCGAATCCGCGCGTCGTCGCCCCGATCTCATGGTGCGCAAGCCCACCGGTCGCCCCCAGGACGCCGAGCTCGTGCCGTTTGGCTCGCTGTCCATCACCGGCGCCATTGTCGATGCCTACGAGGCGTTGCAGCTCGCACAAGTGCGCTACGGTGCCGGCAAAGAGCAGGCGTCCGTCTAGTCACGCCCGCGCGGGTGCCTGCGAGTGACACCGGGGAAGAAAGCCACAGCCGAGGTGCTGACATACGTTGACGTCCCGACCTGGCCAGAGACCGGGCTCACGACGCAGCTCACCGAATGCCCGCGCCACCGCGCAGGCTTGCACTTCGAACGCGGCGAGCCGCGCCCCGTCGACGAGGTGCTCATGCACCTTGGGACCGTCACGGAGGAACACCAACTTGGTGCGTACGGGCGGGTCACTGGCCATCATGCGGGACACGGCCATGGCGTAGGCGTCGAGCTGCAGCGCGTAGGCCTCAATGCTGCGCGGGTGGCTGCGAGCATGCTTGAAGTCGATGACCAAGGGTCCGTCCTCATCGACGCACAGCAGATCGATCTGGCCACGAATCTCGAGCTCGTACGGCGCCGCGGGGAGACGCAGACAGAACGGTAGCTCGTAACGGCGCGCCTGGGGGGCGAGCGCGGCGAGCGCGCCGCCGACGGGCGAGCGCAGAAACCGTACGACGTCCGTCCGCGCGTCGCGAAGGCGCACCTCCCCCGGATCGTAACCGAGCGCCGTGAGCTCGGCATCCACAAACACGTCCGCGTCCTCGTACAGCGGAAGGCGTTCCAGCCCTGACAGCAGGCGATGGACGAGACGCCCGCGCACGAGGGGGTCGAACGGCGAGGCCTCAACGCCTGCGGCCGCTATGGGTGGTCCCATGGGCGTCACGCCGTCAGGCGTGATCTTGAGCTCATGCGTCAGCTGCCCGCGCCGCAGACACTGGATGTACGTTTCGAGACCCGTTACCGCCAGCACCACACGACTGCCCGGGGGCAACGCCGTGGGCTCAATCGCCCGGACATCCCTCGTGGCGTCGGTCACCGACGTCGCGGTCGCGCGCACGTCGTCGCCCACCGCTGGCGCGGCAGCCGGAATGTCAAGCTCCTCGAGGAGCCCTGCGTCACGTGCCGGCGCGCGCCACGGCGCGAGCAGCTGCGAGAAGACCCCTTGGCTCTTTGCCGTGCTGCTGCGTCCGACGAACAAGACACCGTGCCGCGCACGTGTCACCGCCACGTAAAGCAGCCGTCGCTCCTCGTCGTCCGCGGCGCGTACCGCATCTTCGGCGGCCTTCTCCCAGCGCTCGCTCGGCATCGTCTCGCCGGATTCGCCGCGCGGTCGCAGCACAATGCCGTGTCCCCGCGCATAGCGCAGACTGCGCCGTTCGGGCGCCCGCCTACGCTCCAAGTCGGCGAGCACGACCCAGTCAAACTCCAGGCCTTTGGCGGCGTGCACACTGCTGACCGTCACCGCATCGACTGCACCCATCGGCAACGGTGCGAGCGGCGCGTGGTGGTCGGTGTCGATACGTCGCTGCACGAGGTGCGCAAAGACGCCTGCGTGGACGACACCGCGCTCCTGCATTTCCCTCGCGAGCTCGGCAAGCCGATCGAGGTTGCCGAGTCGCTGCTCGCCCCCCGAGAGGCCCAAGAGCAACGGACGCAGATCGAGCGCCGAGATCACTTCGGACACAAACGGTGCG
>CAYHNK010000328.1:0-5298 GCA_964357695.1 uncultured Bdellovibrionales bacterium | reverse complement strand
GCCCCCCAGCGCACTTGCGGTGGCATGTCGCTGGCCGAGCGAAATGCGCAAGAGCATCCCCACCGACGCCAACGTCGCGATGAGGTTGGAGCCACCATAGCTCAACAGCGGCAGCGGCAATCCCTTGGTTGGCAGGAGCCCCGTGGCGACGCACATATTGAAAACCGCGGGGACGCCGATGAGTAGGCTCAGGCCCAGGGCGAGGTGCGCCTCAAAACCATGGGTGGCGCGGCGGGCAATCACGAGACCCGTACCGACGAGCACGGCAAATGCCGCGAGCACCACGAGGACGCCCACGAGGCCGAGCTCCTCGCCCAGGATCGCGAAGATGAAGTCGGTGTGCGCCTCCGGCAAGAAGAACAGCTTGTGCTTGCCGTCACCGAGGCCGACGCCCATCACGCCGCCCGAGCCGAGCGAAATGAGGGCCTCGGTCACCTGGTAGCCGACCGTCGAGCGATATGCCCACGGATCGATGTAGCCGAGCAGGCGTTGCAGACGAAACGGCGTGCCGACGACGAGATGATAGAACACCGGCAAGGCCGCGAGCCCTGACATGGCCAGCAGGCGCAACGGCAGCCCCGCGGCGAACACCATGGCCCCGACGATGAGCTCGATGACGAGCGCGGTGCCGAGATCGGGCTCTGCGAGGATCAGGATGACAGGGAGCTGCGCGGCGAGCACGGGGACGAGCAGCGTGCGCCGATGGCCCGATTTCTCTTCGCGTCGCGCCAGCACCGAGGCGAGTGCGATGACCACCGCGACCTTCGCAAGCTCAGACGGTTGAAAACCGGCCACACCCAGGCTCAGCCAGCGGCGTGCGCCGCCGACGCGATGACCGATGCCGGGGATGAGCACGAGCACACAGAGGACCATCGCCAGCACCAGGAGCGTCGTGGCGTGCGTACGAAACCACGCGGTGGGCACGTAGGTGAGCGCCAACATCGCCGCGAGGCCAAGCGCGCCCCACACGAGCTGCAACTTGAGAAAATGCTGCGCGTCGTCGTACATGCGCGCGGCGTACACCGCGCTGCTGGAGTAGACGAGCAGCGCGCCGAGACACAACAGCATCAACGTGCTCAGCCACAGCGCGCGACTCGCCGTCGGGACGGCGGCACCCGTCTGCTCTGCTGCCTGACGCCGGGACGCCTTCCACAGCGCGCCGCTCGTAGCGTAGAGATGCGATGCGCTCATGACACGCCTCCCCCGAGCAAAGTAACCTTCGAACGAAAGCGCGCGCCGCGCGCCGCATAGTTGGCAAACTCGTCAAAGCTCGAGCACGCCGGTGCCAGCAGCACCACCTCGCCGGGCCGCGCCTCGCGCACCGCCAGGGCAAAGGCCGCCTCGAACCCCGAGGCTGCGCGCAGACCGGGATGGCCGGCGAAAGCAGCAACCACCTTCTCTTGTGCCTCGCCGAAGGCTATCACCAGGCGCGCGCGATCGGCTGCGCTTGCCACCGTGCGCGCATAGCCGCCGCCCTTGTCGCGCCCACCGATAAGAAGCACCGCCGGTCGCTCCATCGCACCCACGGCGATGGCGGCCGCGTCGTCGTTGGTCGCCTTGGAATCGTTGATATAAAGCACCCCGCCCACTTCGCCGACAAGCTCGAGACGGTGCGCCAAGCCCGTAAAGCCGAGATACGCGCGACGCAGCGCCTCGATCGACGGGCGGCGGGTGGCCGGCAGACCCAAGACGCCGAGCAGCGCCGCGATGGCGTTCTCGCGATTGTGTCGTCCGAGGAGGCGTGGGTGCGCAAGGTCAAAGCCATCGAGCGCGGCCACATCTCCCCGGGCGCGCACGACGTTGCCTTGCAGCCACGCGGCATGGGGCGTCGACGGTACTTCGCGCGTCGAGAGCCACCAGCAGCGCGCCAAGGTCGTCTCGGCCATGCGACGCACACGCGGGTCGTCGTAGTTGAGTATCGCCACCGCCGCAGGTGCGAGGTTGCGCACCAGGCGCTCTTTGGCGAGCGCATAGTCTTCCATACTGGCGTAGCGCTCGAGATGGTCGGGCGTCACATTGAGCACGACGCCGACGTCGGCACGAAAGCGGTACGCAGTCTCGAGCTGATCGCTCGACAGCTCGAGCACGAGTGCGTCGGCCGACTCACGCCGATCGATGAAGGTCACGACCGGCTCACCAAAGTTGCCACCGACAAACGCGCTCAGCCCGAGACCCCGCAAGAGCGCGCCGGTGAGCGCCGTGGTGGTGCTCTTGCCGTTCGTACCGGTGATGCCAATGACGGGCGCGGGGAGCGTGCCGACCAGCTCGAGCTCGCCGAGCACGATGACGCCGCGCGCGAGCACGTTCTGCACTGCTGGCTGACGCGGATCGACTCCGGGACTCACAACGAGCGCCTCGACGTCTGCAAAAGTCGAGCCCCCGACATTGCCGGCTCGCAGCTCGACGCCTGCCGCGACGAGGGCGGGCTCTGTCGCGTCCGCGCGTCGGTCGGCGCCGATCACGTGCGCTCCGCGGTGCGCGAGATGCAACGCCATCGCACGACCCGCGATGCCCAGACCGAGCACACCGACGCGTCGCCCGGTGAGATCGGCGCGCAGCGTGTCCAGATGCGCGAGCATCTGCTCTGTGGGCTGCGGCAGGGTCATCGCAATTTCAGTGTCACCAGGCCGACGAGCGCGAGCACGATGGAAATAATCCAGAAACGCACGATGATCTTCGGCTCGGCCCAGCCCTTGAGCTCGAAGTGGTGGTGAATCGGCGCCATGCGAAACACGCGACGACCGGTGAGCTTGAAGCTCGCCACCTGCGTCATGACGCTCAGTGCTTCCACGAGAAAGACGCCGTGGATGATGGCGCTGAGCAGCTCGTGTTTGGTGAGCACCGCAATGCTGCCGAGCGCGCCACCGAGCGCGAGCGAGCCGACGTCCCCCATAAAGACCGACGCCGGAAAGGTATTGAACCACAGAAAACCGACGCCAGCGCCCGCCATGGCGCCGCACAGCACCGCCAGCTCACCGGTACCCTCGATGTGCGGCAGGTTGAGATAGGTGGCGACGTTGAACTCCACAGGCGTACCGTTGACGTGAAAGGTGATGACGAGGCCCGCGATATACGAGAGCACGAGAAAGGTGGTCGAGCTGACGATGGTCGGCCCGATCGCCAAACCATCGAGCCCGTCGGTGAGATTGACCGCGTGCGACGTTCCCATGACGACGAGGAAGGCGAACGGCAAATACAGCCAACTGATCTCGGGATTGAACAAGCGCACGGAGACAAACGGCAGCGACAGGTGCGTATCGACTGCCACGGCCCCCCCGGGGAGAAGGCCGCGCGCGCGCGCCAAGAAGATGAGCGCGACGACGGTGAGCACCGCTGCCTGATAGACGAGCTTGTGGCGTCCGGGAAGTCCCTTGGAGTTGCGCTTGGAGACCTTGAGCCAGTCATCGGTGAGGCCGATGGCGCCAAACCCCACGAGCACGAGCAGCACCGCCCAAACATGCAGATTTTCGAGATCGACCCACAGCAGTGTGCCGACGAGCACGGCGATGAGAATAAACAGGCCGCCCATGGTGGGTGTGCCCTGCTTCTGCTGGTGCTGCTCGGGGGTGTCCTCGCGGACGTTGGTCGCGCCGAGCTGGTGACGGCGCAGCATGTCGATAAAGCGAGGAAAGAGCCACAGGGTGAGAACCAGCGCGGTCAGCGCCGCGGCCGGGATGCGAAACGACGGATAGCGAAAGACACGCAACGGTCCGACGAGATCGGCAAAGTGCGTGCACAGGAGATACAGCATCAGACTCCCTCCGCCATCAGGTGGTCGACGACGCGCTCCATGCGCATGCCACGTGAGCCCTTGACGAGCACCCAATCGCCGGCAACGAGTCCCCGATCGAGCAGCGCCAAGAGATCCTCCAGGCTCGCTGCGACGGTCGCCTCGGCTCCAGCGCGGCGGGCGCCCTCGGCAACAGCCTCGGCCAGCTCGCCAAAGCTCACCACCCAGTCGAGGCCTGCGACTGCGGCGGAGCGACCGACTTCACGATGCAACGCTGCGGCGCTGTCGCCGAGCTCGAGCATGTCCCCGAGCACGGCCACGCGTCGCCCCGTGCCCCGTTCGGCCAACGCCGCAAATGCTGCGTGCATCGAGTGTGGGTTGGCGTTGTAGGTGTCGTCAATGACACCGATGCGCCGCCGCGTCTCGGCAATCACTCGCAGCCGTCCCCCTGGCACACGCACGTTGCCCATGCCGGAGGCAATGACGTCGCGGTCGACGCCGAGCGCCCACGCCGCAGCCGCGGCAGCCGCCGCATTGACTGCGTTGTGCGTACCAAAGAGCGGCAAATGCAGCTCGACCGGCGCACCCTCGAGCTCCAGCATTACGCGGCTACCCTGCGCGGTAGGCACGTAGCGCTCGATGCGCACGTCGGCGCCGCGCGCCCAGCCGAACCGAAGTCGCTTCTGCTGGCCCAACAGCGGTACCGCGATCCCTTGCACGAGAGGGTCATCGGCATTGACGATCGCGGTCGCCGTGGCGCCCAAGCCGGCGTACAGCTCGCCCTTGGCGCGGGCCACCGCGTCGACACTTCCCAACCCTGCCAGGTGCGCAGGCGCGACGTTGGTAATCACACCGACGTCCGGTGTCGCAATCTCGGTGAGTCGCGCGATTTCGCCCAGGTGGTTCATGCCCATCTCGACCACCGCCCAGCGTGTCTCGTTAGGCCAGGCGAGCAAGGTGAGCGGCAAGCCGACGAGGTTGTTGAGATTGCCGATCGTCTTGTGCACCGACGAGACGGCAGCGAGCACCGCCGCCACGAGCTCCTTGGTCGTGGTCTTGCCGTTGGAGCCGGTGATCGCCACGACGCGCCCCGCGTGTTGGCGCCGCACAAAGCTCGCCAGATCGCCGAGCGCTCGCAAGGTATCTTGGACGACGAGGCGCGGCGCACCGAGGCTCTCACAGCGAGCGTCGCCTTCGCGGTCGACGAGCAACGCCCGCGCCCCGGCCGCCACCGCCGCGGCGGCAAAGTCGTGGCCGTCGAAACGCTCGCCGCGAAGCGCCACGAACAGGCTTGCAGGCGGCAGCGATCGCGTATCAGTCGCCACCGCCTGCACAGCACCAGGGAGCTCCCCACCGCGCACCTCTGCCCCGGCAGCTCGCGCAAGCTCGCCGAGATCCCAATGCGCAGTCACCGCGTCACCTCATCGAGAACCGCGCGCGCATACACGCGGTCGTCAAACTTCAGCGTTTGTGCGCCCACGATCTGATAGCCCTCATGCCCTTTGCCCGCGATGAGCACCGTGTCCTGCGACCCCGCGGCCGCGATGGCCAGACGAATGGCCGTCGCC
>CAYHNK010000327.1:0-5317 GCA_964357695.1 uncultured Bdellovibrionales bacterium | reverse complement strand
GAGCAACCGCAGCAAGATCCGCTGGCGCATCATCGGCTGGGGTCTCGGGCTACAGGTTGTCTTCGCGGCGCTGATCCTTTGGACGCCGCCCGGTCGCTACGTGTTCCAAGGAGCCAATTTCGCCATCACCAAGCTGCTGTCATTTGCCGACTTCGGTGCCGGCTTCGTCTTTGGCAATCTGTACCAGGGACGCATGGCGGCAGGCGGGCAAGGTCCCGTGCAATACGTCGACGGCACGAGCGGCGACCCACTCAATCTCGGCTTCATCTTCGCGTTCCACGTCTTGCCGACCATCATCTTCTTTGGGGCCCTGATGAGCGTGCTGTACCACTTCGGCATCATCCAGAAGGTGGTGCGCGCCATCGCCTGGGTCATGACGCGAACCATGGGCACGAGCGGCGCGGAGTCGCTCTGCGCCGCCATGAATATTTTCGTCGGTCAGACCGAGGCGCCACTCGTCGTCAAGCCGTACGTCGAGGATATGACGATGAGCGAGCTCATGGCCATCATGACGGGTGGCTTTGCGACGATTTCAGGCGGCGTCATGGCGGCGTATGCGAGCTTTGGCGTTGATGCGGGTCACCTGCTGGCAGGCAGCGTCATGGCGGCGCCCGGCGGCCTGATGCTGGCCAAGATCATGTACCCCGAGACGCACGTGCCGCGCACGCAGGGCGGGCAAGTGCATGACCCCGAGCGCGCGACCGCCAACGTCATCGACGCCGCAGCGGCCGGCGCTGGCGACGGCATGAGACTCGCCATCAACGTGGCGGCCATGCTCATGGCGTTTATCGCCCTCATCGCGCTCGTCAACGCGGCGCTTGGTCTCGTCGGCCTGTCACTCGCCCAGGTGTTCGGCATCATCTTCTATCCGCTCTCGTGGGCCATGGGGGTCGACACGCGCGATCTGCTGGCCTTTGGCGGCCTCATCGGCACGAAGCTATCGCTCAACGAATTTGTCGCCTACGTCGATCTGGCGCACCTGCGCA
The DNA here is from genome assembly GCA_964357695.1 of uncultured Bdellovibrionales bacterium. Classification (GTDB taxonomy): domain Bacteria; phylum Myxococcota; class XYA12-FULL-58-9; order XYA12-FULL-58-9; family CAYHNK01; genus CAYHNK01. Next base: position 4,331 of record CAYHNK010000327.1, on the reverse strand, counting down.
GTCAGCTCAGCCCGCGCACGTTTGTCATCGCGACCTACGCGCTGTGCGGTTTCGCCAACTTCTCCTCCGTCGGCATTCAGATTGGCGGTATCAGTGGCATCGCCCAGACCCGCCGCTCGGACTTGGCGCGCGTCGGGCTCAAGGCCATGGTGGGAGGTGCGCTCGCGACCGCGCTCACGGGGACCATCGCCGGGATGTTGGTGTCATAAGATCCAGCGATCGAGCAGGGACCCGAAACCATACGACAGGATGGCGGCGCCAAAACCAGCGCCCACCATCTCGAGGACCTTGCGCCGCAGGGGGATGCCCGAAAGGATCGAGACGAGGCCGCCGGTCGCCCCGAGCGCAAGGCCCGCAAGGAGCACGGCGCCGCTGAGCGCTCCCACCGACGAGCCGGCGACAAAGAACGGCAGCACGGGGAACGCGACACCGAAGAGATAGGCGAGGCCCGTCAAAGCCCCCGAGCGCAGCTCGCTCTCGTCACTGGGCTCGAGCAGTAGCCGCGTCACCGCTTGCTCACTGCCCGCGACCTTCTGCGCGATGGCGTCGGCGACATCACGGGGAACCCCGGAGTCGACGAGACGCTCGTGGTACTCGCGCGTCGCCCGCTCGGGCGCGACGGCAAAGAGCACACTCAGGCGCTCCGTGGCGCCTTCGTTGACCTGTCGTTGCGAGCGCACCGACATGAAGGCGCCAATCCCCATCGACAGCGCACCAGCGACCCCCACGATGAGGCCACTTGCGCCAACCGTCAGCGGCGACGAGGCATAGACGGCTGTCAGCCCGGTGACCGTGCCGAGGATTTCCACGAGGCCATCGTTCATCCCGAGCACGAAATCGCGCACGTGCCCGAGCCCAAGGCTCTGCGACTCCTTGCGGAACGTCACCTCGTGCTCGAGCTCGTCGAGAATGATGCCGCGCACGGTTTGACGTTCGTTCTCGTCGAGTGGTGCGTGCTGCAAGAAATCAAAGTACTTCTTGGCGGCGCGTCCTTCTCCCAGCTCGAGCGTCGAGACGAGCAGCACCGGGTTGAAGATGCGCCGCAGAAAGCGCAACAGGCGCAACCGTCCGCGGATATCGGGCTTCGGCGGAGCAGCGCCACCGCGCGTCGCGATGTAACTGCGCCAAAAGCCCGAGTGACGCTCCTCGATTTGGGCAATGCTCGCCAGCATGTCGCGCAAATGGCCGGGTCGCTCCGCACCCGCGAGCGTCTCGTAGGTGATGTGATCGATCACCTCGTCACCGTAGAAGTCTGCAGCTTGGATCAAGAAATCTCGTTCGGTCATCCCATACCTCGTATTCGGCCTTGCGCGCGTCGTCGTGAGAGTTACTCCAACCGATAGGCCTTGAGCTTGTCGTAGAGCGTTCGCAGGCCGATTCCGAGCCTTTCGGCGGTGCGCTTGCGATGGCCACCGGTTGCAGCGAGGGCGGCGCGAATCGCTTCGCGTTCGATCTCTTCGAGCGTCGCGAATTTCGAGACGCCAGGCGCCTCAACAGACGGCGTCCCCAAGAGCAGATCACGCGGCTCAATCAGCTCCCCTTCGGCGAGGATGGTCGCCCGCTCGAGCACGTTGCCAAGCTCACGCACATTGCCGGGCCACCGGTGCTCTTCGAGCGCCCGCTGCGCCTCGGGTGAGAGCGTGACACCGGCCTTTCCTACCTCGCGCGCCGCGCGGCCAAGCAGATGCGTGGCAAGCGGCACGATGTCGGCCCGGCGCTCGCGCAACGCGGGCAGTCGCAGCGGAAAGACCGCAAGGCGATGGTAAAGGTCTTCGCGAAAGCGCCCTTGGGCCATGGCGTTCTCGAGGTTGCGATTGGTCGCCGCAATCAGACGAACGTCGACCTCGATGTGCCGCGTGCCACCGACGCGCTCGAAGGTACGCTCCTGCAACACCCGCAGGAGCTTGACCTGAAGCTCGGGGCGAAGCTCAGCGACCTCATCGAGAAAGAGCGTGCCGCCGTCCGCGAGCTCGAAACGACCGCGGTGCTGGCTCGTCGCGCCGGTAAACGCCCCCTTCTCGTGCCCGAAGAGCTCGCTCTCGAGCAGTGTGTCGGCGAGCGCGGCGCAGTTGACCGCCACAAACGGCCCCTGGGCACGTCGACTCTCGCGGTGCACAAACCGAGCTGCGACCTCCTTGCCCGTACCGCTTTCGCCGGTCAGCAACACGGTGGCGTCGGTGCGGGCCACCTTGCGCAGCATGGCGACGAGCTCGAGCGAATGCGGGTCGACGGCGACAAACCGCTCTTCGTCATGGGTGAGTCGGTGCCGCTGCGCTGCGTCGCGTAATCCGCGTCGCTCGAGCGCCCGACTGACGACGAGGCGCAATTCGTCGGGACCGCTCAGGGGCTTGGTCAGATAGTCGAACGCTCCGAGCTTCATCGCGGCTACGGCCGATTCGATGGTGCCGTGCGCCGTGAGGACGATGACCTCCAGCTCCGGCTGCTCGCTGCGCACACGCCGCAGCAGCTCCAGGCCATCCTGCCGTGGCATCTTCAGATCGGTCACAAGAAGGTGGAAACTGCGCCGCGCGAGCAACTCGGCGGCCGCCTCGCCATCGCCCACCTCGCTGACCGCGTGTCCCACGGCCGCGAGGGCCTCGACGAGAAAGCTCCGGACCCCTTCCTCGTCGTCGACGATGAGAATGCGCGCCATCAGTGCGATGTAGCGGAGTGCAGGGTGAGAAGGCAACGGCGATGGCTCCTGCAACCTGCATCACCGTTGCTGTTCTCACCATGCGAGATGGTCTATGCCAGCGACATGGACACGCGTCGCGATCACCTGACGGTGGTGCCGGACTCGACCACGGGGTCGCGCGCCACCAACCTCGACGGGCTCGCGGACGACGACCTCATGCTGCTCGCCGCGGGAGGCATGCACGCGGCCTTTGAACGGCTGGTGCGACGTCATCAGGCGCTCGTCTATGGCACGAGCTGCCGCTATCTCGGCGACGCACATGCCGCTCGCGAAGTCACCCAAGAGGTGTTTGTCGCCCTATGGGCCGAGCGGCAGCGCTATGAGGCACGCGGCAAGTTCAAGAGCTTCTTGCTCGCGCGCACCTTCAACCGCTGTCATCTCACCGCCCGCAGTCGGCGCAATCAGCGCAAGAAGATCGATCACTTCGAGCGCGACGGCGCGCCGATGGCCCCCGCCGACAGCCCCATTGATGGCCTGTTGCGCGAGGCGCGGGCCCGCGAGGTGCGCGCGCGCTTGACGCTGCTTCCCGAGGCGATGCGCCAAGCGCTCATCTTGCGCTACCTCGATGACCAAAGCATCGAGGAAGTCGCCACGACCATGCGGCGTCCAGTGGGCACCATCAAGTCGTACATCTTTCGCGGTCTGCGGCGACTCGCCAAGGAGACCGCCGAGGAGACGCCATGAGTTGTCCGAGCTCACGCGAGCTACTCGCACGCTTTGTCGACGGTCGGCCGCTGCCCCCTGATGCTGCCGAGCACGTTGCCGCTTGCCCTTCGTGTCGCGGTGGTTGGGCGCATTTTGCCGCCATCACCGAGCAAGTGAGTGGTGCGCTCGAGACCTTCGTCGACCTGCCGCTACAAGAGGAGATCTTGGCCCGCACGCGCCTGTCGTCCTCGTCAGTCGCTGCGACGTCCCGTCCGCACTCGTTCTGGCGCGTTGGCCTGTGGGGCGCTCTGCCGCTCGCTGCCGCCGCGGCCCTCGCGTTCTGGCTCGTGCCTCTTCGCAACGCACCGACCCTCGACGCCGGCTTTCGTGCCCGCGGGGGACTCGCCGCAGCCCCAGATCGCTGGGTGGGACTGACGCTCTATCGCACGAGCCGCGCCGCACCCGGCTACGAGCGCGTGAGCGGCGAAATGAGAGCGGGGGACGCCCTGCTCTTTGGCTACCTGAATCGCCCCGAGAGCGGGCTTCACTATCTCGCCGCGGTCGCCGTCGATGGCACGGGCAAGGTCTATTGGTATCACCCCGCGCACGAGACCGGCGCGACGAGCGGGCAGAGTCTTGCGATCGCCGCCGCCACCGCGCCGCAGGAGCTGAGCGAGGCCATCACACAGCCGCTCTCACCCGGGTGGCTGCGCATCTACGGCATTTTCTCCCGTACGCCATTGGCCACCGACCTGATCGAGCAGGCGATGCAGACCGCGCTCGAGCATGAACGCGACGTCACGCGGCTTGGACGCCTGCCTCTTGCCGACACTGGCCAGCATACGTTCCTCGTCAAGGTGGAGAGGTAACGCCATGCGCGCGCTCGGCATCGCCCTTCTCGTGCTCGCGGGAGCGCGAACCGCCGCGGCCGCAAGCTTCGCCATCGCCGTGGGCTACAACGGCTCGAGTCGCCAAGAGGTCGCGCCGCTTG